>JBJEDY010000023.1:0-59820 GCA_051872535.1 Bacilli bacterium | reverse complement strand
TACCCTTATAGGGTCACTTAAAAACGACTAGTTGAACTAGTCGATTTTTATTGTAGAAATGTTAGTTTTAAGGTATAATATGGGAGTATTGGAGGAGAAAAAATGAAAAATGTACATGAAATAGAAATAGAAGTAAAAGGAAAAGAATGGGAAAGTGCTTTAGATGCATCTTTTAAAAAAGCTGTTAAAAACGCAAAAATTGATGGATTTAGAAAAGGTAGTATTCCTAAAGATGTTTATATAAAGAAAATGGGTATTGAATCATTATATGCTGATGCTGTGGATGCTGCTTTATCTACTGCTTACAATAATGTTTTAAGAGATGAAAAATTAATTCCTGTTTGTGAACCAAAGATCGATATTAAAGAAATTGATGAAAAACATGTTAAATATGTTTTTACAATCATTACTAAGCCAGAAATTAAGATTGGTAAATATAAAGATTTAGGTGTTAAAAAAGATGCGATTAAAGTAACTAAAAAGGAAATTGAAGAAGAAGTAGCTAGATTATGTTCTCGATTTGCTGAAGTAGTTATTAAGGAAAATGGCGAAGTTGTAGAAGGAAATACAGCTGTAATTGATTTTGAAGGAGTTGTAGATGGTAAAGTACTAGAAGGTGGTACTGGTGCTAACTATCCTCTTGAAATTGGTTCTCATACATTTATTCCTGGATTTGAAGAAGGTGTAGTAGGGATGAAAGTTGGAGAAACTAAAGATTTAGAACTAACTTTCCCTGAAAACTATACTCCAGAACTTGCTAATAAGAAGGTTACATTTAAAGTTACAGTTAAAGAAATTAAGGAAAGAGTTTTGCCAGAAATTAATAAAGATTTCTATAAAGATTTAGGTTATGACAATATCGAAACTGAAGAAGAGTTTAATGAGGAAGTTAAGAAAGCATTAGAATCTAAGAAACAAGCAGAAGCTGATGATAAGTATATCAATGATTGTTTAGAAGCAGCTAGTAAAAATATGAAAGGTGAAATAAACGAAGAAATCATTGATGATGAAGTTCATAGAATGATGAATCAATTTGCAAGTCAATTAAAGATGCAAGGTTTATCAATTGATCAATACTTGCAATTTAGTGGTCAAACTCATGAAGATTTGCATAAACAAATGGAACCAGAAGCATCAAAAAGAGTACATTATAGATATTTATTAGAAGGTATTGCTGAAGCTGAAAAGATTGAAATAAACGATAAAGATGCAGAAGCAGAAGCTGAAAAAATGGCTACTGAATATGGAATGCCAAAAGAAGAATTTATATCTCAATTTGGTGGACTTGATGTTGTTAAATACGATATGAAAATGCGTAAAGCAATAGAAATTTTAAAAGAGAACTAGTAATAGTTCTTTTTTATTGACAAAGTTCCGGGGGGGTACAATACTAGTATAAAATGTAAAGTAGAGATGGTATTGTGCATAATAAAGTCAAAAACATAATTGTATTAGGAGTAATCGTTTTAGTGCTTTCCACTCTAACAGTAACAGCAGCATTAGTAACAAGTGCCAGGAATATTACTTTTAGTAGTGGTAAAACAGATAAGACAAATGTACAAGAAGCTTTAGAAGAATTGTATAATAAAGCTAATAACGTAGGAGATCCAACTGGAACACCAAAATGTATAAGGGCAACATCATTACATACAGAAATTTGTTCAAGAACTAATTGGGGATGTAGTGCTACTGGTTATAACAATGGTGCTACAATTGTATATGGTAATGAAACTATTTCTAACGGTGTATTAATTCCAGGGGATGCATTTACATGCGATGTTAATGATGATGGCCTTTATGATGAAGTAACAGAAAGATTTTATTATGTGTCTGATTACTACAATACTAGTACTAAATCTTTTGAAGGAGATACAGCAGTTTTAATTTATTATAATAATGTTTCAGATGGAATGGCATCAAATAGTACAATGTATGCATATGATTTAAATAATATAAACAATGAAGGTCCAGTAACAGCTGTTAAACAGTTACCAACATTAGAACAATGGAAAAATGTCAAATTGAAAAATGATAATCGTATGATTTTAACTGAAGTAGGATCTTCTACTACTTTATCAGGGAGTTTACAAATATTTGATTATAGTGGATATGCAGCTAGATTATTAACTGTTCAAGAGTTAAATAATGCATGTAGGATCGTTATTGGTAAAAGAAAACTTGGAGAGTTAGATTATTGTATATTTTTATTAGAGAATACAAAGTATTCTTCAGATAATATAATAAGTCGTGGATATTGGTTGGAATCTCCTTATGAACAAAAAACAAATTTAGTTTGGGATGTTTATTCACTTTATCGTAATGTTGGAGAAGATATGGCATATGGTGTAGCCTCAACTAATAATAGTGTTCGACCTGTAATTGAAATAAAAAAAACAGATATTAAGTACTAAATTAAATATTACCAAACATTGGTAATATTTTTTTAGCGTCAAATAGTGTCAAAAAGATTTACAAATAAAGTATTAACTTATATAATAACCATTATGTTAGTCAATTGGGAGGCGAGTCATGAAATATACATTACCAGTAATGCTCCTTAAAGGATTGGTACTACTCCCTACTCAAGAAGTAAGACTAGAACTTAATAATGATAGTAGTACAAAAGTAATTAATTTATCTACTAATAAATATAATGACCAATTATTAATTATTTGTCCAAAAGACCAGTATGAGGAATCTCCAGAGGTAAGCGATTTACCTAGTATCGGTGTAGTAGGAAAGATTAAGAGTAAGATAGAATTACCCAATGGTAATTTTAGAGTTGTAATTAGTGGGTTTAAAAGAGTAAAAATTCTTAATTATTTTAATAATAAACACATTAAATCAATATTACAAGCAGATGTTATGGAACTTGATTTCCCAAAGTTTGATGTAATAGAAGAAACAGCATTAAGAAGAAAATTGATAGAAGTATTAGAAAAATACATTAATGCTTCTCCTTATGTCTCAAATAGTATTTTAAGTAATATTAGAGAAGTACATGATTTATATCGTTTAACAGATATTATTACATCTTTTATACCATTTTCAATAGATAAAAAAATGCTTTATATGGAAGAAATTAATGCTTTACATCGTGCTAATGCATTAATATATGATTTAAATATTGAATTACAAGTTGTTGAATTGGATGAAAAACTTGATGAAGCTTTACGAAATGATTTTGAACAGAATCAAAAAGAAATCATATTAAGAGAAAAAATAGAAAGTATTAAAAAAGAACTTGGAGAAGAAAATGCTAAAGATGAAATTATTTCAAAATATTTGGAGGTAATTAGTGAATTAGATATATCTTCTAATACGAGAGATAAATTATTAAAAGAAGTTAAAAAACTGGAATATACTAATGAATCTAGTCCAGAAATGTCAATGATTAGAAGTTATTTAGATTTAGTGATTTCTTTACCATGGGGTGTTATTAGTAAAGATAATAACGATTTAGATGCAATAAAAAAATATTTAGATAGTACACATTACGGCCTTGATAAGATTAAAGATCGTATTGTCGAATATATTGCTGTTAAAAAACGAAATAAAAATCTCAAAAGTCCAATTATTTGTTTAGTTGGACCTCCAGGGGTAGGTAAAACATCTCTTGCAATGGGAATTGCTAAAAGTCTAAATAAAGAGTTTTATAAGATTAGCGTTGGAGGATTAAATGATGGTGGCGAATTAGTTGGTCATAGAAGAACTTATATTGGCTCTAATACTGGTAAGATAATTCAAGCTATAAAAAAATGTAACACTTCTAATCCTTTGATTTTGATTGATGAAGTTGACAAAATGGTTAAAGATTATAAAGGTGATCCAGCTGCTGTATTATTAGATATATTGGATCCTGAACAAAATAAAATGTTTATCGATAATTACGTGGAAGAGCCATTTGATTTAAGTAATGTTATGTTCATTTTAACTGCTAATTCTTTTGATACTATTCCCGAAGCTTTAATAGATCGTTTAGAAGTAATTGAATTATCTAGTTATACAGAGTTTGAGAAAATTGATATTGCTAAAAAGTATTTACTACCGAAGATATTTGAAGAACATATGTTAAAAAATTCTCTAATTAAGTTTGATGATGATATTATTAGAATGATAATTAATAAATATACTAAAGAAGCTGGGGTAAGAGAATTACAAAGACAATTATCAACTATTGTTCGTAAGATAGTTACAGAATCTGTAAAAAAGAAAATTGATGTCAAAAAGATAGTTATTAAGAAGAGTGATTTAGATAAATATTTAGGACCAATTAAATATGATTTAGTAGAAGCTAATTATACTTTAGTACCTGGGTTAGTTAATGGACTTGCCTATACAGCATATGGTGGAATGATGATGCCTGTAGAAGCAGTAATGTATCCGTCTAAAGATAGTTATATGATTACTGGTATGATTGGTCAATCGATGGATGAATCTGTTAAAGTTGCAATTAGTTATATTAAAAGTAAAGCTAAAGAATTTAAAATTGATAATAAAGTATTTGATGACAATTTAATTCATATTCATTTTTTAGATGGTGCTATTAAGAAAGATGGTCCAAGTGCTGGAGTTACTATAGTTACAGCTATTATTTCATTATTACTAAATAAAGTAGTTGAAAAGAATTATGCTATGACAGGTGAAATTACATTGCGAGGAGATATTCTAAAAATTGGTGGGTTAAAAGAAAAGATTATTGGTGCATATAACAAAGATGTCAATAAGATTTTTATTCCAATAGCCAATTTAGCTGATTTAGATGATATTCCAACTCAAATTTTAAATACTATAGAAATAATCCCAGTAAGTAACTATATAGAAATATTTAATTATTTGTTTAAAAAATTAGATTGATTTCGACATATTAGATTTTATTTAGTTTATTGGTTGGTTAAATGTTAAGTAAAAATTCCTTTTACGATAGTAAGAGGATTTTTTATATGGGTAGGAAAAGTTGAAAAAGTAGCATTAATCTATTTTTGGTTCTAAGATATATAATTATTCATATCATTAATTAGAGGGAGAGGATATTATGAAAAGTGTGATACCTTTTAGTAAAGAAATAGTTTTCAAAACAAATATTGCCGAAATATCTAGTATTTCATTAGAACATAACTATAATATTGTAAATAATACAATTAAGGGCGAATTTGTTGTAACAGGAGAGTATAAAAGTCATGAATTAAGTGTTAATAAGGAAGATTTTAAATATTCTTTACCATTTAGTATTGATATTGATGATGACATTGATTTGGATTCTATAAAAATGGAAATTGAAGATTTTACATATGATTTTAAAGGAGATATTTTGGAAGTAAAAATAGAATATAGTTTAATAGGAGAAAGAATTAAGGAAGAAAGAAAAGAAATAATAATGCCTACAGAAGAAGAGGTAGAAGATCCTAGTGATTTTTTAAAGGAAGCTAATGAATTATTGGAGGACAGAGAAATAAAAGAAGAGTCAGAAATAAAAGAAGAACCAGAAATAAAAGAAGAACCTGAAATAAAAGAAGAACCTGAAATAAAAGAAGAACCTGAAATAAAAGAAAATGTAAGAGAAAATGCCATTTTATCCGAAGTAATTAAACCGCAAGAAGATATTGTTGAGATTGATGACAATAATATCGTAGAAGAGAATATTAAAGAAGATATTAAAGATGAAACAGCGGAAAAAAGTGAATATGTCACTTATCATGTACATATTTTAAAAGAAGAAGAAACTATAGAGACGGTTTGTAAACTATATAATGTTAATATGAGCCTTATTGAAGAGTATAATGATATTAGTAATATAGGTCCAAAAGATAAAATCATCATTCCAATATATCAAGATGAATAGAAGTATTGAAATATTAAAAGAAACATATAAACCATATAAAATTACCAAGAAAGGTCAAGTAGTTATTCTTAATTCTACTAGTGGTGATTTAATTGTAAAAGAAAAAAATATTGATATTTATAATTTGTATCAGTATTTAAAAAGTCGTAGTTTTGATTATTTTCCGAAGTTAGTTGAGTTTAATAGAGATGATGTAAATGTTTTTGAATATGTTAAAGGTATTTCAATGCCAATAGAACAAAAAGCGTTAGATTTAACAGAATTGATAGCATTACTTCATAATAAAACCAGTTACTATAAAGAGGTAACTGGTGATACTTATAAAGCAATTTATGATAATGTTAAAGCTAATATAATTGATTTAAAAAGTTATTATAGTGATTTGTTTGATTTATATGTTTTAAATGATTATAATAGTCCATCTGAGTATTTGTTTTTACGTAATTATTATGAAATAAATAACTGCCTTAATTTCTGCAATGCTAAAATAGAAGAGTGGTATATTTTAGTTAAAGATAAACATGAAGAAAGGGTATCTTTAATTCATAATAATCTAGAGTTAGATCATTTTATTAAAGGTGATAAAGATTATTTAATAAGTTGGGATAAAGCTGTAGTTGACTCACCAATTTTAGATATGATTAATTTCTATCGTAAAGAATTTTATAATTTACATTTTAATAGTATTTTTTCTACTTATTTTAATAATTTTGAATTAAAAGAAGAAGAAAAACAATTGCTTTTTATTTGTATTTCGATACCAGATAAAATAACTATTGATGGTACTGAATACGAAAAATGTATGAAAATTGGTAAATTATATGATTATATATTTAAAACAGAAGAAGTATTAAAACCATATTATTCGGAAGAAAAGAAAACCGAATAAAAATAATTCAATAAAAAGGATAAAAACATTAAATCTTAGTGGTACTATTAAGGTAAGAATTATTTGATAAAAGATAAGAACTGCTAAACATAATAATGCTATAAAAGTAAAAGGTCCTGCTTTTTTAGGATGTTTTGGACACATTTTTCATCACCTATATTATAGTATGAGTTTTAAAAGTTTTTGCCATTTAATAGATATATTCTTTTGAAAAATTTAATAAATATTATTTAAATCACCAAAATGGTGATTTTTCTTTATAATTTAATCTATTTATGTTATCATTGTTATGGTAGGTGACTAGGATGAACTCAATAGAGAAAACTTTTAAAAGAAAAACAGTTGTAATGGTTGTATCTGTATTTTTAATTTCTTTACTTGTTATAAGTGTTAGTTATTCTTCTTTTAGCAATATTGGTACTGCTACAAATAATTATATAGTAGAAGAATATCCTTTAACTATGACTTATAAAGATAATAATTTTATTGAGACAACATTAGCGGTTAGTACTGATGAAAGTGGTCTTAAAAATGCTGGTAAATCTTTTAGTATTATTAATAATAGTAATCTGGATGTTTTGTATCATATCTTCATTGAAGATGTTAATGCTATTTCTAGTAAAGATAATATTAAAGTTAGTATTGATGGAGAAAAACCCCATTGTTTAAAAGATTTAGAAATAAGAAATGGAAAAATTATCTTAACTAGTGGGATTGTTAAAAAAAGCAATGAAGTTAATGATGTAATAACTCATAATATTAAAATGTGGGCGATTAATAAAGAAGAAAAGGTTAATTTTCAAATAAGTGTTGAATCTGAAACAGCTACAGATGTTGCAACTGGTATAATTAAAAGTCTTAATAATTCTAGTGAAGTAACGCCAATTGATAGTGGACTTTTAGAAGATGCTTTTGGTAACATTAGATATTTTGGAGAATCTCCTAATAATTATCTTAAATTTAATAATGAAATATGGAGAATAGTTGGAGTATTTGATGTTTCTAAAGGAGATAATCGTTTAGAATCTCGTGTTAAAATTGTAAGAGATAGTAGTATAAGTTCTGACAAATATATAACTAGTTCTAATTATTCTTGGGGTGAAAATCTAGGACTAATATTAAATGATTATGCAGTAAATAAGATAATAGAAGAAGATATCAATCTTTTTGATTATGTTACATATAATGTTGGAGGTATTACAACTTATAAAAATTATAAAGCAACCGATTTTTATAGTAATGAATTAAATAATAAAGATGTTTTAGGAAGAGAAAATAGTATTGTAAGCGATTGCGGCTTACTTACTATAAGTGATTATTACTATGCCGAAGCTGATGGATTAAGTGGTAATTGGTTAAATAATGGCACAGAATATTGGTTGATAAATAATAATTCTAATAATATAAATAGTGCTTTCTTTGTAAATTCAGAAGGTTTAGTAAGTGAAGATTTAGTATCTAATAATCATGGGCTAAGACCTGTAGTATATTTAAAATCAACAGTTAGAATAGTTAATGGAGATGGATCTTTAAATAATCCATATGTGATAAAATAATGGATGCAAATAAAGTATTAAATAAACAAATATTTAAAGAAGTGTTTATAGCATTTATATTTTTAGGAATAGTACTAATAGGTGGATATGCAATTTATAGTGCTGTGAAAGGTAATAAAATTTTAACTGATGATGATTTGATATTAGATGTTAATTCAAAAGAAGTAGCAAATAATTTATACATAATGGGAGATAGTGCTGGATTAAATACTAAACCTTATGTATTAAATATAACAAATAATAGTAAGAAAAAAGCAGATTATAGTTTAATTTTAAAAAATGGAATTAATTCCAATGTTAAAGTTGAAGATTATTTAAGAGTTGCAGTAGATGATAATGTGATTAAGAATCTAAAAGATTTTAAAATGGATAAAAAAGGAAACTATATTTTATTAACCGAAGAAATTGATAAAGGTTATACGAAGATTCATACGGTAAGAATATGGTTTAATTCTGAAAGTCCAAATGTTTTAAGTGGTTCTTCATCTGCAATTAGCTTTATAGTAACAGGTGAGTAAAATTTGGTGATAAAATGAGAAAACAAAATGGTATGACAATTGTTGAAGTGATGCTTGCTGTTGTTTTGATATCAATAATTATGGTATTTATTTTTAATTTATTAATTGACTTAAGACAAGAAGAAAGTTTAAGTAGTTATAAGTCTGAGGATCAAATAAATAGAAGTATTATTACTAAGACTATTCAAGATGATTTTTTGGATCGTGAAATAAAGACTATAAGTAGTTGTAATACATTAGGTGAATCTAATATAGCTTGTTTACGATTTGAATATTTTGATAATACATATGGAATCATAAAAGTAGAAAAAGAATATTTCTATTATGAACATAGTGAAAAACCTGATGGAGATGGTTCTGGTGAAAGATGGAGATTGAAATCAGCAAATTATAGTAATGATTATTTCTATTGTTACCAAGAAGAAGGTGATTTGTTTTATATGCAATTTGTTTTTCCAACAGAATTAACCAGTAGTGTTTTAGATAGTAAAATGATATTTGATATTGAACTACTTTATATGGGACAAATTGAAGAAGGTTTAAATATTCCTAAAGACGGAGAAAAGCTTGGAATATCAGCAGCATGCAGAACAATAACATAGAAAGAAGTAAATGAATTATTCGATATTTAAAATAGTATTTATAAGTAATTAAAGTATCAGACATGATACTTTTTATTTGCATTATTATACAAAGACCACCAAATGAAATATAAATAATAGCTAGAAATGCTTTGAAATTAGTTGAAATTAATAAGTATGGTAAATTGTTAAGACCATTAGTTATCTCTAAAAGTCCTTTAAATGGTTTTTTTAGTGGAATTATATTAAAAAAGATAATTGTTCCTAGGATAAGTATTAAAGTTTCTATCGTATTATTTATAGCTAATGTTAGCGATTGAGATATAGAGTAATTTGTCTTTATAATATTAGTTGGTTTTTTTTCTTTACTTTGTAATAAAAATAAAATGATAAAGCTGGAAAGGTAATTAATAATTATAATTGCAAGAGAATAATCTTTTGGTAGAGAAAAATTTAAGATATTATATAAAAAAATTGGGTTATTAAATTGAGTATATGATATTACTTTTTCAGCATTATCTAAAGATAAATTATTATCGTTTAACATCTTTCTTATCATTACAGCATTGCTTGGACATCCAGTTAATAAAGACATTAATAATATGTATGTTTTTGAACTGATTTTAAAGTATTTAGCTAGATAATAAGGAAAGTTATTGTATATTAAAAGATTTGTTATAACGATTGATGGGAATAAAAAAGGAAATACTTTTTCATAATACATTATAAGGGAATTGATAATATCATTACTGACAATTGTACTATTTGTAATAATATAAAATAAAAATAAAAACAATAGTGTTAATATTAAACATTTTTTGATGATATATTTCATATTTTCCTCTTTTTTTGATATAATTCTATTAAGGTGATTATTATGATTACTAATATATATGAGAAAATAAAAAGTTTTATTAAAAAAGAGTATAAATTTATTTTGTTTTTTCTTTTTGTTGTGTTGTTTACGAATCTGCCTTTACCTTATGTTATAGAGTCACCAGGTGGTGCAATTTCTTTAGAAGATAGAGTTGTAATTGATACAGATAATGAAGCTGAAGGTTCTTTTAATATGGCTTATGTTACAATGGTAAAAGGAACACCATTAACTTTGTTGGTTGGAGCATTAAGGAGTGATTGGGATATAGTATCTTATAAAGAATTTACCATTGGTGATGAAGATTATGAAGATAGTGTTAATCGTGATAAACTTTATTTACATGAAGCGATTGCTAATGCATCTATAGCAGCATATAGAGAGTTTTATGGAGATGATGAAGAACATATAAGAATTACTGATTCAAAGATTCATGTTGTTCATATTGATGAACAAGCTGACACAACTTTAGAAGTAAATGATATTATAAAGAGTGTTAATGATATAAATGTCCTTAATTTAAATGAAATAAAAGAAATTATTAAAGGATATATGCCAGGTGATGAAATTAGGCTTAAAGTTATAAGAGATGATAAAGAAGTTGAAGTTAGTGCTATACTTTATAATGTTTTAGATGAAACAGAAGAAGAGTTTGAAAAATTAAGTGCTGAAGAAAAAGCAAAAAGAGTTAAAATGGGAATAATGGCAATAACTGAATATGAATATGAAAGTGATCCACAAGTTAAAGTTAAGTTTGAAGAAAGTGAAAGTGGGTCTTCTGGTGGTCTTATGACTGCTTTAGAAATCTATAACCGTTTAACTGAAGATGATTTAACGGATGGAAGAAAAATAATTGGTACTGGTGAAATTGATATAGAGGGTAATGTTGGTGAAATAGGTGGCGTTAAATACAAGTTAGCTGGTGCTGTAAGAAAAAAAGCTGATATCTTTTTATGTCCAATGGAAAATTATGATGAAGCTATGGAAGTAAAAAAAGAACATAATTATGATATTGAAATAATTGGTGTTAAAACATTATCAGAAGCTATACAAGCTTTAAAGTAGGGAGAATAATGAAAAAATATTATACAGAAAATATAAAAGATGAGTTAAAAATGAGTGATTATGTTTTTTTTGATGAATGGTATGGAATAGTAGAAGAGATTCTTTTACATCCTGAGTTTCAAAAAAGAAAACTATTTGCTCATCATCATAACAAAAGTGTATTTGAACATTCAGTTTATGTATCTTATTATTCTTTTTTATATGCAAAGTATTTTCATGCATCAGAAAGAGTATGTGCTATAGCTGGATTATTGCATGATTTTTATCCAAAAGCTTGGTTGTATACACCTGAACTGGCCGAATTAGACACAAGTTATTTAAGTGAATTAACTAAAAAGAAACCTTTATTTAAAAAACACGGATTTACGCATGGAAAAGAGGCATCTTTAAATTATGTTAAGTTTTTTCCTCATTTAGAAGATAAAAGAATTACTGATGCAATTGAAAAGCATATGTTTCCTTTAACAATAAAACCACCAAAATATAAAGAAGGATGGATTATTACTGCTATTGATAAGAGAAATAGTATGTTGGAATTACCTAGTGTTGCTGTAATACCTAAGTATATTGGTCGAAAGATTAAAGTAATATTAACTCATAAAGTATAATTAGACTAGTTTAACTGGTCTTTTTTTGTTATACTATTACTTGTGATGTTGGATGAAATTATTAGAAGTAGATAGAGAAAAATTAAGCCCTGGGATGCAACAATATTATGATATTAAAGTAGAACATCAAGATGAAATGTTATTTTATCGTTTAGGGGACTTTTACGAATTGTTTTTTGAAGATGGAGAAATATGCAGTAGGGAATTAGAACTTACTTTAACTAGTAAGAATGCTGGTTTAGATGAAAGAGTTCCAATGTGTGGAGTGCCTTTTCATTCTGTAAGACCATATATTGAAAAATTAGTTAGTAAAGGCTATAAAGTTGCAATATGTGAGCAATTAGAAGATCCTAAAAATACGAAAGGTATTGTTAAAAGAGGTATTACTCAAGTTATTAGTAAAGGGACTATAGTTGATTATGAAATGCTTAATGGACATGATAATAATTATATTGGAAGTGTTTTAGATTTTAAAACTTCGTATATTCTTACTTATAGTGATATTTCTACTGGAGAATTTAATTTAATGCAAATAGAATATAATAAGGACAAATTACTTAATAATATATTAAATTTAGGTATAAAAGAAATTATTTTAAGTGATGAGGTTGATATTGAACTTATTAATGTTTTACATAATAATTATGGAATTGAAATAAGTATTAATACAGAGTATTTAGAGAATGAATATGTTGATATTTATAAAGATATTAAAGATTATCGTTATTTAGCAGGAATCAAACATCTTTTATATTATTTGGTAGTTAAACAACTTAAGAATCTTGATCACATTGATAAAGTTAATATAGTTAATCCAGATAGTTATCTATTAATGGATGTTCATACTGTTAGAAATCTGGAACTTGTTGAAACATTAAGATTAAAAGAAAGAACTTATAGTTTAATATGGTTATTGGATAAATGTCGTACTGCTATGGGTAGTCGTAAGCTTAAAACGTGGTTAATGAATCCGTTAAAAGATAAGATGGAAATAACAAAACGTTACGATATGATTTCAAAATTAAATGATGAATTTATTTTAAGAGATAAATTAAGTGGAGCTTTAAATGAAGTTTATGATTTGGAAAGACTTTGCGGAAAAGTTACTTGTGGCAATCTGAATGCTAGAGATGTATTACAAATTAAAAGAAGTTTAAGTGTCTTACCTAGTATTAAAGAATATGTAACACAACTTGGTTTTGATTATGAAATTGATACTTTTAATGATTTATATGAGTTATTAGAAAAAGCTATTTACGAAAATCCACCTCTAGGATTAAAAGAAGGTTATTTGATAAAAGATGGTTATAATACAGAATTAGATGAACTTAAATCTATTAGAAGTGGTGGAAAAGACTTTTTATCGACTTTAGAAGAAGAAGAAAGACAAAGAACAGGTATTAAAACGTTAAAAGTTGGTTATACCAAAGTATTTGGTTATTATATCGAAATTAGTAAAGGACAAACTCATTTGGTTGACCCATCTTTTGGTTATGAAAGAAGACAGACTCTTACTAATTGTGAACGATATATAAGTCAAGAATTAAAAGAAAAAGAAGCTTTAATTTTAAACGCTGAAGAAAAAATTATTGAGATGGAATTTAACTTGTTTAATGAAATTAAAGAAACTATCAAGAAACAAATATTTAAATTGAAGATAACTAGTGATATTATCTCAATACTTGATGCTATAACTAGTTTAGCTGTTGTTGCTGAAGATTATAATTTTGTAAAACCTCAATTGTTAGATGATAGAAGAATTGAGATAATTGAAGGAAGACATCCTGTAGTTGAAAGAGTATGTAAGTTTGAATATGTTGCAAATGATGTTTTGATGAATGAAGATATTGATACCCTTTTAATTACTGGTCCTAATATGAGTGGAAAATCTACTTATATGCGTGAATTAGCTGTTATAATTATTTTGGCTCAAATGGGATCTTTTGTTCCGGCTAAAAGTTGTAAAATCCCAATATTTGATAAAATTTTCACAAGAATTGGCGCAAGTGATGATTTAGTAAGTGGAGAATCAACTTTTATGGTAGAAATGAAAGAAGCGAAAAATGCAATATGTAATGCGACTCAAAATAGTTTGATTCTTTTTGATGAATTAGGACGAGGAACAGCAACTTATGATGGTATTTCATTAGCTCAAGCAATACTTGAATATATTTCCAATAATATTAAATGCAAGACTTTATTTAGTACACATTATCATGAACTTACTAGTTTATCAAATAATTTTTCTAGTATTAAAAATGTTCATGTTGCAGCTTCAGAAAAAGATGGTAATGTTACTTTTTTACATAAAGTTCAAGATGGTGCTGTTGACAAAAGTTATGGAATTCATGTTGCTAAATTGGCTGGAATGCCAAAGGAATTACTTAAAAGAAGCAGCGAGATTCTTAAGATTTATGAAACTAAAGACAAAATAAATACAGATATTAATTATCAATGTTCATTTGATTTTGATAGTGTTGAAGAAGTTAAAGAAAGTGAAGCGTTGAAAAAATTAAGGGAAACTGATCCTTTAAAAATTACACCTATGGAAGCAATAAATATTTTATATGAAATGAAAGAGCTGGATAAGTAATGTATAAAGAAGATGAGTTCTACTTTTTAACTGATAAATTGCATCATGATGTTTATCGAGTAGCTTTAAAAAATTATATTGATGATGAGGAAAGAATTATTATAAAAATATTTAAAAAAGGAAACGAAGAAGTTGTTATTGAGACATGTAATGGAAAAGATATAATTATTAAAGATACGAGAAATAATAAAAATAGCGATCTTCTTTCTTATGAGTTAGTATATTTAAAAATGCTGGAAAGATATGTTTCTTCCTATGAGATAAAAAATATGTTTTATGAATATGTGGAAGGACTTGGTGCTTGGTGTCGAGTTAAAATTGATGGTTTTGACCCGAATGATAAGGATTTAGATATTTTCTATAATAAAAGTAAAGTTACAAAAGATATAATTCTTAATAGTGATGAGTCTTTAGAAACTAAAGAAAAACAATTGAAGTTTCTAAGTGTTGTTAAAGATTTTAAGTTTACAAATCCTAATAAAATTAAGGAAAAATTGCAAATATAAAGTAGTTTTATACTACTTTTTTTGGTATAATTTTTTATGAGGTGACACATATGGGTATAACTAGAAGTGAATTAAGAGAAAAAGCAATGGTAATTCTTTATCAAGCGGATATTATGAAAAAAAGTAAAGTAGATTGGAACGTAGAAAATTTAATTGAAAATAACTTAGAAATTGATAATGAATTTGTTAGAGACATCGTTTATGGAGTTACTACTTATGAAGGAATCATAGACGAACTTGCTAATAAGTATATGAAAGATTGGAATATCGAAAGAATTGATAAAACGGGAGCGGCAATTCTTCGTATAGCAATATACGAAATAAAATATACGGATACACCACAGATTGTTGTTATTAATGAAGCTGTTGAACTTGCTAAAAAATATAGTGATGATAATGTAAGAAAGATTATAAATGCAGTTTTAGATAAAATCATTAACGAAGAGTAATTCTAGGTGTTATTATGGATATAAAATATTACAGTATTACTGCTTTAAATAAAGCAATAAAGAATATGTTTGATCGAGAACCAGCATTAACTAATATTTATATAAAAGGTGAAATAAGTAATTTTAAACATCATACAAGAGGTCATTTATATTTTACTTTAAAAGATGAAACAAGTAGAATATCAGCTGTTATGTTTAGTAGTGCAGCTTCAAAGATTACTTTTGTCCCAGAAGATGGAATGAATGTTTTGGTATCTGGTAGAGTTACAGTTTATGAAGCTAATGGTGGATATCAAATATATGTTGAAACAATGGAATTGGATGGTATAGGAAATCTATATTTAGAATATGAAAAATTGAAGAAAAAATTAGCAAGTGAAGGATTATTTGATGATATATATAAGAAAAAAATTCCTAGATATCCGAGAAAAATTGGTATTATTACAGCAAGTACTGGTGCTGCTATTAGAGATATTTTAAGTACCATTAAAAGAAGATATCCAATATGTGAAACAATTCTATTTCCTTCTTTAGTACAAGGAGAAGGAGCAAAAGAAAGTATAGTTAGACAATTAGAAAGAGCTCAAGAATTTGATTTAGATGTCATTATCTGTGGTCGTGGTGGTGGTTCAATTGAAGATTTATGGGCTTTCAATGAAGAAATTGTTGCAAGAGCAATTTTTAATTCACGTATACCTGTTATTAGTGCTGTAGGACATGAAGTAGATTTTACTATTGCGGACTTTGTAGCTGATTTAAGAGCACCAACACCAACAGGAGCTGCTGAAATGGCTGTACCAAATTTATTTGATATAAATAATTTAATTAATCAATATCAGATAAGATTAAAAGAAAATTTAAATAATTTAATTAATAAAAATAGAAATAAATTAGAAAATTTAACTAATAGTTTTGTTCTTAAAAATCCAATGAGTATGTATGAAGTTAAAGAACAAAAATTAGATAGCTATATCGATTTGTTGAATAAATTTATATCAAATAAGTTAAACCAATATCAAATACGATTAAGTACTATCAAAAGTAATTATATCCTTAATAATCCGATTAGTATGTTTGATGAACAAAAACATCGTTATAGTTTAATACTTAAAACAATGGAATTAGTTAATCCTTTAAATATTTTAAGTAAAGGTTATAGTTTGGTTAAAGTAAATGATAGAATAATTAAAAGTTATAAAGATATTGATTTAAATACAAATGTTAATGTAAAACTACATGAAGGTAGTTTTGTTGCTAAAGTAATAGAAAAGAGTGATAAATAATGAATAAAGAAGAAAAAGAACTTACTTTTGAAGAATCTTTAACAGAACTAGAAAATATTGTTAAAGAGTTAGAAGCAGGAAATGTTGACTTAGATAAAGCTATAGAAAAGTATAGTGAAGCAATGAAGTTAGCCAAAATATGTGGTGATAAGTTAAATAATGCTACTGAAAAAGTTAATAAAATTTTACAAGAAAATGGTAAATTGGAAGATTTTTCCATTGAAGGTGAATAATGACTTTAGTAGATCATTTTAGATTATTAGTTGGCGGATATTATGGGGTTTTAGAAATGGAAGAATTTAATACTAATTCCTATATTTTAAAACAAATAGAAGACTATATTAGAGATTTTCTTGCGACAAATCCTATTAATAATTTTGATTATTTAGAAGAGGCACGAGTGTTAAGTGATTTACCTTTAAAAAGAAAGTTACAAGATAGTTTAATAGTACTTAATAAAATTTGTGGACCATTAGAATTAATTTTATTGATAAAAAAAAGATTAAAAGAAATAGAACAAGATTCAATATAATAATATTGTTCTTTTTTTTGGTATTTATTGGATATGTATTTTTATGATAATAATCAATACTATAAATAGGTGATTTATAATGAAAAGAATGTATTTGAGTTTAATGGCACTAGTCATTATGCTATTACCTTTAGATGTAATGGCTTATTCTAAATATGTAATTCCTGGTGGTGAAAACATAGGTATTGAGGTCCATAATAATGGGGTAATGGTAGTTGGTTTTTATAAAGTTAATGGTAAGTATATTAATTCATTTTTAGAACCAGGAGATAGTATAATTAAAGTTAATAATAACGAAATTAATTCTATTAATGATTTAGTTAACTCAATAGATAAAAATATTAAAAACGATAAGGTAAATATTACTTATTTAAGAGAAAATAAAGAATATAATGATGAAATTAATGTTAATTTATTTGATGGAGTATATAAGACAGGTTTATATGTTAAAGATAGTTTGAATGGAATTGGAACTATAACTTATATTGATCCAGAAACAAAAGTATTTGGAGCATTAGGACATGAAATATTAGAGAGTACAACAAATAAAAGGATTGAGGTTAAAACAGGAACAATATTTGATAGTTTTGTTTTAAATATTAATAAAAGTCTTGACGGTAATCCCGGTTCTAAAAGAGCAAAAATTAGTTTTGATAATAATTTAGGTACTGTTTTTAAAAATACTGGTTTTGGGATATTTGGGATTTATCAAGATACTTTGCCAGCAAAAGATGTTTTAGAAATAGCTGATGTTAGTGAAGTTTCTTTAGGTAAAGCTAGTATTTATACGGTTTTACAAGGTAAAGAAATTAAAGAATATGAAATTGATATTAAAAGGATAGACGTTAAAAATAAGATTAAAAACTTTTACTTTGAAGTTACTGACGAAGAGTTACTTTCAACTACTGGAGGAATAGTTCAAGGAATGAGTGGAAGTCCTATTATTCAAAATAATAAAATAATTGGAGCTGTGACACATGTTATAATTGATGATGTTAAAACAGGATATGGTATTAGTATTGTTACAATGTTAGAAGAAGGAGAAAAATAAAAAGTATTTGCTTACCATAAAAGTAAGTAAATATTTTTTTGCAAAAAAAATATAAAAAGTTTTTACTAAGAGTGAAAATACTATTAAATAAACTTTATTTTTGTTATAATGTTATAAATAGCAATAATACATTTTTTTCTTATGTTTTGCTGTTTATATTTGATATGGAAATAAAGGTGGTTTTACAATGAAGAAAAAAATAATTTTATATGCTAATTATTTTTATCCCGAATTTGCTTCAACTGCTCAGATTTTAACTGAGCTGTGTCTAGGTTTAAAAGATCAATTTGATATTACTGTGATATGTTCAGTACCTTGTTATACTGGAGTTATAGAACCAAAATATAAAACTAAAAAGTATTATTTTGAGGAATTTGAAGGTATTAAAATCATTAGAGTTAGGGTAAAAGATTTTGATAAAAACAATAAAAAAAGTCGTATTTCCCATATCTTATCATATTTTTTTAATTCTATTGGTGCTACTTTTAAAGTAGGTAAACAAGACATTGTTTATACGATTTCTCAACCTCCAATTTTAGGTGGAATATTAGGAAGAATAGGGAAAATAATAACAAAAGGAAAATTAATCTATAATGTACAAGATTTTAATCCAGAACAAATTATGGCAGTAAATTATTCTAAAAACAAGTTGATTATTAGATTAATGATGTTTATTGATAAACAAACATGCAAAAAAGCTAATTTAGTTATAACAGTTGGTAAAGATATGCAAGAAACATTAAAAAAACGATTTAAAAATAAAAATGTACCAAATAATGTTGTAATAAATAATTGGACGAATGATAAAGAGATTTATCCATTAGAAAAAACTAATAAGAAAGTTACAGAATTTAGAAAAAAGTATAACATTGATGATAAATTTGTCATTATGTATTCTGGAAATATCGGTTTATATTATGATTTAGAAAATTTAATTAGAATTATAGAAAAATATAAAAAAAATCAAGACATTTCCTTTGCAATAGTTGGAGAAGGAGCAATTAAATCAAAATTAGAAGAATATGTTCAAAGTCATCAGATGAGTAATGTTGTATTTATACCTTATCAAGATAAAAAAGATTTAATATATAGTTTAAATGCAGCAAATGTTCATTTAGTTACAAATGCAATGGGAATAAAGGGTGTATCTGTTCCGAGTAAAATATATGGTTGTTTAGCAACTAACGTTCCAATATTTGGAATTTTAGAAGAAGGTACAGAAGCTTACCAAATAATTGTGAATTCTAATTGTGGAATTGTTACAGAACCAGGTAATTATAAAGAAATTGAGAAATGTTTAGATGAAATTGTGAAAAATAAATATTCTTTTGTAAAAAAACATGAAACAGGAAGAAAATATTTAGATACTTATTTAACTAAAGCTAAATCAATTGAAAAATATCAGAATGAAATAAATAAATTAGTAGGTGATAAAAATGATAACTAAATTAATGATGTTGCTGCAAAGAGTAAAATATGGAAAAAATTTAAAAATAAAAGGATTTTCTGTTATTGTTAATAAAGGTAAAATAGAAATGGGAGATAATGTAATCTTAAAATCATCGATTTTTTCTAATTTAATTGGATTATATCAAAGAACTATTATAACTACTAGAACTCCTAATTCTGTTATAAAAATTGGTAATAATGTAGGAATGTCTGGAACTACTATTTATGCTAGAGAATATGTAAGTATTGGTGACAATACTTTAATTGGAGCTAATGCAAAAATAATTGATAATGATTTTCATCCTATTGAAATAGATGCAAGAAATAAAAATGATACTGATAAGATTGGCGTTAAACCAGTTATAATTGGGAAAAATTGTTTTATCGGTTGTAATGTTATTATTTTAAAAGGAACTATATTAGAAGATGGTTGTGTAGTGGGAGCAGGGTCAGTTGTTAGTGGTAAATTTGAAGCTAATAGTGTTATTGTTGGGAATCCAGGCAAAGTAGTAAGAAAGAATGATTTGAAATGAAAGTGGTTCAAATAAATATTTTTCCTAATTTTTCGACAGGAAATATAATGATGAATATTCATCAAAAATTAGAACAAAGTGGAATTGATTCATATGTTGTTTGGGGTCGTGGAAGACAGGAACAGACAACAAAAGAAATATATATGAATGATAAATTTGGTGTTTATTATCATGTTATATATTCGAGATTTACAGATAAAACAGGTTTTGCTTCAAAACGATCAACAAACAAATTGATAGAAAAATTAAAAAAGATAAAACCTGATATTATTCTTTTACACAATATTCATGGTTATTATATTAACATTGAAATGCTATTTAATTATATTAAAAATAATAATATTAGAGTTATATGGACATTACATGATTGTTGGTCATTTACCGGACATTGTGCTTATTTTGATTATATTGGCTGTGAAAAATGGATATATGGATGCTATGATTGCCCACAATTAAAAAACTATCCTAGTAGTTTTACGGATAATTCAAAAAAGAATTATTTAAAAAAGAAAGAGCTATTTAATGGTGTAAATATGACAATTATTACACCAAGTGAATGGTTAGCAAAGCTCGTAAATAGATCATTTTTAAAATCTTATAACACAAAAGTAATTCATAATGGTGTAGATAGCAATATTTTTCACTTTATTGATAGTAAATTTAGAGTAGAGAATAATTTAGTAAATAAAAAAATAATTCTTGGTGTTGCAAGTACCTGGGATGAAAGAAAAGGTTTTAAAGATTTTCTTAAATTATCGAAAATCATTAATAATGATACGGTTATAGTCTTAGTTGGATTAAATGATAAACAAATATCACTATTGCCAGATAATATATTAGGAATAAAAAAGACGACGAATGTTAAAAAACTTGTGGAAATATATTCTACAGCTGATATCTTTTTTAATCCAACATACGATGATAATTTTCCAACAACTAATATTGAAGCACTATTATGTGGACTTCCAGTCATAACTTATAATACAGGTGGATGTAAAGAAAGTATCTTTGATGATAAATGTGGATTGGTTATTGAACAAGGAAATTATCAGATTGTAAAGGAAATAATTGATAGCAATAATTTTAGTGTCGATTTAGAGAAAGCTAAAGAATTATTTGATATTCAAACAATGTTAAATGAATATTTATTAATTATTAATAAGGAGCGGTAAATATGAAAATAATGCATCTTTGTTTAGCAAGTGTGTATACAGAAGGATTTTCTTATCAAGAAAATCTACTAGCTAAATATCATAAAAAATTAAATCTTGAAGTGGAAATTGTGACTAATTGTTGGATGTATGATGAAAATGGAAAAATAGTTTTAGCAAATGATAATGATTATGTTAATAAAGATGGAGTCCATGTTATTAGATTAAAACCAAAATTTAACCAAAATTTTTCAAATAAGTTTATTCATTATAATAATTTAAGCCGAGTATTAAAAACAAGTCAGCCAGATATTTTATTTATTCATAATTTACAATTTATAGATATTGATATAGTTGTAAAATATTTAAAAGAAAATAAAAATGTTATTGCTTATTTGGATAATCATGCTGATTTTACTAATAGTGCAAGATCTTGGCTATCAAAAAATATATTACATAAAATTATCTGGCGTCGTAAAGCTCAAAAAATAAAACCTTATATAAAAAAATTTTATGGTGTATTACCTGCTAGAGTTGATTTTTTAGTTAATGTATATAAATTACCTAAAGAAAAGTGTGAATTATTAATTATGGGTGCGGATGATGAAATGATTGAAGATTCTCTAAAATTGAATTATAGAGAAAAAATTCGTAAAAAATATGGTGTACATGATGATGATTTCTTAATTATATCGGGTGGAAAAATTGATTTTGCAAAAAAGGATATAATTGAGCTTGCAAAAGCAGTTAAAAACCTAAATAATAACAAAATTAAATTATTAATTTTTGGAAGTATAGTTGATGGTCTTAAAGATAAGTTAACATCATTATTTGATGACAATATTATATATATTGGGTGGTTAAGCAGCAATGATTCATATAAATATTTTTCGGCAGCTGATTTAGTTGTTTTTCCAGGAAGACATTCCGTTTATTGGGAACAGGTTGTTGCACAAGGAATCCCTCTTTTATGTCAGCATATTATTGGTGTTAACCATATTGATATAGGTGGAAATGTATTATTTGCAAATAAAAATAATATTGATGAGTATAAAGAAATTCTTAATAAATTAGTTACAGATAAAGAATTTTATAATGGAATGAAAAGGAATGCGAATAAAGAAGAAAAAGATAATTTCTTATATAGTAAAATTTCAAAAAAAAGTATAGAATGGGAGTAAGTATATGACTATAAAGAAACGTAATTTACTAAATGTATTATTAATTTTCTTTTTACTTAAACCTGTTGGTTTGGATAATTACTCTGTTACACTAAATACTATAATGAATATTTTTAGATTATGTTCTATTTTTATTATCAATATCTTATTTTTAGCAACTATAAAAAAAAGAAAATTAAATCTTTCAATCAAATTTATTGGAATAATTGAAATATTTGTTTTAATATCTTGTTTGATAAATAAATCTGGTGTATATAATGCTTTAGTATTCTGGCATGGGATTATGTCTTTACTCCTTTTAGCGGAAATTAATAAAAATAATTTGCGTTCATTTTGCAAATGTATAATGATAACTTTAATTATATATATATTAATTAATTTCGCAGGAATAGTTTATTTACGAAGTATTGATATAGTTGTAAATCAAAAAACTAAATTTATATTAGGATCAAAAAATATGCCAATTTTATATATATTTCCTTGTTTGATTATTTTATTTTTATTAAGTGATAAAAAATATAATGATAGAAAAAAAGTAATTCTAGAAAAATTTTTAAGCTTTGTTTTCTATTTAATTTGTTTTGTTTCTGTTTTATATACAAAATCTGCTACCAGTATTGTTGTAATAGTATTGCTTGTTTTGTATGGTATTTTTCTAAATAGTAAAATAATTAATCGAGTAATAAATAAGATTAATGCAAAAGTATTATTTTATATTATGATTATCTTTTTTGTTTTGATAGTCTTAGTGGGTATTCAAAAGTACTTTAGCGCATTTATAGTGGATATTTTAGGTAGAGATTTAACATTCACTGGAAGAACTATTATTTGGAAAAAAGCAATTGAAATGACTAAATTAAGATTAATTGGATGGGGATGGGATTGCAATTTAACCAATATGTATAATGATTTCTTTTGGCAAAAGTATTTTGATGCATCAAATGCACATAATTTTATTTTAAATTTGGCGTATAAATCTGGTATAATTACTTCAATAATATATGTTATATATTTATTGGTATGTTCTAAAAAACTAAATCAAAATAAAACAAGAAATGGTGATATATTAAAAGTAGCGTTTTTATTGTTTCTATTGATGACTACTTTTGAATCTTATATGAAC
Source organism: Bacilli bacterium (assembly GCA_051872535.1). Lineage (GTDB taxonomy): Bacteria > Bacillota_I > Bacilli_A > RF39 > UBA660 > CAOJBM01. The sequence goes on along the minus strand of JBJEDY010000023.1, from coordinate 36,036 downwards.
AATTTTATTTGTATGATGTTTTTAACATATCTTTTTGTTAATAATGAAGAATTAGGAGAAGAAAAATGAAAAACAAATTATTATATATCTTTTATAGAATATGGATCTTTATAATACCTAAGAATAAGTTAGAAGAAAACTCTAACAAAATTATTGTTTCTGTTACTAGTATTCCATCGAGGTTTTCTAAATTATATTTGTCTCTAGAAACAATATTTCATCAAACTTTAAAACCTAGCAAAATAGTTTTATATTTAGGTAATAATATTGATAAAACTAAAATTCCAAAACAAATTATTAAAATGCAAAAACGTGGTTTAGAGATTAAATTTAGAGAGGATGTTAATTTAAAACCACATACAAAATATTTTTATGCTATGCAAGAATATCAAGATAATATTATAATTACTTTTGATGACGATATATTTTATAACAAAAATGTAATAAAAATTTTATATTCTTCATATTTAAAATTTCCAAATGCTATTTCCTGTATGAGGCCTCATAAAATTACATTTGAAGGTAACAAGATAAAAAGCTATTTGCAATGGGAGGGCGCATATAATGGAGAGGATGCTTTAATTCCAAATCATTATTTATGTGCGACAGGAGTAGGCGGAGTATTGTATCCACCAAATATAATGCCACCTGAAACTTTTAACATAGATTTAATAAGTAAAATAGCGTTGTGTCAAGATGATTTATGGCTTAAGTTTATTGAAGTTAAACACGATATAAAAATTGTTAAAGCTTGTCATAGAAATTATAAAAATCATTCTATTAATGGAACACAAGAGATTGCTTTATCACAATTAAATGTAGAAGAGAATAGAAACGATAAATATCTTACTTTATTAAATGAATACTTTAAATTAACTAAGGACGATTTTGATAAATAATTGAAAGGGGTTATAAAAATGAAAAATAATAATATTTTTAAACATTTTATAACTATAGGTATTGGAACATTTTTAAATATGGTATTGGCTTTTATATCAACACCTATAATAACAAGAATTGTTTCTCCTAGCGATTATGGTCAATACTCTTTATTTACAACATACTCTAGTATAGCTTTGATGGTTCTATGTTTAGGTATGGATCAAGCTTTAGTAAGATTTTATTATGAAGAAAAGACTTTAGTTTATAAAAAGAAGTTATTATTTAATTGTCTTATACTACCATTTGTATTTAGTTTATTAATTGGTTTAGGTCTTATATTACTAAATAGTTTTGATATATTAAAAATCCAATTTAATAAAAATATTGTTTTATTGCTTGTATTATATACTTTTTTACAAGTTTTCTATAGGTTTAGTCAATTAGTTAATAGGTTAGAATTTAATACAAAATTGTATTCATTATTAAATGTTTTAATTAAAGTTTTTTATTTAGTATTTTCTTTACCAATGTTATTGATAATAAAAAGTAATTATTTATTTATTCTTGCTTTATCAATTACTATTTCAACATTCCTTTGTTTGATAATAAGTATTTTAGCTAATAATAATCTTTGGAAATTTAATAATACTTCTTTATATGAAAAGGGGAAAATGAAAGTGTTAATTAAATATTCATTTCCGTATATCTTTTCTATGGGTATAACAACTTTATTTCAAGCAATTGACAAATTAACTTTAAATTATTACTCAACTTATGAAAATATTGGTATATACTCTTCTGCAATTATGATTGTGAACATTTTTGCTATTGTTCAAACTGCTTTTAATACTATATGGGCTCCAAGTGCAATGGAACATTATGCCAATGATAATAATGATACTACTTTTTATATAAAAGGAAATCAAATAATTACACTAATTATGTTTTTTATCGGTATTAATATAATATTTTTTAAAGATATTTTAGTTTTCTTTTTAGGTAGTGAGTATCGTGAAGCAGCCTTTATTTTGCCATTTTTAATATTTTATCCAATTATGTATACTATTTCTGAAACAACAGTAAATGGAATTAATTTTAAGAAAAAAACAAAACTACACATTTTTATAGCTTTAGGAGCTTGTTTAACTAATATAGTAGGCAATATCATATTAGTTCCAAAAATTGGACCAAAAGGAGCAGCAATATCAACGGGAATCTCATATATAATTTTTTTTACATTAAGAACACTTTTGTCAAATAAATATTTTTATGTTGATTTTAAACTTAAAAAATTCTACTTTATTACATTAATAGTTTCTTTGTTTGCATTATATAATACCTTTAACAAATTTAATTATATAAATATATCCCTATATTTGATAAGTTTAATATTATTAATTGTATTGTATAAAGATTCTTTAAAATACGCAATGAACTTTTTAAAAAATAAAATTAGAATGTAAAAAATCTAGAATTATGTTCTTTTTAAAATATATTTTATTTAATAAATAAAACCTGTTTTTTTTATAAATTTACACGAAAAAAAGGGAATCGACGATTTACCTATAATATATAAGTAGAAGGTAATTATATGATTGGAGGTTCTTTTGTGAAAATATATGTCAGATTACTTTCTATTACTTTTATCATTCTATTTTATTTTATAGGTACCAAAACTGTTGATGCTAAAGAATTAGCTTTAGATTTTAAATCATTTTATTATGTTAGGACGGATGTTAATGGAAATAAAAGATCTTGGAATTTTCCAATTTACAAAATAGATGAGGAGGAGACTTATTGCATTCAATTTAAAGTTACTCAAGGGCGAGAGTATGAAATTGCTGATTGGAGTGCTACAACTATTCCCGAAAGTAAAAAAGAACAAATTCTTTTAACTGCTTATTATGGGTATGAATATCCTAATCATCAATCTGATGGGTATATTGCAGCTACACAAGCGATATTATGGGAGTTAACAGCTAATGAAAAAGTTGATGTTACTTTTAATACAAAGAGATTTGGAGAAGGGGAAGATATTGATTTTTCCAAAGAAAAAACAGAAATAGAAGATTTGGTTAAACATCACTATGACAAACCTAACTTACAAAATAGATATCAAGTAAATTTAAATAGTAAATTAGAATTAAATGATACTATTTTAAACAATTATGATTTAGTTAGTAGTGGAAATTTACAAGTAACTAAAAATGGTAGTAATCTTACTATTATTGGAAATGAAAATGGGATAAATAAAATACGTTTAGTTAGAAAACAAGTATATAATCACCCATATTATATTTTTAAGTCTGATGGTTACCAAGATATGTTAATGGCTGGTAATTTAGAGCCATTTTATATTGAGTTTGAGGTTGAAGTCTTAAGTGGAAATATAACTATTAATAAAAAGGATTTTGCAACTAAAAAGAATATTACTCAAAAAGGAATTAAGTTTAAATTAAAAGATTCTAAGAATAATGATGTTTGCGTTAATAATTGTGTTTATGAAACAAATGATAAAGGTGTATTAACAATTAATAATCTTCCTTATGGAAATTATTATCTTTATGAATTAGATAGTTCCATAAATGGTTATCTATGGAATAACGAAGTGTTACAAATAAATCTTAATTCTCCAAATTTAGTTACTAATTTTTATAATAAAACAGTATATGGCACTATAAAAATAAAAAAATATGGTGAAAAGATGTTTATAAAAGATAATCAAGTATTTTATGAGAAAGTTTTACTCCCAAAAGTTAAATATATTCTTAAAGCTAGGGAAGATATAATCCATAATGGAGATCTTATTTATTTAAAAGATACTATTGTTAAAGAAATCGAAACTGATGAAAATGGGGAAATATATATACTTAATTTACCTTTAGGAAAATATTATCTTTACGAGAAAGAAACTATGCCTAATTATAAATTAGACGAAGAAATATATGAAATTAACTTAGAATATGAAGATCAATATACAGAAGTAGTTTCTTATGATAGGGAATTGCAAAATTATTTGTTTAAAGGAGATATATCCATTTTAAAACAAGATAAAGATACTAAAGAAAATCTTAGTAATGTTAAATTTGGCTTATTTAAAGATAACAAATTATTATTAGAGTGTTTCTCTGATATCAATGGTAAGTGTTTTTTTAATAATTTGGTCTATGATACATACCAAGTAAAAGAACTGGAAAAAGTAGATGGATATATAGTTAATAATACTATTTATGATATAAATCTTGATAATAATATTAAAGAATTAATAGTATATAATCAAAAAGAACACAAAGAAACTATTACCTTACATCAAAAAGTTGAGTCTGTCTCTATAGAAGTACCTGATACGAATTCTTCAATATTTGATTTCATTATTTTTCTTATTATTAGTTTTTATGTTGATATTTACTTATAATATATTTACTTTAAACCATAATAATAATGGTGAATATTTATGGCAAGAGTTTTAATAATAGTTGGTTCTAGAAGAGAAGGTAATAGTGCAATACTTGCAAAAAAATTACAAAATAGTTTACAAGAAAGTCGTATTTCTTGTGATGTAATTACTCCTGGTAATCAAAAAATATATTTGTGTACTGGATGTATGGATTGTGATTTGAATGGTGTATGTGATTTTAGTGATGCAATGGCAAGCAATATTACGAAAATTAATACTGCTGAGTATTTAATATTTATTACACCAACAAGATGGAATACATTATCTGGTGATTTAAAAATATTTATGGATCGATTAAATCCGTTATATAGTACTAGAGGATTAAAGAATAAAAAAATGATATCTTTAGTAATTGGTTCTAAACCAAAAAGTGTTTATTCAACTGATGGTTGTTTAACGTCGTTGGGTAGTTTTGCTGAAAGTGCAATGATGGATGTTGTATATACACATGAATTTAATGATTGTTTAATGTTTGAGGACATTCTAAAACAAGAAGAAAATATGATGAAAGTAATAATGGAAATAAAAGAACTAATTAATAATAATTAGTTTTTTTAAAAGATGAGTAGTACTATTAAACATTATTTTATATTTTTGATTTTTATTAAAAAAAATGATAAAATCTACTTGGAGGAATACTAATGATAATTAAAGTTACAAATGAAACAAAAGTAGTTGATTTATTGATGGAAGCAGAAAAAGTTTTAACACCCTTTATTCCTGAAGAAAAACAAAAAGTTATTGAAGAAGAAAACTATATTGATATCTTAGAAAATGAAATAGAAGAGCAAAAAGAAGTAAAGAAAGTTAAATGATGCTTTTCTTTTTTTATACATTATTATATAATTACTATTATATAGGGTATAATAAATACTTAGTAATAAAAAGGAAGACAAAAGTGTGGTGATTACTATGAATACAATTGAAATGCAAGAAGGTGTTTTACTAGTACCTTTTGCAGCATCTAAAGATAGACCGATATTTTTTATCTTAAAAAGATTGTTGGATATTATAGGTGGTTTATTTGGTTCTCTTTTAATATTACCAATAGCCTTAATTATAAAAATAGTATCTGTAATTAATAAAGATTTTGCACCAATATTTTTTGTCCAAGAAAGAATAGGATTAAATGGTAAAAAGATTAAAATTTTAAAATTTCGTAGTATGGTTCCAAATGCTGAGAAAGTCTTGGAAGAATTAATGGAAAAAGATCCAAAAATAAAAGAAGAATATAGAATTAATAAAAAGTTAGAAAATGATCCAAGAATTACAAAGATAGGTAAATTTATTAGAAAAACGTCAATTGATGAGTTTCCGCAATTTTTAAATGTACTTATTGGAGAAATGTCTTTAGTTGGACCTAGACCTTATTTGTTTAGAGAGATTCCCGATATGGGAGATTGTTATGATACGATAATAAGATGTAAACCTGGTATTACAGGATTATGGCAAGTTAGTGGTAGAAATGACATATCTTTTGATTATCGTATTAAAATGGATAAATTGTATTTTTTAGAAAGATCATTAATGTTTGATATAAGTATTTTGTTTAAAACATTTAGAGCTGTTTTTAAAAGAGATGGTGCCAAATAAATGTTAAGAAGATGTAAAATTTACTATTGTAAATAGGGGATATATCAGTTATAATTACTTTTATTAAGTGGGTGATTAAATGAAAAAGAAGGTTGATATTGAGAAAGTTTTGGGTTATTTTTCTAAGTTTCTTTTTTGCATTATAATTTTTTTCTTTATAGGTTTAATTATTTGTGCAATTAAAGCTAATATGTTGCCTTTAAAATATATATTCTTATTAATTATTACTTCTATAGGAATTTCAATCTTATTTTGGTATTTACTATGGCCAAAACATAGTGTTATATATAAACTTGGATCATCAGTCTTTGGAATATTGGTTTGTATTATATGCTTTATTGGTATTTTAGCATTAAATAATACATTTGATTTTATAAAAAATTTACTTTCTAAAGAATATGAAAGTATCAATTATAATGTTGTAGTATTAAAATCAATGAATTTTAATACAGTTGATGATTTACAAAATGAAACACTTGGATTATTAAATGAAAATAGTGATAATGTTATTGAAAATTTGTCTAAAAATTTATCATTTAATGACTCGATTGCTAGTGATGTAGGTAGTTTATTGGATGGATTATATAATTATACTTTTAAAGCAATTGTTATTTCAAATGATGTTCTAGCTATGTTACAAGATGAAGACAATAGTAATTATGAAGAGAATAGTGAAAATAAGATTAATTTTGAAGAAATAACAAAAGTTATTTATACTTTTACCGTCAAAACAAAAGTAAGTAATGAAAATGTGGAAGTTATTGATATTGATGAACCATTTGCAATTTATATTAGCGGGATTGATCAATATGGTAATATTAAAACAATTCGTGGACGAAGTGATGTAAATATTATTATGATTGTAAATCCTAAAACTAATAAGATCTTACTAGTAAATACACCAAGAGATTATTATGTAGCATTACATGGTAAAACTGGATTAAGAGATAAATTAACTCATGCTGGTGTTTATGGAATTGATTTAAGCATGAGTACTTTAGAGGATCTATATGGGATGAAGATTAATTATTATTTAAGAGTTAATTTTGATACTGTTATTGAACTTGTCGATGTTATTGATGGAATTGAAGTAGAAAGTGATATGACATTTAACTCTTCACATATTAAGGGATGGACAGTAAAAAAAGGAATTAATTATATGGATGGAAAAAAAGCCCTTGCTTACAGTCGTGAACGTTATGCTTATGTTACCGGTGATAGACATCGTGGAAAAAATCAACAAGATGTAATTAATGCTATAATTAGTAAAGTATCTAAGAGTAAAATATTATTAACTAAATATAATAAAATAATTGATTCCTTGGATGGATCATTCCAAACTAATATGCCAACTAAAACTATCCAAAATTTTATTAAGTATCAATTAGATAAAATGCCTGATTGGAATGTCGAATCAATTAGTGTTTCTGGTAGTGATGCCTATGATTATACTTATTCATATGGAACAAGACAAAAATTATATGTAATGGTTCCTTATGAAAAAGATATTAAAGCCGCTAAAGAAAAGATAAAGGAAGTTATTGATGGTGAGTAAAAAAATATTTCGACTTTGTTGTATTATTGTTTGGTTAATATTAATATTTTGGTTTTCTAACCAACCTGGTAATGTTTCAAAAAAACAAAGCGAAGATGTTATTACAACTTTTGTAGAAATAGTTAGTGATAAAAACGAAGATGAAAAGGATGAAATAGTTAAAGATTATACGTTTATAACTCGTAAAGCCGCTCACTTTTTAGAATATTTTATTTTAGCTATTTTAATTATTAGATTTGTAACATTGTATGATATTAAATATTTTTTTATAATATCTTTAGTTTTGTGTATAGTAGTTGCATCTTGTGATGAGTTTCATCAGTACTTTATTTTGGAAAGAGAGTGTCGAGTTATGGATGTAGTTATAGATACATCTGGATCGTTGCTAGGAATTGGTTGCTATATTTTAATTAAAAAAAAGAACTAATATATGTTATTTATATTAGTTTTTATTTGTGCTTTTTATATTGATAAATATATAATAATTTTGTATAATTAATAATAGGTTAAGAGGGTGTTGAAATTGGAAGAAATAAATTTAAAAGATTTATTTAATTATTTTGTTAGCAAGTTTACATTAATAGCTTCTATAACTGTAATAATAGGAATTGCAGGAATAATATATGCATTATTTATTCAAGTACCAATGTATAATTCATATACGACATTAGTACTTACAAGGGTTAATGAAGATTCTCAAGAAATAACTACAAATGATATTACAATTAATAGCAAATTAGTAGGAACATATAGTAAGATTATTAAAAGTAATCGTATTATATCTCCAGTAATTAAAGAACTAAATTTAGATATGTCTGAAGAAGAACTTAAAGAAATTGTAACTGTAACAAATGAAGAAGGTACTGAACTAATTAAGATAAGCGTTAACACTGATGATCCTTCATTATCTTGCGATATAGTAAATAAAATAGCTGAAAGATTTAGTTCAGAAATTGTTGATATTTATCAAATTCAAAATATAACAATAATTGATAAAGCTGAAGTAGCTGAAAAACCATATAATATTAATTTTCTTAAACAAATTATAATATATTTAGCTGCTGGTTTAGTATTATCAATGTTAATAGTATTTGTAATGTATTACTTTGACAATAAGATTAAAACAGTAGAAGAAGTAGAAGAAAAAATTGGGTTACCAATATTAGGAACTGTACCTAATAGAATAATTCATAAAAAGAAGGCTAGTAAAGGAGTTTGGAAAGTATGAATATAAGTGAATTAATCGTTGAAAATAATCCAAAATCTAGTGTTAGTGAAGCAATTAAAGCGATTAGAACAAATTTACAATTCTCCTCTATTGATAAAAAACTTAAAACAGTTTTAGTTACCAGCTCTATACCAAGTGAAGGTAAAAGTTTCATTTCATGTAACTTAGCTACTGCTTTTGTTCAAGATGGTAATAAGGTATTACTAGTTGATTGCGATATGCGTAAAGGAAGACAACATAAAGTATTCCAAGTTAATAATGAAAAAGGTTTATCTACTTTATTATTAGGACCAATTGATAAAGATAATATTGCTAATTTTATTCAAAAAACTAAAGTAGAAAATTTGTTTCTTTTAACAATGGGAATAGTTCCACCAAATCCTTCTGAATTACTTAATTCAGATAACATGAAAAAATTAATTGATCTGTTAAGCAGTGAATTTGATTTAGTTATTTTTGATGGAGTTCCTGTTAATGGATTGACTGATTCTGTAGTTATGAGTAAATTAGTTGATAAAGTAGTTATAGTTTCTGCAATGAAACAAACACCGATAGAATTATTAGCTCAAACTAAAAAAACTCTAGAAAATGCCAATGCTGATATTGCAGGTGTTATTGTAAATAAAGTTCCAAATAAAAATGGTGGATACTATTATGGAAATTATGGTAACTATTACATGTAGGTGATAAACAATGATTGATATACATAATCATATAATGTATGGTATCGATGATGGCTGTAAAACAATTGAAGAATCTTTAGCTGTTTTAAAAGAAGCAGAAAAAAATGGGATTCATTCTTTAATACTTACTCCACATTATATAAAAGGTAGTAAATTCAAAAAAAATAATGATGAAAAAATAGAAATTTTAAATAGTTTAAATGAATTATTAAAAGCAAATAATATGAACATAAAATTATATCTTGGGAATGAAATATATGTTGAAAATAATATGTTAGAACTTATTCAGAGTGGAGAAGCATCTACTTTGAATGGTTCAAGATATATTTTATTTGAACTTCCAATGGGTAGTGAAATTAATAATCTTAGTGAAATAATATTTAACCTAAAAGTCGATGGTTATATACCGGTTATAGCACATCCAGAAAGATATTTTCAATTTCAAAAAAAGCCAGAATTACTTATACCTTTAATTGAACAAGGTTGTTTATTTCAGGCTAATTTAGGTAGTTTAGTTGGATTATATGGTAAAGATGCTATGAAGTGTGTCAAAGTTATGTTAAAACATGATTTTATTCATTTTATGGCGAGTGATGTTCATCATTCTAATAGTCGTAATTATTTGACAATTAATGATTCTTATAAAGTGTTGGTTTCACTAGTAGGGGAAGATATTGCTAGAGAATTAGTAGAAACTAATCCCTCTAAAATTATAAATAATGAATTATTTGAAGTACGAGAACCTAAAGATATTAAAAAGAAATTATTTTTCTTTTAATACTTAGGTTTTTTTGTTATAATTAGTTTATATAATTGAGGGTGATAACAGATGGAAAAAGTAACTGAAGCTGATTTTACAATTAATGATGATGAAATTGAAAAAGTAAATGCTACCATACACAAATTAAGAGATTCATTGAAAGATCTTGATGATAATAATACAAAAGATAAGATCCAAGATGAAATACTTTATTTATTAGAAATTAGACGTATGCTTTTTGTTGCTAATATGGTTGATAAGCCTGAAGAGTTTATATTAATAGATGAAATGCGTATTAAGAAATCGGATTACGATAAATTTTTTGAAATGCTTTCTCGTGTTAATATTGAAGGCCTTGATATTGTTAAACCATTAAAAGAAGGTGAATTCTTACCAGGAACTAAAAATAAAATTAAAGTTCCTAGAGAAATAAAAGAAAATGAAACTATTGATGATTATGAAGATTATTTATATGAATTCTATACAAAGAATGGTTATAATTTACCAGCAAGAGAGTATGTAGAAGGTACAAATGTTTATAAAGTAAGATCTCCATATATTCATGAATGTTACACAATGAAAAAAACTGCTGACGGCTATAAAATTGAAAAAGCTTCAAAAAATCCTTATTATCGCCGAATGAAAAAATATTATGAAAAAGAAGCTAAAAAAGCTTTGGATAATATAAATAATAAAAAAAGTTTTAAGATTTTTGAAGGTGCATATGTAAGTAATGTGCCAAAACAACCAATGAAAGTTAAAAATATGGAAACTATACCAATGAATTTACAATTCTTTGGAGATAAGAAAAGTATTATGGATACTATTGTTGAGGGTGGTAAAAGAATGTTTCAAGTTCCAAAAGAAGAAAAAAAACAAACTGTAGATTTGTTACGTATTGATAAATTAAAAGAATCTTTATTAGATAATCCTACTTTTTATAGACAAAAAGTAAAGCATTCAATTTATGCTACTAAACCATTTTTAGATAATGCAAGAGAAAGTTTAAGAATTAATAATTATGAATTTACTAGCAAAGTTATTGATAAACTTAAAGTTGTTTTTGCTGAAATTGATGTGAAGACTGCAAATGATGCAAGAAAAATGATTAGCAAAAAGAATCCTACTGAAAAGTCAATGATGAAAATTAGTCAATTAGAACAAGAACATGATGTAAAATATACAAGTGTTGTTGAAGAAAAATTTAGAATTTTTGATAATACATTGGATAAAATAATTGGTGTTTCTAGTGGAAAAAGTATTGAAGATTCATTACCTAGGGAAGTGTTAGTTACATTTGGATTCAACGCTTATGCTTTAAGTGATATTGTAAATGTTACTCCAGATTATATAAGTACTGTGATTGCTGCTAACGAACATGCTAGTGCTAAATATCCTGCTTTTGCTTCTAAATTTTCTCAATTAAATGCTGTATTAAATCAAAAAAAGAAAACAATCGATTCTGCTAAAATTAATAAAACCGAAAGTGATTTAATGGACTCTTTTGTTCCATTTGATGAAGTGAAAGGATTGAAATTGTAATGAATATGGATGATATTATTACTTTAAAAAGTGGATTAAATTATTTGCTATTAGATTTAGTTGAATATCATGATGGGAAATATTTCTATTCTGTTAAAGTTAATAATGAAAAAACAAAAGCTTTGGGTATTTATGATTTTATAAAAGTTGTAAATGAAGAAGATAATAGTGTTGTTGTCGTAAAAGATAATGATTTAAAAAATGAACTATATCAATTAATATCTGATAAATATAAAAATAATTAAACTGAGAAAAATATCTCAGTTTTCTTTTTGAGTTTTAGAATAAAATATAGTATACTTTATAATAGGTGACAATAATGAACAGTAATTTGAGAGATAGTAAAATATCTTACCTTGATGCAGCTTTTTTAGGAACATCTGAAAGTCAAGGCTTCAAAAATGCAAAAACGGCAATTAAATTGTGTTTATTTAATGATATGAGTGTTTTAAAAGATAATAATATAGATTATAGTAAATGGTTATTAATCAGTAGTAAGTATGATGGTAGAAGAAAAGCTAAAATGTTACAACAAGATGATCTTGCTCATATTCTTATCAAATATTGTATGGCTTCTTTTGCTTTGCGAGACGTCAAGTTTAGTGTTAATGAATCAATTTATATGGAACATCGTCAAAATCCTCGTATTAGTACTAATTTAACACGTAAAGGTGCGGTAGAATTAGTTGCATATGCAGCTTTTAAAGATTTGTATAGTGCTTATGTTTTTTTGTTTTCTAATCTTAATGTTTGTAATTTAGTAGTGGATTCATTGATAGAAGAAAGATATTTAAATATGCAACTAGATATTTTTGATAACTTCAATGGTTATATTATATCCCCTGAAGTAGAAAATGAGTTTAAGTATATGTATTTTATGAAATATCGCAAGTTAGATGAGGAGTTTGCAACTATAAAAAATGAGAATGATAATTATATTAAATAAGGATGAAGTAAATTTACTCAATATTTTATTAAAATAAAAAAGTAAACTATAGTGTTTACTTATAATATCAGTTAATTAAAGATATTTTTATTATGCTAAATATGCAAGAATTATTCCTACAAATCCAAGTACCATAACAATTAACATAATCCATACGGCAATTTTTTGTATTGTTTTATTCATAATGCTCACCTCAGTTTTTACTATATATAATTTATCATATTTTCTAATATCTGTAAATATAATTGAATAGGTGAAAATATATGGTAAATAAATGGTTTAGTCGTATCAGATATCGTAAGTTATTCATTTTTATTATTACTTTGTTAATTACAGGATTTATTTTTGGAATATTATATTATTTCCATTTAAATGATGGAGTCAAAGAAAGTTTGGTAGAAGGTTTAGTTTCTTTGAAAGATGGATTAGTTTCAACTAAAATTAATAATTTTTTTGTTCATTTATTAATTGGCATATGTATTATAGTTTTATCGTTTACAGTAATTGGTTTACCTCTTGTGTATTTTTATTTGTTTTTTGAGACATTGAGCATAGGTTTTAGTATTAGTTCAATAGTTGGTATTCTAGGTTTTAAGAGTATTATATTTGCAATTTTATATTTTTTGATTTATAAGTTATTATATTTAATATTAGTTATATTTTTAATTGTAAGAGCATCAAGAATATCAAAAAATATGTTGGGTTTTATCTTCTATCGTCATAATAATGAATTAAAGAATAATATTATGATTAATGTCAGAAAAGTAGTAGTAGTAATGATTTGTATTGGTATTTTAGATGTATTATTGTTTTCCTTAAGTCCAATTATTAATAAACTATTAATTACTTTGTTATAATATATGTTATAATACTTTTTAGGAAGTGGGAATTATGGCAAAAGTTGTAGTTGGTATGAGTGGTGGAGTAGATAGTTCAGTTGCCGCTTATTTATTACAAAAAGAAGGTTATGAAGTAATTGGGCTTTTTATGCGTAATTGGGATGCGGCCCTTAATAATGATATTGATGGAAATCCAACTTTTGGGGAAAGTATTTGTCCTCAAGAACAAGATTATAATGATGTTAAAGTGGTTTGTGAGCAATTAAAGATTCCTTTATATCGTGTTGATTTTATTAAAGAATACTGGGATTATGTTTTTACTTATTTTTTAGATGAACTTAAAAAAGGTCGTACACCAAATCCTGATTTAATGTGTAATAAATATATTAAGTTTGATTTATTTGTTAAAGAGGCATTAAAATTAGGTGCTGACTATGTTGCTACAGGTCATTATGCGCGATTAGAAGGTAACAGATTATTAAGAGGACTTGATAATAATAAAGACCAGACTTATTTCTTAGCTCAACTTGAAGCAAAACAACTTAAAAACATTTTATTTCCAATAGGTCATTTACAGAAACAAGAAGTTAGAAAAATAGCTACTGAAATAGGTTTATCTACGGCTTCTAAAAAAGATAGTACAGGTATATGTTTTATAGGTGAAAGACATTATCAAGAATTTCTGCATAATTATTTAAAACCAAATTATGGTGATATAGTAGATGTCAAAACTGGTGATATTGTAGGAAGACATACTGGTTTAATGAATTATACTATCGGTCAAAGAAGAAATGTTGGATTATCTGGTTATCCAGAAAAACATTATGTTTGTGGTAAAAATGTTGAAAAGAATATTTTATATATTGCTTTTGGTGAAGACAACGAATATTTAATAAGTGATGAATGCATTATTGATAATGTTAATTTTATAAGTTCAACCAAACCTGTTTTTTGTACAGCTAAGTTTAGGTATCGAGGTGAAGATCATCCAGTTGAATTAACCTATTTAGATGATGGTACTATTAAAGTTAAATATGTAGGTGGAGCTAAAGCTGTTACTCCTGGCCAAGCTTGTGTTTTATATTTAGGAGAAGAATGTTTAGGTAGTGGCATTATAAATGAAGTAAGAAAAAATAATGAAAAATTATGGTATGTTTTTTAACATACTTTTTATAAAATAGTCTATTGATTATTTTTATAGAATAAGTAGCTTAATATAAGGGTAGGGAAGTACCTGTATAGTTTTTTGTAATATATATAATTTTCTGAAAGTAAATATATTAAATAAATATTGTTAAGATGAGAATTAGTTTTAAAATATAACTATTTTATAATTTACAATAGTTTACACTTGACACTAAAGTGTTAAGTGATATATAATTGTCTTGAAACTACAAAAGGAGTGATAATAATGCGTTGTTCATTAAACGATTTATTACAAGAATTAGGAATATCAAAGGTTAGATTGGCTAAATATTTAGGAGTATCAAGACAAATGGTTTATAATTATCTTGAATTAGATGATTTAAATAAATGGCCTAAAGAAAAAAAATTATTATTGTTTAAGTTGCTAGATATTGAAGATGCATCTGATGATGCGATTGCTAATATTAAAGTAACTACTGATTATTTAATGGCAGTTGAATCTAGATTAAATCAAGGTGTTAAATTGTCTTCTGATTTAGATGCACACTTCGACTTAAGAGGATTAGATAAAGATTCTCAAACTTTATTAAGTGATATAACTTATTTATTAAAAGAAAAATTAATGGATGATCATAATCAAGAAAATTATTATGCAGTACAGTACTTATATCATATGTTACAATCTCTAGATAATGTTCCAGAAATTAAGTATATTTTTGGATATATGAGCAAGACTACTGGTTTTACTAATCCAGAAGAATATAAATTTCAAGAAGATAAACAATTTATATTCGAAGGTATTTTATACTCAGCTTTGAATTTATATAATAATGGGGGAGCTTCTAGAAGTAGAATTACTGAATCTCATAAAAGATTTGTTAAAGAAATTGAGCAAAAGAATGAAGAAAAATTATCTAGAACTCAACAACTTAACACTATTAAAATTCAAGCACTAAAAGAACTTGGATACACTACAATGAATGAAACTAATGCGGCAGAGGTATTAGAAAAGATTGCTGATATAGAATCGAGAAAGATTTAATTCTTTCTTTTTATATGCAACTCCCCCTATTATAAAATTACGAAAAAGGGGGAGTGTTAATATATATGTTAAAACTATTATTGATTAACCTTACGAAGTGAGCTGCACAATTGTATTATTGTTAATTATTCGAAGCGTTTCACAAATCGAGATGGATAATTGTCCATCTTAGATTTATTCGATTCATTTCATGAAAATTTAAAAATATAAATATTATAATAAAAATGCAATATCATTTATTTAAAATTAATTTTAAATAAAAAATAATAAATAAAGTATTTTGAAATCTCTTTTTATTGTTTCATATATTGTTTAGATAATATAATAGTGCTATATATCATAAATTAAATTTATAAATATAATGTCAATTATCTATATTATTTATATTTTCTTAATGATATATAATACTTCTTATAATGTATATTATGTAAACCTATAAATTATATATGTATTTTTTATGATGGATTATGACAGTAATTATTTCTATTCTTTTATTTAATTGAAAATGATTATCTTATATTTCATATAAATAAATATAAGATAATCATAAGATTCTTGTTATTCTAAAAAAATGTTTCAATAATAGTAATTAAAATAATGCCGGATATTAAACCAAAATAAACATATTTATTCTCCCCTAACTTAGATGCTTCAGGATATAATTTATTTATAGATAAGGTAATCATAATAGCTCCAACAAATAACAGTATAATACTTAAACTTTTAGCGGTAATTATATTCTTAAAAAATATATGAGTTAAAACAGCCCCTAATGGTTCTGATAGACCAGAAATTAAGCTCATACCTACTGCTTTTGTTTTAGATCCTGTTCCGTAATATATTGGAATTGCTATTGCTATTCCTTCTGGAATATTATGAAGCATTATAGCTATACATAATTTTACTCCTAGACTTGTATTTTCTATACTGCTTAAATATGTAATAATTCCTTCTGGCATATTATGTAATATTAAAACAATCATATTAATAATTCCAAGTTTATAAAGATTGTTGGTACTTGAGGATATTTTATCAATTAACTTAATTCCATTGTACCCTATTATTGGAATTATACATACTAGTAATATGGATAGAGGAAATTTATAAAAAATCATAATATTTTTAAGTGATACAGGTATTAATTCAGTTATACTTATTAATATCATAATTGCTAATGATAAAGATAGACAATAACTTATAAATTTATTGATATTTTTTTTATTAATATTAACAAATATAAAAATACTACCTATTACTGTTGAAATACCAGCTATAAATGATATCAGTATTGGCATTATTTATCACCTAGTTAATTTTATTATAATTATTTTTATTTATGATTACCAATATTTGGTTATCTTAAAATGGTAATTAGTTCCTTTTATTTAATGCATTAAATAGTTACTATTGTTAATACTAGTAATAGGAGGTAAGAATTATGAATAAAGCAAATAAATCAAGTAGAGCTAATAAGCAACAAGCTAATAGAATTGAATCTAAACGCAATAAAGCTAATAACTCTGCAAGTAGCTCAAGAACAAATAAAAGTTCTAGAAGCAATAGAGAAAATAAAGAAATGTAATTATAAAAAAGACTATTTAGATAGTCTTTTTTATTTTACTCTACTTCTTGGATGTTTTTGATAATCATTTTTTAATTTTTCATTTATAACGTGTGTATATATTTGAGTTGTTGAAATATCTTCATGACCTAATAATTCTTGAATAATTCTTAAATCTGCTCCATGAGCTAATAAATGAGTAGCAAAGGAATGCCTTATTGTATGAGGAGATATTTCTTTATCTATTCCCTTCTTTTTACATTGGTTTTTAATTATTTTAAAAAATCCTTGACGAGTCATTTTGGTGCAAGCATTAGAAATGAATATATAATCACTTGTTTTATTTTTTAATAACTCATAACGATATTTTTGTAAATATATAGTTAAATGTTTTAAAGCAATATCACCAATTGGTATTATCCGTTCTTTCTTCCCCTTCCCTATTATTCTAACAAAACCTTCTTTATAATCAATATCATTTATTTTTAGATTTAATAATTCACTGATTCTTAATCCTGTGGCATATAATAATTCTAACATAGCTTTATTACGATAGTCGTAAATAGTATTAAAATCGACATCTAAGATTTTATTAATATCCTCTTCAGTTAAATATACAGGTAGTTTCTTTTCGAGTTTTGGAGAAATAATGTTCTCACAAGGATTACTAGTAGTATAACCATCAGTAATTAAAAATTCATATAGTGAATTTATAACGGTTATTTGATGAGCCAAGCTTCTTGAACTTAGTTTACTTTCACTTTTTAGATACTTATTGATGTTTTCATAATTTAAGTTAATTATTTTGTGATTGAAGTACATATCAAAAGATTTTAAATCGTTTTTGTATGATGCTATTGTATTTGGGGAAAGTTTTTTTTCAAATTCTAGATAATCAAAATATTTATCGATATATTCACTATATTTATATTCGGGTAATTTCTTCATATAGGACACCTTCTATATCTTAATTATAACATATATGTTATAATTAAAGTGGTGAAAAAAGATGGAAATACTTGCAGATAAATTAAGACCAAAGAAATTAGAAGATATCATAGGTCAAGATCATTTAGTCGGAAAAAATAAGGTTTTATCTAATTTGGTAAAGAATAAACATTTAGTTAGTATTATTTTATATGGTAAACCAGGTATAGGGAAAACAAGTATCGCTAATGCTATTGTTAATTCTTTAGATATAAATTATCGTTTTTTAAATGCAACAATTAATAATAAACAAGATTTTGATATTGTAATTGAAGAAGCTAAAATGTATGGTGGAATGGTTTTAATAATGGATGAAATACATCGTTTAAATAAAGATAAACAAGATTTATTACTTCCTTATGTTGAATCTGGTTTAATTACTTTAATTGGCCTTACAACTAGTAATCCTTATCATAAAATTAACCCAGCTATTCGTAGTCGTTGTCAAATATTTGAATTGCATGAACTAACTAAAGATGATATTATTAAAGGTCTTAAAAATGCGATTAAATATTTAAAGGATATTAAAATTGACGATGATTCATTAAAATTTATCGCCACAGCGTCATCTGGTGATTTTCGAAGTGCTTTAAATCTTTTAGAAATAGCTTACTACTCTACTACTAATCACAATATTAATATTGAAGTAATGAAAAATATTCATAGTAAACCAGTATTATTTCATGATCATGATGAAGATGGTCATTATGATGTATTAAGTGCATTACAAAAAAGTATACGTGGCAGTGATGTAGATGCATCTTTGCATTATTTAGCAAGACTTATTGAAGTTGGAGATTTAGATAGTATTTATAGAAGACTTAGTGTAATTGCATATGAAGACATAGGACTTGCTAATCCTGGAATTGGACCTAAAGTAATGGCTGCTATTCATGCTAGTGAGTTAGTTGGACTTCCTGAAGCTAGGATACCTCTTGGAACACTTGTTACAGAGATGGCTTTAAGTCCTAAAAGTAATAGTGCTCATGTGGCTCTTGATGCTGCTTTAGAAGATATAAGAAAAGGAAATACCGGAAATGTTCCTGACAATATTAAAACTACTAGTAAGGAATATTTATATCCTCATAATTATAAAAATTCTTGGGTTAAACAAAATTATATGCCAGAGAATTTAAAAGGGAAAAAGTATTATGTACCTAGGAATAATAAAATAGAAGCTAATTTAAATAAAATACATACAGAAATGAAAGGTGGTAAATAGTATGAAGATAGCAATCATTGGTACTGGTGTGTATGGTATAGCAATGGCTAATAGTTTATTACAAAATAAGAATAACGATATTATTATGTGGAGTGAATCTGAAGAGTCTTTAAATAGATTAGAAGCTTCTAGGGGGTCTTTTGAGCCTTTAGGAGCAATCAAACTTAATGATAGAATAAAGTTTACTACTTCATATGAAGAAGCTCTAAATGGAGCTAAAATAGTGTTTATCATGTGTGCTGCTAAGTTTGTTAGTAGTGTATGTAATGATATGATACCTTATATAACTAAAGATATGCAATTTGTTATAGGAAGTAAAGGTATTGAACAAGGTAGTTGTAGATTTATTCATGAAGTATTCTTAACTAATATTAAAACTAAGAATTATGCAGTAATATCTGGGCCTTCTTTTGCTATAGATATAGCTAATTTAGAACCTATTGGATTATCAATTGCATCTCCTAATAAAAATACAATTAGTATAGTAAAAGGTATTTATAAAAATACTAATATTAAATTAAGAGAAACTAAGGACGTTATTGGCATAGAATTATGTGGTGCTATTAAAAATGTTATAGCTGTAGCAAGTGGTATATTAGAAGGGTTAGGTTACAGTGAATCTACTAGAAGTTTTTTATTAACTGAATCTTTACATGACATAAAAGAATTAATTAATGGTTTAGGAGGAAATAAAAATACTATTTTATCATTTGCTGGAGTTGGTGATTTATTAATGACTGCTACAAGTACTAAATCTAGAAATTATAGTTATGGGATATTACTTGGTGAAGGAAAATATGATGAAGCAAATGAGTATTTAAATACTACTACAGTTGAAGGATATTATACTTTAAAAAGTATCTATATTCTACTTCGCAAAAAGAAGATTAAGATGCCTGTAATAGATTTAATTTATAAAATAGTTATGAAGAATGAAGATCCTTCCAAACTAAGTGAGTTTTTAATGAAAAAGTAGTATAAAAAAGCTGGTATAATTACCAGCTTTTATTTAAATCCTATAAATAAGTTATTATTATTCTCCTTGATCATTTTAAGAATGTAATAATCTTCGCCAAAACTATCTTTAAAGTATTGTTTTATTTCTTCTATTATCCCCACATTTTTCATTTGAACAAATATGTAGGAGAATATATATTCTATATTTATTTCATATTTACCAAAGTAAGATATTCCTTTACCGGCATATTCATATCTTTTCATTTCTTCTTCTATTAATACTTGTATATTTCCATATGCTTGCATTATTAATCTCCATAATGCAAATATATATTTAGATGTTTCTTCTTCTACTTCATATTTATGATTTACTAAATAATAAGTTAATGATGCTAACATATTATTTACTGTAACTAAATATAAATGTATTCTATCTACTATTTTTAGGTATGCTTCATTGTCTTCAATAAAATCAGTATAATCTGGATTATTGAAGATTTTATTTAGAATTGTGTATAAACAAATATTACAATTTGATTTTTTCATAGACTTTTCCATCGATTTTCCTAATTTAGTAACTTCTTTTAAATCTTTATTTATTACGGAATATAATCCTATTTGATAATCTTTATTTGTAATTTTTTCTTCCTCATTTTCTTTTAATTGATTATCAATAGATAAGAATTCAGCTGTAAAATAACTATCTAATTCTTCATTTGTATTAAAAATGTAAGTATCTTCGATCATTTTTTATTCCCCCAAAGTTTTATTTATTATATAACTACTAATATATATCCCAGCTACTGATGGTACTAAAGATGTAGATCCCGGTGTTCTATCACCTATTTTTATAGGTAATTCTTTACTACATATTACTGGTACTTTCTCTTTGATATTTCTTTCCTTTAAAAGTTTTCTCATTACTTTAGCTAAAGGATCGTTATTAGTTTTCCAAATATCTGTTATTTCTAATTTTGTAGGATCTAATCTGTTACCTGTACCCATACATGATATTATTTTTATATTATTTAAGGTGCAATATTCAATTAAAAGTACTTTTGTAGTAATTGTGTCACATGCATCTATAACATAGCTATATGAGTTTTCAAATAGGTCTAAGTAGTTATCTTTATTTATATTATCTTTTATTATATTTATATTTATGTTTGGATTAATGCTTAATGCTCTTTCTTTAGCTACATCGACTTTATATTTTCCAATCGTGTTATTAGTAGCTATTATTTGTCGATTTAAATTAGTTATATCAACTATATCATAATCAGCAATAGTAATGTTTTTAACGCCCATTCTTACAAGTGTTTCAAGGGCATACCCACCTACTCCACCTATTCCAATAATTAAAATATTAAGATTTTGAATAGCGTTTATTTCATTGTTGTTAAGAATTTTTTCTAATCTTTCAAACATAAATTTCACCTTAGCTTATTAAATAGAAAAACCAGTAGGATAGTTTGTTGTGATAAAAACCCGCTCGCTGCAGGTGGGTACCACATGAACTGTTTTAGGAGCCCGTGTCAATGACACGTTATTCAACACCACAGTCCAATTAGGTTCCCAATAATCACTTACTCGGTTTTATATTGACAAACTATTTATTCCTACTGGTTAATTTAATTATAACAAAAAGAAAGAAATAGTCAAGATACTATTTCTTAATCGGCAAATATAGATGGATCTTTAGCGTCTTCAATATTTCTATGTAATGGTGGCATTAGATCTGGTTTTATAGTTGTATTATTGATTGGTTGATTAATATTTCCGATTGATGGGTTTAGTTCTTCAACAACTTTTGGCTGTTCTATATTATTGGAAACTATTTCTGATTCTTTAGGTAAATCAAAGTCAATAGCTTCTAACTTATCTATAAACTCTATTGGTTCTATAGTTGAGTTAGGTTTTGCTTCTTCACTTGGAACTGTTTCAGAATAATTAGTTTCTTCAATATTTAAATTATTTCGATTTTCTCGCTCGATAGTTGAAGTTTCTCTAACTTGACTATCGTTTATCTTCCAACAATTATTAACATCACATGAGTTGCTATTAGGAGCTGGATTAGGCATTTCCATTTTGATAATCATTGGTAATTTAAAGGCACTACCAAATCCTACACAATTACCTGGTTGTAATATTTTTTGCTTTTCAATTACATCTTGAGAAATATTAGGTAACATTGTTCTTATATATTCAATATCTTTAGGATGGGTCATTTTAAATATTAAGAAATTTGAACATTGAGCAATGACTGTATCAGATAATTCAACTGGTCTTTGTGATATTATATTTAATAATACTCCATATTTACGTCCTTCTTTAGCTATACGATCAAATATATTATATCCAATTAGGAAGACGTCATTATCTTTTTGAACATATCTATGTGCTTCTTCTAAAAATAAATGAAATGGTATAGTTGCCCTATTTTTTAGTGTCTTAGCAAATTCAAAGAAAACTCTTGCAAAAATTTTTACTGTGATTTTGGCATATGTATCATCTAAATCTTCTAAATTAATATTAATAATTTGGGATTTCTTTTCTCCTTTTGCTACTAAATTAGTTACAAATTGCTCAGTTGAGATATATTCATCCCATTTATATATTTCCGAAATACGACTATTAATGATAGAGTTAAGTCTTACTTTCATAATCATTGCATCGTCATATAATTCTTTATTATTTTGAAATCCCTCACTAATTAAGGTAAATTCTAATGCGTTTTGGTAATCTTTTAATGAATAAAAACAATTATTAGGTTCTTCTGTCATTTCTAAGTTTTCATCTATATGTTTAAGAATGTAATCAGTGATTAGAACTGATTCTCCAAAGTTACCATTAGAATCTATTTCAAAACATTCAGATAAACTTCTTGTATATCCTAATCCTTGTATTGTACTATCAAAGTTAAATTCTTCTGTATGACATACTTCTAAAACTTTAAATATTTCATTCTTTTTATTAGCAGTTATTTGGTTACTATATAAGATAGCAATTAATGCTTTAGCTATTAAATGATTTTTATATTTAATTGCTGTTTCATCATTTTTAGAAAAAATCTTAACTAGTTTTAATGCTCTTTCTAGAATTGGTATTTGTGTATGAGTGCTTGCTTGTAAAAGGATAGCTAAATCATCTAAATTTAATAGATGAAATGGAATATGTAATGGATAGTCATCAGAGTCTTGGGGATTAGTAGTTATAAATTTGTAACTATATGAATTATTGTATTTATTAATACTACTAAATGCAGTTTTATATTCACCATATGCATCAAAGATAAAAATGTTAGCATTATAAGATATTAGGGCTTGATTTGCAAAGATATTTTGAATAATTCTTGCAACTCCACAAGATTTACCAGATCCAGTATTACCAAATATAGCCATATGATTAGCAAATAAGTTATTAATATTTGCACATACTGTATAGTCTTTATAAATTGATGATTGACCTATTTTAAAGGTAGTTTCATCATATTTTCCAACAAGTTCCATTAGTTCGTCATTATTAATTGGTCTTATAGTTGAATTTAATACTGGTTTACGAATAACACCACTTACATATTTACCACTAGGTAAAAATTCTCCTAGGAATCTAATATTAATAAGAGTATCATTGACTTCTTCTACTTCCCCTAATACTCTTTGATCTGGTGCTTCAAAAACAACATGAACATTCATTAAATCTGCTTCTTCAGCTAAACTTTCTAATTTTGTTACATGGGCAATGTTTTCACCAATAAACTTAATTTTTCCGAACATACTACCAACACCTTTTCTATTATATCTTTTATATCATAACATAAATATAATAAAAAAACTAGATTATCTTTTATCTAGTTCCTTATTTAGTATATCTTTAGTCATAACTGGATTAGCTTTACCACGAGTATTTTTCATTACTTGACCAACAAAGTAATCAAATAAGTTGTCTTTACCACTCTTGTATTGTTCAATTTGTGATTGATTAGCATCTAATATTTCAGTAATGATTTTTGTTAATTCACTTTCATCAGATATTTGAACTGTATCACTACTTATAAATGATTTAGGTTCTTTCTTTTCTTCTAAAGATTTAATAAATATTTCTTTTGCTTGTTTAGAAGAAATAGTACCTTTTACTAATGGATCAATAATTTGTTTTAACATCTCTGGAGTTAAGAAGAAATCCTTTAATTCAATTTCTTCTCTATTTAGTTCCCCTACAATGTTTACTGTTACCCAGTTAGCTGCTGTTTTAGGGTCAATTCCTAATTCTAAACACTTTTCATAATAATCTGCTATTGCTTTTTCTTTAACGATAACTTTAGCATCATATTCAGATAATCCATATTTTTCTATATACATTGCTTTTCTTTCATATGGTAATACTGGAATATCTTTTTTTATTTCTTCTATCCATTCTTTACTGATTTTGTATTTAGGTATATTCGGTTCTACAAAGTATTTATAATCTATAGCATCTACTTTACTTCTCATATGAATTGTAGTTCCTGTTTGCTCATCCCATCTTCTTGTTTCTTGTTCAACTTCATTATATCTGCCTTGATCTTTAAGTTCACTTTGTCTTTTAATTTCATATACTATTGAATCATGAACTCCACCAAAAGAATTGACGTTTTTAATTTCTACTTTAGTTCCGAAAGTATCATCTTCAGATATAGAAATATTTACATCACATCTTATTTGACCTTTTTTAGAATCTGCTTCGGATATACCAGCATATTGATAAATAGATCTAATATATTCCAAAAATGTTACAGCATCATCTGCTGAATGAATACAAGGTGTAGTTACTAATTCAAGTAAAGGTACTCCTGCTCTATTGTAATCAATTACTGAAGTATCGTATAAATGTGACATACTTGCTGCATCTTCTTCTAAGTGAATATTATCTATTCCTACAGTAAATGTAGATCCGTCTTCTCTAATTATATCGATATGTCCATCCATACCTACACAATCTTCAGGTGGATTTTGAGTTATTTGATAGTTTTTAGGCATATCTGGGTAATAGTAATTTTTTCTTTCAAAATACATATATTCAGGTTGTCTACAATTAAGTATTTCACTCATCATTATACTCATTCTTACTGCTTCTTTATTTAATACAGGAAGTGTACCTGGGAATCCCATATCTAATGGTCTAATATTGGAGTTTGGAATACTTGAATATGCGTTTTTAGCACTTGAGAATACTTTGGAGTTTGTTTCAGATATTTCACAGTGCATTTCTAGTCCAATTGTTACTTTATATTTTCCCATTATTTAACCTCCTTAGCAACTTGTCCTTTATATTCCATAGTACTTTCAAGAGCATATGCAATATTCAAAACATTTTGATCATCATAACAATTACCTGTAATATTTACTCCTACTGGAAGCCCTTCTATGAATCCGTTTGGAATTGTAATAGAAGGGAATCCACCAAAGTTTCCAATTTGTAAATGATCATCTAAAGCTGCAGTATCATTTGATAAGATATTTTTTGATCCATCTAAATGCTTTGCAGTTCCTGTACCTACTGGAAGGATTAAACCATCATATTTTTTAAATTGTTCTTTAATAGTGTCTACTATTAGTCTTCTAACTCTTTGAGCATTTTTAAAATATCTATCTTGGTTTTCCGATTGTAATACATAAGATCCAATTATAAATCTTCTTTTGATTAATGGCGAGAATCCTTTAGTTCTATGATCTTTCATCATTTCTTGATAGTCTTTACCTTCTCCTCTTGGTCCGAAGATGAATCCAGTTAAATTAGACATATTTGAAGTTGCTTCAGCACAAGAAATAACTACATATACTGAAGGGATGGCTTCTAATAGTTTTTTATCTATAGAAACTGCATCAACAGTTATACCAATACTTTCACATTTTCTTATTGTTTCTTTAAAATTATTTAAATGTTGTTTAAGTTCTTCACTTGGATTATTATAGTTTTCAATATCACATAGTTCTTTAATATAAAATAATTTTTTACCATTAACATTATTTGTTAAATCTTTATATAAATGAATATCACTTGAATCCCAAGAAGTCATATCATTTATATCTTTACCTTTCATATTATCTACTACTATTGCCGCATCTTTAACACTTCTTGTTAATACACCACAATGGTCTAAACTAGAAGCAAAGGCAAATAATCCATATCTGGAAATCATTCCATATGTTGGCTTATATCCAACTATACCACAGTAAGCAGCCGGTTTTCTTATAGAATCTCCTGTATCACTACCTAGAGCATAAGGATAAACTCCACTAGCTACTGCAGCAGCTGAACCTGATGAAGATCCTGCACACATTCTTGTTGTATCCCATGGATTTTTTTGAATTCCTGTATGAGCAGTTGTTCCTGTTCCACCCATACCGAATTCATCCATAGCTGTTTTGTTTACTGGAATAGCACCTGCAGCTTTTAACTTAGCTACTGCAGTTGCATCAAAGAATGGAACGTAATCTTTTAATGTATTACTAGATCCTGTAGATAAGATTCCTTTTGTGGAATAGTTATCTTTTATACCAAAAGGAATTCCTGATAATAAGTTATCTGTTAATTCTCCAGGTTTTGCATCTTCTAATATTGTAACAAATGCATTGCATTTATCTTGTGTTTCTTTAGATAGTTCTAATGATTCTTTAATTAATTCTTCTTGAGTAACTTCACCTTTAATTAATAATTCATGAAGTTCTTCAATACTTTTATTCATATATTTCATTATCCCACCACCTTTGGTAGTGATATTTCTCTACCTTCTTTGTCATCACAATTAGCTAGTGCATCATCAACTGGAATAGATTCTTCAGTTTTATCTTCTCTTAATTCATATTCAAAATCATCTAATGCATGTGTCATAGGTTTGACCTCTTTAATATTTTCTATTTCATTTATTTTATTGATGTTATGATCTATTACTTCAAATTCTTCGAATACCATAGCAGTTTCTTCTTCAGTAAGGCCAATCATTAGTAAATCGGCTAATTTTTCCACTTTTTCTTTAGTAAATCCACTATTCATTTTCCTCATCCTTTACTATAGATATTCCTAATTCTTCTAATTGAGTGCTTGTTAACTCAGAAGGAGAACCCATCATTAAATCGGCACCACTTGCACTAGTTGGGAATGCTTGAACTTCTCTTAAATTAGGTTCATCTTGGATTAACATTATTAATCTATCAATACCAGGAGCCATACCGCCATGGGGAGGACAACCATATTTAAATGCTGTAAATATTGATTTGAATCTTTCTTCTACTTCTTCTCTAGAATATCCAACTATTTCAAATCCTTTTGCTAATGAATCTAAATCGTGGTTTCTAATAGCACCTGATGCCATTTCATTACCATTACATACAAAATCAAATTGGTAAGCTAAGATATCATCTATTTCTTTATTATTATAATCTTCTATTCCCCCATGAGGTAAACTAAATGGATTATGACAGAATTCATATTTTTTATGTATATCATCATATTCGAACATAGGGAAATCATTTATAATACATAGTTCTAATTTATTAGGATTAATAAGTTCACATTTTTTTCCTAATTCATTTCTTATAAGACCAGCGAATTTTTGAGCTTGTTTTTTATTTCTATTTGCTATAAAGAACATAACTGAATTTGTTTTCATATTGAAATTATTAATTAAGCAGGCTCTTTCAGATTCACTTAAGAATTTATCAATAGGTCCCTTTAAAGTACCATCTTCCATTAATGTAATATATCCAATTCCTGGCATTCCAATACTTGATGCATAATCAACTATTTCATTGAACCAAGAGTTTGAATTAGTACCAATATCATCTACTACTATTACTTTAATTGTACTATTTTTGAATGGCCCGAAAGTTGTATCTTTTAAAGTTTCCGTAGCATCTTTAATAATTAATGGATTTCTTAAATCTGGTTTATCTGAACCATAATTTTCCATAGCATCTTTATAAGCTATTCTTTTAAAAGGAGGTTTAGTTACTTCTTTATCAGAAAATTTACTAAATGTTTCATAGAAAATTTGTTCTCCAATAGATAATACTTCATCCTCTTCAACAAATGACATTTCTAAGTCTAATTGATAAAATTCTAATGTTCTATCGGCGCGAGCGTCTTCATCTCTAAAACAAGGAGCTATTTGAAAGTATTTCCCCATACCACCAACCATTAATAATTCTTTATAAATTTGAGGTGCTTGTGGTAAGGCATAGAATTTTCCTTTAAATAATCTTGATGGTACAACGAAATCTCTTGCACCTTCAGGACTAGATGCAGTTAGAATTGGAGTTTGAACTTCTGTAAAACCTAAATCATGCATTTTATTTCTTAAGAAATGTAAAATATCACTTCTTAATTTAATGTTTTTAGCAACTTTTTCATTTCTTAAATCTAAATATCTATATTTTAATCTTACATCATCTTTTGTGTCTTTAGATGTCATTATTTCAAATGGTAAATCATGGACTGATTCCCCTAACATTTCAAGATCATCAACTAATAGTTCAACTGTTCCTGTACTTATTCTTTCATTTTCTGTACCTTCAGTTCTTTTTCTTATTGTACCAGTTAGTTTGATAACTGATTCTTTGGCTAATCCTTTAAACATATCATCGTTATTTGATACAGTTTGTAATGTAGATGTTTCATCTCTTAAATCTAAGAATAAAATTCCACCATGATCACGAATATTTTCAATCCAACCACTTACTACAACTTTTTCGTTAACTAATGATTCATTAATATCTTTAATATAATGTGTTCTATATTTATTCATTATAACTATTCTCCTTCCTCTTCTTTAAAATATATTTTTAATTCCTCTAATTGTTGTTCTGTTAACTTAGCAGGACTTCCCATCATTAAATCTTGTCCACTAGCAGATGGAGGGAATGCTTGAACTTCTCTTAAATTAGGTTCATCTTGGATTAACATTATTAATCTATCAATACCAGGAGCCATACCGCCATGGGGAGGACAACCATATTTAAATGCTGTAAATATTGATTTGAATCTTTCTTCTACTTCTTCTCTAGAATATCCAACTATTTCAAATCCTTTTGCTAATGAATCTAAATCGTGGTTTCTAATAGCACCTGATGCCATTTCATTACCATTACATACAAAATCAAATTGGTAAGCTAAAATGTTTTCTAAATCATCTGGATTGTCGTAGGCATGAATTCCACCATGAGGCAAACTAAATGGATTATGGCAGAAATCCCATTTATCTTCTTTTTCATCATATTCAAACATAGGAAAATCATTGATAATACATAATTCTAATCTATTAGGATCAATTAAACCTAAAGTATTAGCAACATTTAATCTTAATTGGCCAAGAACATTTTTTACAATCTTTTTAGTTCCTGAAATAATTAATATTAAATCATTATTTTCTAATCTTAATTGTTCTTTTAATAATTTTATTTCATCTTCATTTACTACTTTTGCAATACTTCCTGTAATTTCATCATCTATTTTTAAATATGCTAATCCTGAAGCTTTTTTAGATTTAGCAAACTCAGTTAATTTATCTAAGTCTTTTCTAGAATATTTATCTGCAGCATTTTTAACTACAATACAATTTATAATACCTTTTTCTTCAATAATATTTTTAAATATAGTAAATTCCGTATTTTTAAATATACTTGTAATGTCCTGAATAGTCATTTCAAATCTTAAATCTGGTTTATCAGAACCATACATATCTATTGCATCTCTATAAGATATTCTTCTAAATGGTCTTGGAGATACTTTTTTATTACTGAATTTTGTAAATGTATCATAAAATATTTCCTCACCAACATTTAATACATCGTCTTCGTTAACGAAAGACATCTCTAAATCTAATTGATAAAACTCTAAAGTTCTATCAGCTCGAGGATCTTCATCTCTAAAGCAAGGAGCAATTTGAAAATATCTTTCTAATCCTCCAACCATTAATAATTCTTTATAAATTTGAGGTGCTTGTGGTAAGGCATAAAACTTACCTGGAAAAACACGAGAAGGTACAACAAAATCTCTTGCACCTTCAGGACTAGATGCAGTTAATATTGGAGTTTGAATTTCAGTAAAACCATTGTCGTACATTTTATTTCTTAAATAATGTAAAATTTCTGCTCTTAAAAGGAGATTATTTTTTAACTTATTTCTTCTTATATCTAGATATCTATATTTTAATCTATTATCTTCAGATGTATTTACTTCATCAGTAATTGTAAAAGGTAATTCATCACATGAATTTAGAATTTCTATTACATCAGCTTCTATTTCAATTTCACCAGTTTTTAAATTGGCATTTTTACTTTCTCGTTCAGTAACTTTACCTACTACTTTTATTACATATTCATTTTTTAAACTATCAGCAATTTTATAATTTTTATTCTCTGGTCTAACTACAATTTGAATAATACCAGTTCTATCTCTTAAATCAATAAATATTAAACCACCTAGATCACGTTTTTTAGCAACCCATCCTTCAAGAGTAACTGTTTGACCAATAGAATTAATATTAACAGTATCATTATATATTTTTTCCATAACGTGTTCCTCCTTAAATTTGCATATCTAAATAATCAATTATATTGTTTAAATCAATTTCTGCTTCTTCTTTTGTTTTATTATCTTTAATAGTTACTTTATTATTCTTTAACTTATCATCATTTAGTATTATAAAATATTTAGAATTAAATCTATCAACACTTTTAAATTGTGCTTTTAATGATTTATTCATCAAATCAGTTTCAACTATTAAACCATTTAATCTTAAGTCTTGAGCTAAATAAGCAGCAGTTTCTTTTTCACTTTCAGAAACATATAAAATATAGGCATCTATAGAATTGTTTATTGGAATATTAACGCCATTTTCTTCCATAGCTAAAATAGTTCTATCATAGCCCATAGCAAAACCAACTCCTGGAATGCTTGGACCTCCTAATGTTTCAACCAAACCATTATATCTTCCACCACCACCTAAGGCATATGAGTTATTTAAAACAACCTCAAATACTGTGTGATTATAATAATCTAAACCTCTTACTAAGTTTGTATCTATTTCATAATTAATATCCATTAAATCTAATAATTCTAATAATTTGTTAAATCTATTTTTTGATTCATCATTTAAATAATCCAAAGTTTTTGGGGCATTTTTTAAAATTTCATTATTAGCGTCAACTTTACAATCCAGTATTCTTAATGGATTTTTTTCTAATCTGCTTTGACAATCCTCACATAAATTATTTATATTAGGTTTAAGATAATTAAATAAAGCGTTTCTATAATTATTTCTTGATTCTACGTCACCTAATGAATTCAATTTTATAGTTACATCATCTAACCCTAATAATCGATAAGCGTTATAAGCTAAAGAGATAACTTCAGCATCAGCTAGAACATCATCACTACCAAAACATTCAAATCCCCATTGAGTAAATTCTCTATTTCTACCGCTTTGAGGTCTTTCATATCTGTACATTTTCATATTATAAAATACTTTTACTGGATCAGTTAAATTTCCATATAATTTATTCTCAATGAACCATCTTACAACTCCAGCAGTTCCTTCTGGTCTTAGTGTTAAATATCTTTCTCCTCGATCTTTAAAATCATATGTCTCTTTTTGAACCATATCAGTAGATTCGCCAACACCTCGGTGAAACAATTCACTAGATTCAAATACTGGTGTTTCAATATAAGTGTAGTTATAT
This sequence comes from Bacilli bacterium, assembly GCA_051872535.1. Classification (GTDB taxonomy): domain Bacteria; phylum Bacillota_I; class Bacilli_A; order RF39; family UBA660; genus CAOJBM01. The sequence continues at coordinate 3,916 of JBJEDY010000023.1, read as the reverse complement.
TTTTCGCAAATTGATGCTAGTAAATCATTTACATATTGTCTTTTTTTAGCAGCTTCTCCATAAATGTCCATTGTTCCTTTTGGTTTTGTTATCATTTAATTCTCTCCTTTAAATAAAAAGACCTAATAATGTAAGGACGAAATAAATCCGCGGTGCCACCTTACTTTACTAGGTACTCTCAAATCCATATTTTATCGCTTTAAGTGCGTTTTTCTATAAATGAAAGTTGTTATTTCATATATATATTTATTTGGCATTTTCACCAGCTAGCCTTCTCTTTAATAAATAATAATATATTACTTGTCTTTCAATAGAAAATCTATATGTGTATTTTACCTTATTTTATATAATTTAGTCAATATATTTTGTTATTATTTTTGTTAATAACGCAAATTGAAATTACTTACTTATTTTGACTATCAAGAATTATAGTTATTGGACCATCATTATTAATATTTAATTGCATATAAGCACCAAACACTCCTGGTAGTGTTTTTATTTTTTCATTTAATTTAGCATTAAATTTTTCGTATATTGGTTTAGCAAAATCTCCTTTTGCAGCATTTATATAAGATGGACGATTTCCTTTTTTGGTATCTGCATATAATGTAAACTGAGAGATACTTAAAATACTACCGCCTACATCTAATATGCTTTTATTCATAACACCATTTTCATCATCGAATATACGTAAATTTAGTACTTTATTTACTAAATAATCAATATCAGAATCGTTATCAGTTGATGTTACTCCAACTAATAAAACTAATCCATGATCAATTTCGTTAATGATTTTACTATTTACTGAAACACTACTTTTTTTACTTCTTTGAACTACAATACGCATTATTTTATTTTTCTTTCTACTTTTTTGACAAATGGCAATGAATATAATTCATTAATAAATGGTTCCAATACACTAACATTTTTTATTTTTACAGTTATAGAATAGATAATTTTATCATCTGTTTCATTTGTATTTACCGATTCAATATAAATATTTTTTTGAGTTGCCTTTGTAATAATTTCTAGTAATTGGTTTTTGCCACTTAATACTTCAATTTCTAAATCAGTTAAATATTCATTTTCATTATTATTATTCCATTCAACATCAATTAATCTTTCAGATTCGTTAATATTATGACAATCTTCCTTATGGATTGTAATACCTTGTCCTTTTGTAATATATCCTTTTATTTTATCGCCTTTAACAGGTTTACAACACTTGGCGAGATTCACTAAAATATTATCAATTCCAGCAACTATAATATCATTTTTATTCCTTGTGTTAGATGTTCTAGTTCCGTTAAGAACTTTCTCAAGTAACATATCTTGAACATTTTTTTTATCTTCATAAATTAGATTTATTATATATCCAGCTGTAAAACGTAATGCCCCAACTGATAAGTATAAATCGTCTTCATCTATTAATTTTAAATCTTTAATAACTTTCTTTAAATTTTCGGTAGTTAGTACCTCAGATATTGAAAGTTTTCTTCTTCTTATTTCTTTTTCTAAAAGATCTTGCCCTTTTTCGATATAATCTAAACGATCTTGTTTACTAAAATAAGATTTTATTTTGTTTTTAGCTTGACTAGTTTTAACAAAATTTAACCATTCTTTGTTTGGTTTGCTATTTTGATTTGTATTAATCTTAACAATATCACTATCATTCAATTGATAGTCTAAAGGGACAATATTATCATTTACAATTGCCCCAACAGTTGTATCTCCAACTTTGGAATGAATTCGATAAGCAAAGTCAACGGGAGTAGATCCACTTGGTAGTTCGACAACATCACCTTTTGGAGTAAAACAATATATTAAATCAGTTAGGAACTCACGATTTAAATTTTCGGCAAATTCTAGGTCTGATGTAGCATCTTTATTTGCATCAATTATATTTCGGAACATTTCTAGTTTTTGTTCCATAATGTTTTGGATTTTTTGTGTACCCTTTTCTTTGTATGACCAGTGTGATGCAATTCCTTTTTCAGCTATTTCGTCCATTTCATAAGTACGAACTTGAATTTCAAAAGTCTGACCTTCAATTCCAAATACAGTCGTATGAAGACTTTGATACATATTTTCTTTTGGCATGGCAATATAATCCTTAAATCTTTTTGGAATTGGACGGAATTTAGAATGAATTAAACCAATTACTAAGTAACATTCACTTTCTTTTTCAACAAAAACCCTTAATGCTAAAATATCATAAATATTTTCCCATTTCTTCCCAGTTGAAAGTTTGTTATATAGACTATGAATTGATTTTACACGTCCTTTAATTTTAAATGATAAACCTGCATCAGTAAGGATATCACTAATGCTTTGTTTCATTTCATTTATATAACCGTTTAATTTCTCGTAAGAGTCATCTAATCTTTCTAAAATGTCATAATAAGCTTCAGGATTTAAGTATTTTAATGATAAGTCTTCAAGCTCACTTTTAATAGAATTGATACCTAATCGATGGGCAATTGGTATTAAAACTGACATTGTTTCATTTGCTTTATGTTTTTGTTCTTCAGGTGTTAAAGCCCAAATTGTTCGCATATTATGGAGACGATCAGCTAATTTTATAAATAAAACTCGAACATCCTCAGATAATCCAACTAGTACTTTTCTTAAGTGAGATGCTGATTGCTCTTTATCATCATTTAGTTCAAGTTTGTTAATTTTACTGATAGAATTGACTATTTTAGCTACTTCACTACCAAAAAGATTTTCAATTTCCTCAATTGTTCCGCTAGAATGATTTACAGTTTCATGAAGCAAAGCGCCGATGATTGTTATATAATCAACATTTAAATCAGCTAGAATATATGCTACTGATAAAGGATGAGCAATATATGGATCTTTATTAAGTCTTACTCTATCCTTATGTTTTTCTTCGGCATACAAATAAGCTTTATGGATTGCATCAAGTTCTTCATCAGCTACAATAAAATTTTTTATTTTCTCATAAAGTTCTTCATATGTATAAATTGTTGTATTTTTATTATCCATCTTGTTTCTCCTTATTATTTACTTTTTTATTCTAAGATTATATCATCAATATTTTTTTCTTCTTTCTAATTTTTTATTATACTACTTCCTTCAGTGTTTGGTTCAACTTCACTTTTAGCTACATTATAGTGAACATATTCAACAAATGTGTTTGCATCAGTGTTTAAAATATCGTCAACCATTTCAGCTAAACTTAATGATGTACATTTTATCCATTTATTATTTTTAAGAGTATTCCAAATATCTTCTTCTTTAATATATGTAATTTTATCATGTTTTAATTCTTTTACTTTCGAACGAAGTGCTGGTAATACTCGATCATATACTTCTTTTAAGGATCCAAACTTTAAGTCATTCATACAATTCACCTATTTATTAATATTTCTGCATATATTTATTATATAACAATTTCGAATTTTATAAAAGGAGTCATTATGCGAAAGAATAAATTTATTACATCTGCTTTTACACTTCTAGTAGCTGGTTTTATTACAAAAATTTTAGGAATGGTTATAAGAGTAGTCTATACGAGATGTATTGGCGAATATGGTATGTCTTTATATAATTTAGTAATGCCAACATTTAGTTTAGTATCAAGTATTGCTTTATTTGCTCTACCTTTATCAATAAGTAGACTTGTTAGTTCATCTAAATATAATAGTAAAACAATCGGTGTTAGTGCTTTATTCATTGCTGTTATAACAAATTTAATTTTTATTACTGGTGTTATATTGCTTAGTAAACCAATAAGTATTTATTTACTCCATGAACCTCTTGTATACGGGCTTCTTATTTGTAGTTTAGTGACAATTCCATTTATTTCAATTTCTTCTATTTTAAAGGGGTATTTTTTCGGGAAACAAAAGATGTTTCCTACATCACTTAGTAACGTCATTGAACAAATAGT
>JBJEDY010000022.1:0-14200 GCA_051872535.1 Bacilli bacterium | reverse complement strand
TATTTTCAGTATTTTTTATTAATTGCTATTTTGTTGTTCTTGTTGTTTTTTTTGTTCTTCTGCTTGTCTTAGAGCATTTTGAATGTAATTTGCATATTGTTCTTTTAATTCAGAATCAATTATATCAATATCATAATCTTTTCTTAAATCTTGTAGTGCTCTTATTTGTGCATCAGGATTATCTGTTAAATAATCAGCAGATAATGTTTCAAGAATAGAATCTTTAACATCTTCAAGTGGAGCTTTATCTTTACTATCTAAGCGAATGATTACTTCATATCCTAATTCTGTAGTAACTACTTTTTTAGAATATTCGCCATCTTTTAGTTTGTATGCAGCATCTTCAAGTTCAGCATAACTTGTTCCTAAAGTTCCTTTATTAATATATCCTAAAGAACCACCTGTTTCTTTAGTAGTAGCATCAGAAGAATACTCTTTAGCTAAATCTGTGAAAGCTTTTTCTTTATCTTTAGCTTCATTTAATTTTTTTATAACTTCTTCAGCTTTTTCTTTTGCAGCGCTTTCAGCTTTAGTTTTTTCATCTTGTGTCATTTCGTCAGTTGTTTCTGGAGTAATTAAAATATGAGCTACTTTGATATCACCAACAATGTTATTCTTGTAGTATTTTTCAACTTCTTTATCTTCAATCTTATCTTTTGCATAATCTTCAACAGCAAGATTTCTTAAATAATTAACATATACAGATTGATTATAAGCTTCGATAGTTTGATATCCAGTATATTGTTGAATAACTTGAAGTAAGTTATCTTCACCATAATATGTTTTTAATTGCTCTATATTAGCATCAGTATAATCTTTTGCTTCTTCAACCTTATCATTATATTTTTCTTCTAATATTTGTACATCAACTAAATATAACATTGATTGTAAAGCATAATCGCTTTTAATTTGTTCATATAAAGAATTTGTACTAATATTTCCATTTTTAAAACTTACAACAACTTCATCACCATTAGACAATTTTGGTATTTTCTTTCCACACCCTGAAATAACTAATAAGCAAAGGGCTAGCACAACTAATTTCTTTTTCATGTTTTCCTCCTTTAACATAAATAAATTATACCAGTATTAAAAATAAAATACAAGAAGAACACTCACAAAAGTAGTATTGTTACCATACAATACTAATGAAAAGACAAATAAAGGAGGAATGAGTTATGAATAATAATTGTGGATGTAGTAACCTAGGACCTGCTATCATCTTAGTTTTATTTATTTTATTAATTATTATAGTAGGAGCATTCATTTAGTCTTTTAAAGTTTTCGGAGGTGTCTAAAAATGAGTTGTTGTAATAAAAAGCCTGCTCATAAAGAATGTAATAATATTGCAAGTGGATTTATTATAATAGTTCTATATATTTTACTTGCTATTATATTGAGCAGTTTGATTTTTTGTTAAGAAGAATATTTTTCTTCTTTTTTTGTGCTAATGTGTTAAATGTGTGTAAGTTTAGTAGCATAAAGATAGTGTTTAATGTTATAATGATTACGGTGAGTAGGATGGCAAAGAGAAAGAAAACTAAAGATTCTGATACTAAAAGTTTTAAATATAGCATAGAAATGACAGGACTCTTATTAGTTCTTATCGGTGTTATTGGAACAGGATTTGGAATTGTTGGATCTTTTATTAAAAAATTTGCAATGTTTTTAGTTGGAGAATGGTGGCCAATTATATTACTTTTGTTAATATATTTAGGTCTTGTAATGATGTTTAAAAGAAAATTACCTAATTTCTTTTCGGGGAAAATGATTGGTTTTTATATTTTATTTATAGTTGTACTTACTTTGTCACATTATACATATATGAAAGTAAATGCTGGTAGTGCAATTGTTAAAGCTACAATGGATACTTATGAGAGTAGAATAGCAACCGTAAGTCCTAATGCAGGATTAATGGCAAGTGGTCAAGTTGATTATGCTATTGGTGGTGGAATTATTGGTGCTGTTGTATCAATGGGGTTTAGCACTTTATTTGGGTTAGTTGGAACAATTATTGTTTTAGTAATAATGGGATTATTTGGAGTAATACTATTATTTGATATTACATTATCAGATGTTTTAGATGCTGTAAAAAGATTCTTTAGTAGTCTTAAGAATAAAGATGAAGAAGATGATGATGACGAAGACAATACTGAAGAAATTAAAGATGATCGTGTAATTATTACTAGTGTTGAAGAATTAAAAAATAAAGAAGAGTCAGCACCAATTATTACAAATAGTAATATTGTGGATAATGAGATAGTAACACAAAATTACAGTGAACAAGTTAGACATAGTACACATGAGTATCGTTTGCCTTCTCTTGATATTTTAGATAATCCGGCACTACCAAAGAAGGAAAATTCCAATACTTTTGTAACTGAAAAAAAGAATTCCTTAGAAAGAGTTCTTAATGATTTTCAAATTAAGGGACGTGTAGTAGAAATTCATGTTGGACCTGCAGTAACTCAATATGAAGTTCAAATACCAAATGGAACTAAAGTAAGTAGAATTGTTAATATAAATAAAGAGATAGCTCTTGCTTTAGCTGCTAAAGATGTACGTATTCAAGCACCAATACCTGGAAAGAGTACAATAGGTATTGAAATACCTAATCCTGTAATTAGCTCAGTAAGAATTAAAGAGGTAGTTGCTAATGTACCTAAAACGCAAGAAGGAGCTAAAATCCTAGTTAGTTTAGGAAAAGATATAATGGGACGTGTTCAAACAGCAGATATTTCTAAAATGCCACACTTATTAGTAGCTGGTTCTACTGGATCTGGAAAATCTGTCTGTATTAATAGTTTTATTGCTACAATACTACTTAAATATCGACCAGATGAAGTTAAACTTGTAATGGTTGACCCTAAAAAAGTAGAATTATCAAATTATAATGGTATACCACATTTACTATGTCCAGTAATTACAGATGCTAAACAAGCAAACTTAGCATTACAAAAAATTGTTGTAGAAATGGAAAGAAGATATGAAGTCTTTAGTGATGAAGGCGTTAAAAATATTTCTGGATATAATGAAAAGATTGAAAAGAAAAATCGTAGTAGTAATGTTAAAATACCAAAAATGCCATATATGGTTGTAATTATTGATGAACTTGCAGACTTAATGCTTGTAGCAGCTAAAGAAGTTGAAGATTCCATAATGCGTATTACGCAAATGGCAAGAGCTGCTGGTATTCATTTAATTGTAGCTACTCAAAGACCTAGTACAGATGTTATTACTGGTGTAGTTAAAGCTAATATTCCTTCAAGAATAGCATTTGCAGTTGCTACTTCTATTGATTCGAGAACAATATTAGATATGGGTGGAGCAGAAAAATTACTTGGTAAAGGTGATATGTTATATTTACCAATGGGTGAAAATGCTCCAATAAGAATTCAAGGATGTTTTATATCTGATGATGAAATAAGAAGATTAATAGAGTATGTTTCAAAAGAAGAAAGTGCTGAATATGATGAAACTATTTTACAAGCAAGTAGTAATGATCATAATCCTGTTAGTGGAGATAAAGAAACATTTGATGATCCTATGTATGATGAAATAGTTAAATATGTTATTAGTACTGGTAAAGCTTCAGCATCATTACTTCAAAGAAGATTTAGACTAGGTTATAATAGAGCAGCTAGAATAATTGATTTACTAGAAGAAAGAGGTATAATAGGACCTCAAAATGGTTCTAAACCTAGAGAAGTTTTAGTTAAACTAGAAGCCCAAGAAGAAAAAGAATAATTTTTTCTTCTTTTTTGTTATTTGCATAATACCTAAAAATAAGGTATAATGTCTCTTACGTAGGTGATATTTTATATGAAAATAGAATCGGCAGAGCTGAAATCAATGGCAGTAAGAATAAGTCAGTATCCTAATGATGATAAGGCTGAGTTTTTATTAGTTGGTAGAAGTAATGTAGGTAAAAGTAGTTTTATTAATGCTCTTTTAGGAAGAAAGAATTTTGCAAGAACGAGTTCTAAACCGGGTAAAACTCAAACATTAAACTTTTATTTGGTAAATGATAAGTTTTATTTAGTCGATGTTCCTGGATATGGATATGCCAATGTTGATAAAAATACGCAACATAAATTTGGCTTAATGATAGAAGAGTATTTAATGAATAGAACATCTTTAAAAAGAGTATTTATGTTAATTGATTATCGTCATAAACCAAGTGAAGATGATTTGATTATGTATAATTTTTTAAAGTATTATAATTTAGATGTAACAATTGTTGCTACTAAGTATGATAAAGTAAATACTACGGCAAGACCAAAACAAGATAAAGTAATTTTAAATAGTTTTGACTTAAATGAAAATGATAAGATTGTTTTCTTTTCATCAATTACTAAAAAAGGTAAAGAAGAAATACTAGGAAGTATCAAAGATTGTCTAGATGCAAAATAAGCATCTTTTTTTATGATGTTTTTTATTATATAATGAAAATAGGTGAATGATATGAAAAAGAATGGATTTACTTTAGTTGAATTATTGGCAGTTATAGTTATACTTTCTTTACTAATTGTAATTGCAGTACCAAGTGTAACAAAGATGTCTCGTAAAATACAAACGAATATGTTTTGTGATAAAGTAAAGGATATTGAAAAAGCAGCTGAATTATGGGGAATAGATAATGAAGAACTAGTATATTCTAGTGAAAATGTAACTGCATTTAACTATGAAAAAGGAGAAAATGTTGTATATCAACATGCTAAAATGATTACAGTAAGAGAACTAGTAAAAAAAGGTTATCAAAAATCAGATGATAAAGATAAATCAACAGTTGATCCTCGAGATGATTCTGATTTACTCGATAAGAAAGTATTAGTTTTAATAAAATCAAAAAGACCATATGCAACATATCAATATGATAATGAGGATGATTATAATGCTTGTAAAGAATAATGTTATATGTTAAGATAGGAAAGCGTTAAAGAAAGGGGTAATTGTATGAAAAAGACAGTTTGTTTAATTGGAAGACCAAATGTTGGTAAAAGTACTATTTTTAATAGATTAATTGGGGAAAAAAAATCTATTATTATGGATACCCCAGGTATTACACGTGATCGTATTTATGGTGATGTTAATTATAATGATATAAACTTTTTACTTATTGATACCGGGGGAATAGATATTGGCGAAGGAGACTTTAATAAAGATATTAAGATGCAAGCAGAAATTGCTATTAATGAATCTGATGTTATAGTATTTGTTGTTGATGGTAAGGAAGATATTACAGCTAATGACTATGTTGTTCGTGATATGTTAATGAAAACCAATAAGAAAGTTATTGTAGCTGTTAATAAGTTAGATAATCCAAAGATGCAAGATGAGAATATTTATGCTTTTTATGAATTAGGATTTCAATATGTTTTACCAATAAGTGCTTCTCATAATATTGGTTTTGGTGATTTACTTGATGAAATAACAAGAGATTTTAATCAAAATGAAGAACCAGAAGAAGATATATTAAAGTTTTGTATAATTGGCAGACCAAATGTAGGTAAAAGTAGTTTAATTAATGCTATACTAAATGAAGAAAGAGCAATTGTTAGTAATATTGCTGGTACTACTCGTGATGCGATTGATACAAAATTTAATTATAATAATGAAGAATTCATAGTAATAGATACAGCTGGAATGCGTAAACAAGGACGTATTTACGAAAGTGTGGAAAAATATAGTTTAGTTCGAAGTTTAAAAGCTATTGATCGTAGTAATGTTTGTGTAATTGTTGTTAATGCTGAAGAAGGTATTATTGAACATGATAAACATATTGCAAGTTATGCAATTGAAGCAGGTAAAGGTGTTGTATTAGTTGTTAATAAATGGGATTTAGTGGCAGATCCAAATACGGAAATAAAAAAATGGAACTTATTAATTGAAAATGAATTTCAATTTATGCCATATGTAAAAACAGTATTTTTATCAGCTAAAACAAAGAAAAGAATTCATATGTTAATGCCAGAAGTAATTAGTGCTTATAAAAATAATCGTAAAGAAATTAAAACATCTTTATTAAACAATGTTATAAATGATGCAACTGCTCTACATGAAGCTCCTAGTTATAAAGGTAAGAGATTAAAGATATATTTTACAAGTCAAACAGGTAATGAACCACCTAAATTTACTTTTAGAGTTAATAATAAAGGATTAGTTCATTTTAGTTATGAAAGATATTTAGAAAATAAAATAAGAGAAGCTTTTGATTTTAGTGGAACACCTATTGTGTTACAATTTAAAAATCGAAGTGGCGATGAAGAATAAATAATGGATAAATCACCTTCTTATTATATTTAACATAATAATATAATAAGGGGGTTTTTATATGGCTGTTGATGATAGTGTATTTGAAAAAGTTGAAAAGAAAACCAAGGTGAGTAAAAGTAAAATTATTGAACTGGCAACTAAGTTACAACAAAATAGTTTAAAAGATGAAAATACGTTAAGAGATGTCATACATGAATTATCTAAAATGACAGGAAAGAGTGTAAGTAAAGCAAAAGAAGATAAGATAATTGACACAATTGTGCGTGATAAAGTTCCTAAAAATGTAGAAAAGATGTTTTAGTTAAGGTATACTTGTTTTAGGTGATTGTTATGACTGATATTGAAATAGCTCATAGTATAGATATGGATGAAATAATTAATGTTGCTAATAGAGTTGGAATAAATGATATAGAACTTTATGGAAAATATAAAGCTAAGATTAATTCTTGTAATGGAGATAAAAAAGGGAAAGTAATTTTAATAACAGCAACAAATCCAACTCCATTTGGGGAAGGAAAAACAACTGTTGCAATAGGATTACTTGATGCTTTATGTAAAAGTAGTAATTCTATCTTAACTTTAAGAGAACCATCATTAGGACCAGTTTTTGGAGTAAAAGGTGGTGCTTGTGGAGGAGGTATGTCCCAAGTTGTACCAATGGAAGATATCAATCTTCATTTTACTGGTGATTTTCATGCTATAACAAGTGCTAATAATTTATTATGTGCTGCTATTGATAATCATATTAAACAAGGAAATAATTTAGAAATAGATAAAGTTTTATTTAATAGATGTTTAGATATAAATGATAGAGAATTAAAAAATGTAACATTAGCAAGTGGAAGAAGTGAAAATTTTAATATAACTGCAGCTAGCGAAATTATGGCTATTGTTTGTTTAGCAAAAGATATGAATGATTTAAGAAATCGATTAAATAGAATAGTTGTTGGTGAAAATAAAGAAGGAAAATACATTTATGCCAAAGATTTAAAAATAGTCGGCTCTTTATGTGTCTTGCTTCGTGATGCTATTAAACCAAATTTAGTTCAAACTTTAGAACATAATCCTGTTATTATTCATGGTGGACCATTTGCTAATATTGCTCATGGATGTTGTAGTGTTATTGCAACGCAAATGGCTAAATCATTATGTGATTATGTTGTCACTGAAGCAGGTTTCGGAAGTGATTGTGGGGCACTTAAATATTATGATATTGTTGCAAGAGATAATGATTTAAAACCTGATGTTACAGTTTTGGTTACAAGTGTTAAAGCTTTAGAATATAATGGAATTGAAAATTTACAAGCACATTTAGATATTTTAAATAAATTAAATCAAAATATTATCGTTTGTATTAATAAATTTTCAAATGATAATGAAGAAGATATTAAAAAGATTGTTGAGTATTGTAAATCAAGAAATGTATTAATTAGTATTTGTACTTCTTATAATGATGGTGGAAATGGTGCAATTGATTTAGCGAATAAAGTTAAAGAATTAGCTAATAAAGATTATGAATATAAACAATTATATAATATTAATGAAACAATTAGAGCGAAGATAGATAATATTGTTAAAGATATCTATGGAGCTATTAATATTAGTTATAGTGCTGAAGCATTAGATACTATTAAAAAGATTGAATTTAATAATTTAGATAATTTAAAAATATGTATTGCTAAAACACAATATTCCCTAAGTGATGATAAAGATAAAATAGGTTATCCAAAAGATTTTGATGTTTTTGTAAAAAAAGTTAAAATTAGTAATGGTGCTGGTTTTATAGTTATATATCTTGGTAGTATTTTGACAATGCCAGGGTTACCAGTAAATAGTAATTACGAAAAAATTGATATTATTAATGGGAGTGTTATTGGTTTATCATAAGTAGTAAGTAGGTGGTAAATATGAGTGATGAGATTGACTTTGGGAAATTCTTATCGGAATTAAGAAAAGAAAAAGGATATACACAATTACAACTTGCACAAATAATGCATGTTACAGATAAAACTATATCTAGATGGGAGAATAACCCTGGATATCTTGATATAGATACGATGAAACAATTAAGTGATATATTTGATATTACAATGGATGAGTTATATGCTGCGAAGAGATTAGGTAGAGAAATGTTTATTAAACAACAAAGAAAGAAAAGAATTCTAATGGCAGTGATTTTCTTCTTACTTTTAATATTCTTCTTTTTAGCATTTTATTTTGTTGTTAATTATAATTCTGTAAAATTTTATACTTTGTGTATTAAAAATAGTAATTTTGATATTAGAGGTGGTTACTATTTAGAAACTAATGATATAAACTTGTTTCAAATATCGGAAATTGAATATTTAGGAAATGAGAAAATAGATAATGTTTATATTGAACTATATGAAGAGGATGGCGTAAGTTTATATTCTGGTATTACAAAAAATGATATAAAAGTTGAATTAAATAAAAATATTGATGTTGATAAATTACATATGAAAGTGACATATACATCTGATGAGGAGAAATATGAAGAAGAATTTAAAATAATTTATCATATTAAATTTAAAAATAATAGAATTATTAAAGATCAGCAAGAAACAGCTAGACAAGATGAAACAGAAGTTAGTAATGATAAAATAAACGCATTAAAAGAATTAGGTTATGAACCATATTCAAATTTGATTTATTTAAAAACTAATGAAAAACAAAGACAGATTAATACAATTAATAAATATTTTAGTATCAATGCTAATACTTATACTGAAACAGTTATAATGTCCAAAAAAGTATTAGAAATTACCTATCTTTTATATAGTGATTATATATCTTTTCAATTACGCGATGATCAAAATATCATATTAGAGGAATTCTATTATAATTTTGAAAGAGATCAAATTGTTTGTTTAACAAAAAGATGTGGTAAATGGGATGAATATATTAAAGATTCAAAAAAGGAAATAAGTTCGATAGAAGCAATTTTTAAATAAACTCTAATTTTGCGAGAGTTCAATTCTTGTAAAAATAGAGTGTTTTTTCTTGGCAAAAATGTTAATTTGGAAAAGTAGTTAGGAGGTGAAGTACAGTGAGTAAAAAATGTAAATTATTGTTAGCTTTATCACTATTATTAATACCAACTATTGTTCAAGCATCTGATGAAGAATACTATGTAAATAGTCAAAATGTTATATTTGATGAAGCTAATTATCATAATTTAAAAAATGTATTAGGGGAACAATATATAGAATACATGACACAAAATGAATATAACAGCTTAAAGGATCAAGAATTCACCTTAGTAGCACATGACGAAGTTATCATTGATGAACTAAATGTCAGTGGAGTACGTTCAGAAATGATAAGTCCTCGAGCTGTTAGTGGAAATCCCGATTGTTATACTACATCATCAAAAATCCTATCATTGCTTGTATATGAAATCAATAATGGTCAACATTATGCCAAAGCGATAAATGAATGGTTATCAATGCCATCTGTTCGTAACTTTGATGTATTTGCAATGAAAATTGATACTGGTTTTTCTGTCGTTGATGGATCACAACAAGGAACACAATACTACTCAGCACCATCAGAAGGAAATGCAATAACATATCAATATAACGGAACTAATACAATGCGTTTTAGTAATGGCTTTGGAATGTCAATGAACTTAGTTGATCGTACAGATATCGATGTTTTAACGAATACAATTACAGCAAGATTAACTGGTGGTACTGGTGATGTTCAAGTAAGTTATCAACATTGTACAAATTGGCATGTTACTAGAGCACAATCAATGGATTATTTCTTAAATGTTAATGGTCTAGGTGGTGCAATTATGTTTAATGATGCAGATATGGACTATAATTATGATAGAATGATGGGCGTATACGCAAGAATTAGATAATAAATAGAAAGGAGAAGACGAATGAATACTAATTTTATTATAATTTCCATTTTAATTGTCATTGTTATAATTGGAATCATAGCAACAATAAGACATTTATATATTTCTTCAGTAAAACTAACTTATAGTATTCCGTTTGGATATCCTGACATCTATTTTCTGATGCCTGCAGAAGAAGTTTACAAAATGTATAGCAATCCATATAGACAATCATATAATATGGGAGAAGAAATATTTTCTTTACATTATCATATAGACATCATAGAAATATACTCAAGAATAATATATTATTTTACTAATGAACATAACCATCAATTACTTACTTCTGTTCAAATAGATTTAGAATGTGAATGTTATATTGATTCAAAAAAGGTTATGGCAATATTAAAAAATATGATAATTGAACATTATAAAGAAGCACCTAGTGAAAGTAAGTTTAAAGAAAATAAAAGAACAAAGAAATTTTCTAACAAATTCAGAATAAAAGCTTTAGATTTTGAATTTACTGCAGAAACAAGATTTTTAACGCTCAGAATAATTTTTAATCCTAAAGGATTGGTTAAGAACACATAATTGTGTTCTTTTTGTTATATTCTTTTCTAAATAGCATAAGTATTATTAGAAAACGATAGGGGTGTCTATATGAGAAATGACAATGTTATTGAAGCTATTTCTAAAAGAGGTAATGGTGAAATCTATTTAGGAGTAGTAGGAGCAGTAAGAACGGGTAAATCAACTTTTATTAAGCGTTTTATTGAAAATTTAGTTGTACCTAATATTTCTGATGAATATGAAAAGAAAAGATGTTTAGATGAGATTCCACAAAGTGCTCAAGGTAAAACAATTATGACTACAGAACCAAAATTTGTTCCTTCAAATGGTGCAACTATTAAGATTGATGAGTTTACAACTAATATTAAATTGATTGATTGTGTTGGTTATGTAATACCTAATGCTAATGGATATGAAGATGAAAATGGTAATCCGAGAATGGTTAATACACCTTGGTTTAGTGAACCAATACCATTTGTAGAAGCAGCATCTATTGGTACAGAAAAAGTAATTAAAGATCATGCAACAATTGGTGTAGTTGTTACTACTGATGGTTCTTTTGGTGAACTTAAAAGAGAAGATTATATTAGTGCTGAAGAGTTAGTTGTAAAAGAACTTAAAGGAATTGGTAAACCATTTATTATAGTTTTAAATAGTTTACGTCCAAATAGTAATGAAACTTTAACTTTAGCTAATAGTTTAAGAGATAATTATAATGTTCCTGTATTACCAATTAGTGTTGAAAATATGAATGAAAAAGAAATTAATGAAATATTAAAAAATGCCTTATATGAATTTCCAGTTGTAGATATTAAGGTATCAATTCCTGAATGGGTTCATATTTTAAATAATAATCATGAAGTTAAGAGTCATTATATAGAAAAGATTAAAAATAGTACTTTAGAAGTAAAAAAATTAAAAGATGTTGATAATATTATCAGCTACTTTACTGATAGTGAATATATTAATAAAGCATATATAAGTGAAGTTGATGCATCAACTGGTATAGTTTCACTTAACTTAGAAAGTAGTGAAGAATTATATAATAAAGTTCTTAACGAAATGATGGGTGATGCTGTTAATACAAAAGCTGGTATGTTAAAAATATTTAGTTCTTATAAAGATACAAAATGTGAAATGGATAATATAAGAAGTGCTTTAAAAACAGCTAAAGCAACTGGTTATGGGATTGTTTATCCAACTTTAAAAGAAATGAAATTACAAACACCAGAAATTATTAAACAAGGTAATAGATATGGTGTTAAGTTAAAAGCTGTTGCTTCAAGTATTCATTTAATGAAAGTTGATGTAGAAAGTACATTTGAACCAATAATAGGTAGTGAATTACAAAGTAAAGAGTTAATTGATTACTTAATGAAAGATTATGAAACTGATCCAAGTAGTATTTGGAAAAGTGAAATATTTGGACGTAGTTTAGATGTAATTGTTCAAGAAGGTATTCAATCTAAACTAATGGTAATGCCTGAATCTACTCGTTATAAATTAAGTCAAACAGTAACAAAAATTGTTAATAAAGGAAGCAATAATCTTATTGCAATTGTTATATAAGTGTAAAAATGACTACTTTAGTGTAAAAATAGTCATTTTTTCTTGATTTTACGATTTTTATCTGATATTTTTAATATGTAAGGGTAACATACCTTATAAATATGATATTTTATTGGGAGGTAAAATTATGTCAAAAAATGAATTAGTAGAAAGCGTTGTAGCTGAAACTGGCTTATCTAAAGCAGCAGCAGCTAAAGCAGTAGATGCTGTATTTAATGGTATCACTAAAGGTCTTAAAAATGAAGGTAAAGTAACTTTAGTTGGTTTTGGTACTTTCAGTGCTAAAAAAAGAGCTGCTAGAGAAGGAATCAATCCTTTAACTAAAGAACCATTAAAAATTCCTGCTAAGACTGTTGCATCATTTAAAGCTGGATCTAAATTAAAAGATGCTCTTAACTAGTAGAAAGAACTAACCTAAGAAATTAGGTTTTTTTCTTTGTCTTAAAATAAATAAAATGTTATAATTAATTTACAAGAGGAGTTGGAAAGTATGGATAAAAAGAAAGTTATTAATAATATTATTTTAATCTTTTTAGGTGGACTTTTCTTATTATTTGGATTTGGTAAACAAAGTTTAAATTATTATCGTATTGTTTTAGTAGGAATAGGATTTATTATTTCTTTAATAGGATTTATTAGATTATTTAAAAATAAGATAAAAAATATTCCTTTATTAATAATTATTGGGGCCCTTGGAATGCTTTTTATTGATACAGTTATTGCAATTAATTTTAGTCGTATTCCAGTTTTTTCATATAATATAATTACAAATAATAATTCTCGTGTTTATAATGCAATTGGATATCGTATATGGAGTTGTGAAGGAAAACCATATAAAGTCGATAAATTATATAAGCTTGGGTATTATTGTGATGTTAATGATATGGAAGAAATGAACTCTAATGCTTTTTTAGGAGAAATTGTTGATAACTTTGATGATTATAAAAATAGATATATTAAGATAAGTGGAAAGATAAGCCGTAAAGAAAGTATAAATTATATTGAAATGCAGGCTTATCAACCTAATGGTATTTCTTTAAATGGTTATGTAAATTTTTCAGACAATGTTACTTTACGTGTAGTATTTAAAAATGGTGCTTCAGAATTAAGTAGTTATGATATTTATGATAATATTACGGTTGTAGGTAAGATTTGGTATTTAAGAGAAAATAATGGAAATTACGTTGTTTATATGGATGATAGTAAAATTGTAAATGAAATGAATTTTGATAATTTTGAAATAATAACAAATGATCAAAATAGTTGTGAAATGGATCAAAAACTTCTTTATGAAGCTGCAGATTATAGTTTATATTCAACATGTTTAGATAGTGTTATTTTTAAATTTGATGAGAAAAATATTTATGAAATAAGTAGTGTTTTATCTAGTGGAAAAATAAGTATAAATAAAATACTTGATAGAGCTAATAATAAAATAAAAGAGGATACTACGGGAACAGAAATGTATATTTTTGATAAATTTAATATTATAAAATGTAGTGAATCAACGGGAAGTGCTATTATTATAGGTAATAGTGATCTTACTTTACAAGATGCCTATTGTGGGATAGATATGGGAAATAATGCTGGCGTATAAAGATGAATAAGATTTATATGAAACCACTTATGAAAAATTATTAAATTTTGAAATAGAAGAAAATAATTAATAATATATAAAAAATTAACCTCTAAAAAAATGATAACATCCCATTGACAAATAAGGCTCGGGGGGGGGTACAATACCAGTAGAAAATAAAGTAAGGTTGTGGTATTGTGCATAGTAAAGTTAAAAGTATAATTGTATTAGGAGTAGTTGTTTTAGTGCTTTCCACTCTAACAGTAACAGCAGCACTAATAACAAGTGCCAATAATATAACATTTAGTAGTAGTAAAACTGAAAAAACAAATGTTAGTGAT
>JBJEDY010000021.1:0-3033 GCA_051872535.1 Bacilli bacterium | reverse complement strand
CACTAAAAATTCTAAAAGGGAGTTTATTACTCCCCACTAGAAATTATAGAACCAACTTTCCTAATTAAAAATCTTTAATAATTCATTGTATCTTTTTTTAAATAATAACCATTGAATTCCATCAAATATAGCAAAACACAAAGCAAATACACCTGTAACCCTTGATAATAACACAGCAGCTGGAAAAGGATTAATAATTAAAACCCCACCCATAACTATTAAACCAATAGCTAAAATTCCTTCTAATGGCCAAATTTCTTCTTTATTATTATAAAATTTAAATGCATAATACAATTTAATCAATCCATTAACAAATAAGACTATTCCAAAAGCAATTACTAATAAATCTGCAATTATCTTAGGTTTAATAATTATAAATAAACCTAATACAAGTTTAATAATTGCATTAACTAAACTTACTCTAAATATTGAACTAGATATTCCTTTAATAAAATATCGAATAAATGAAAATAAAGAACTAATTAAAATCAATATTCCTAGTAATCTAACAAAAAAGACACCTATAGCTACTGGGTTAAATACTAAATATATACCAAAAAGCCCAAATAGAAAATCCTCAATAAGTGAACCATATACAATAGAATTAAAAATCTTTTTTACTCTTTTCATTTTAGCACCTCTATAGTATCATTTTATAGCATCATAATAATTATGTCAATTTCAAAATTTATCCCCAAATATATCCACTTTCATTATTTAGACCTTATTGCAATTTAACAAAAATATAGTATAATAAGTTAATTAAAAGAGAGCTGATAATAATGCACATTCGTTTATTAAACATTTTAGAATTTGATAAGTTTGCCAGTACTCATCCTCTAAGAACTTATCAACAAAGTACTAATTATGCTATGTTAATGGTCGAAAAAGGATATGACTATGATTTAATTGGTTATGTAAATGAAAATGATCAAATTATAGCTGCTTCACTAATTGTTATTAAAAATATTGGAACAATAAATAAATACGGCTATGCACCAAAAGGATTTCTTATTGATTATTATAATAAAGAATTACTTAAATCTTTTATAAATGCTTTAAAAGAATATTATTATAAAAAAAACATTTCATTTATTAAAATAAACCCAGACATCGCTATCGGAGAAGTAAAAGATAATATAATAGAATATAATCAAAATATTAAAATTAAAGATATTTTAAAAGAATTAGATTTTGAATATATAGGGGATAATCTTTTATTCGAAACGATGCAACCAAGATTTAATGCTATAATACCATTAAAAAAATATTCCTTTGAAAGTTTAAGTAAATCGACAAGAAACAAAATTCGTAAAGGTGAAAGAAAAGGATTAACATTTTTAAAAACAGATAGAGAAAATATTGATATAATTTATAGTTTTATAAAAAATAAGAAAGATAAAGATATAAACTACTACAAAAAATGTTTTAATATTTTTTCTAAAAATGATCAAATTGATTTATTTTTAGTTAAAATTGATTTTGAAAAAGCTTTAATTAACTGCCAAGAAGCTTATGAACAAGAAGAAGAAAAAAACAATGTTTTAAAAAAACTTTTAACAGATAATCCTTCAGAAAATAATATCAAAAAGAAGATGAATTCTGATATTGTTTTAACAAAAATTAAAAATGACATAATTGAAGCAACTCATGATTTAGCTCAAAATAAAGAAAAATTTATTGCTGGAGCAATTACAATTAAATATCAAAACCGTATATATATATTAATTAGTGGATATAACAAAAAATATGATAGATATAGTCCGAACTATTATTTACATCATTATCTATGTGAATATTATAAAGATAATTATGATTTTATTGATTTAAATGGTATTACTGGAGATTTTAGTAAAAATAATCCATATTATGGTTTAAATAAATTTAAGTTAGGATTTAAACCAAAAATATTTGAATATATTGGAGAATATGACTTAATTATAAATAAAGGTGCTTACAAAGTACTTAAGAAAAATAATCTATTAACAAAAGAATTTAAAAGAAAAACAAAGAATTAAAATGTTAAAGTAATATATCAAATGTAGCTATATCAAAATAATATGAACCACGTTTCTTATACTTGAAACATGGTTTTTTATATGTCAAAATTAAATTATGATAATACTATTAATATATGTAAAGAAAAATTGGAAATATTAAATAACATTTTAATTGAGAAAATGACAACAAATATATTATAAAACTTCAATAAATATAATTTATTACAATTCTTGAATTTTGTAATTTCCTTTTGTTATCCATTGATTACCACCTGCATTAGTATAAATTTTTATAATGTCATTTTTACTAACATTAACATTAGATTTTCCGCTTCCACTAAGATTTGAGCCTTTATTTATTAGAGGAACACCATTGTGATATATTTCAAATGAACAATTTGCATGAGAGATTGTATAATCCCAACTAATTTCTAATTCACAATCATGACTTATTGTATATTCCTTATATAATCCTTTATTACTATCATAATTAGTTTGTGAATACCCAGCATATACCAATTTCTTAGTAAAATCACCTTTTTCTATGATATTTTCAGTACCGCATGATGCCCAACTACCACTTTGTAATGCTTGAGCTGTACTTTCAACTTCTATATATATCCTAGTATTACTTTCTAAAGAACTAATATTTTTTATATTATTTGCCATTGTTTCGGCATCAGCATCTTCTGCTGTTGTTACACCCATATCTGTTATTGCTTGCGCTATTGTAGTTTTAAAATTGGTAATTTTTGTATTTGATGTATCATATAAATCATTTAATGCACTACTTGTACTACTTACATTCCAATTTGTATCTTTTGGTTCAAATGATATATTTTCGGAATTAAAATGTACTGCTGCTGATACACTTACTAATGATACTACTATTACTGTTATTAATACTAACATTACTTCCTTTATATTTTTTTTCATACAATACCACGACCTTACTTTACATTTTCTACTGGTATTGTACCCCCCCCGGGTCTTTGTCAACCCAATATTTTTTGTCAACGTAACTACAATGTAT
>JBJEDY010000020.1:0-15057 GCA_051872535.1 Bacilli bacterium | reverse complement strand
CTTTTGTATAATTAGCATCCCAATATTTACGATAAAAATCATACATTTCATTATAAGGATTAATAGAATTTTTATTCCAAGGACGATTTTTAAAAACAGTTAATAAATGATAAATGTGAGGATTAGCTATAGCGTTTTCTATTTCTTGATAAGTATAAAAATGATCACTATTTCTTAAAGCTATCTTAGCTAATTGTTTATTCTTCATAATATTATAAATACTAGGAAAAATATTATAACTAAAATCAATTGGTACAATGTCTTCACTTAAAGCTATATTTAATATATCTTGATCAGGATATAAAAAATCTATATCACTTTTTATTGTTGTATCTACTATTTTACTTAAACAATCATTTTCTTTAAATTTTTCTAAATCAATTATAAGAACTCCACTATTATAATAGTCTTCTACTTCTTTTTTCATATAAACTGGTACTACAGCTTCTTTTACGGCTCCAATAGCTTTACCTGTTTTTAGTTTGAAAATATCTTTTAAAGAATTATCAATTATTGTATCACTGTCAATATATAAGATTTTATCAACATCAATTAATTCACTTATAAATAATCTTGCGTTTGGCATATAGGAATTTCGATATTTAGATATATTAACCAATTCCATTTGCTTTATTAAAGAATCAATTGGATATAACTTAAGTTCAATATTAGAAAATCTGTTTTGAAAATTTTTTAATTCCATAAGTTGTTCTTTTGTATAACTATCTTCAATTATATGGATAACAACATCGTCACTAAAATGGTGAATTGCTAAAGAATATAGTGATGTTAACATATGATTAAAATAATTACTATCAGCTGTATATAAAAAATGCAACTTTTCCATAACTATCTCCCCCCCCCAAAAAATACATAGGAGTATTATAGCACAAATACCTAATTATCAGTCAAGTATTATAACTATTTAGAAGGTAAATACTTCCTCTTTTTAAAATTATATCTAATTATTAATAGCATCATGAACATTATTAACTGCTTTATTATATTTATTCTTATAAATTTAATTTACCTTGCAGCAAGAAATATAAATCTTACTTTGATTTGAATTTTCTATTATTGCCCTATCTTCTTTTATCTTAAACACAACCTTATATCAAATTTTTGTATATGCAAAAAAACAAAATTGGTGACAAAAAAACAAGCATTTTTTAATTATCTTCATATAAAGTACTAGGAGGTGACAAAAAATGCTTAAAGGTATTGATGTTTCATCATATCAAAGAAATATTGATTGGGAAGAAACTAAAGATTATATTGATTTCGCTATTATTAGATGTGGATTTGGTAATAACATTACTAGTCAAGATGATAATAAATGGTATCGTAATACTGAAGAATGTACAAGACTTAATATTCCCTTTGGAACTTATCTTTATAGCTATGCCTTAAACTTAAATATGGCTCAAAGTGAAGTTGAACATACACTTCGTTTAATTAAAGATAAAAAACTAGAATACCCAGTATTTATTGATGTTGAAGACCGAGAACAATTAAAACTTCCTAAAGAAGAGCTGATTAGCATTATTAAATATTATTGTGAACAAATTGAAAAAGCTGGTTATTATGTTGGAATCTATGCTAGCTTATATACTTTTGAAAATTATCTAAATTCAGAAGAACTAGATCATTATGATAAATGGATTGCACAATGGAATAAAGATTTAACATACCATGGTGAAGCAGGTATGTGGCAATTTACCGATAATGAAATTATTCCTGGAATAAATACTAGAGTAGATGGTGATAAAGCATTTTATAATTATCCAAAAATAATACGTGATAACGGACTTAATCATTTAGAAGAAATAAAACCTAATCTTAAGTATAAAGTTGGTGATCGTCTTTATTTAAATGGTCCTTTATATAAAAATAATGATGCTAATGAAATAGAAAGAAATTATTGTAATAAAAGGGTTCGTATAATAAAAATATATGATAATAAAAATGCCCCTTATGAATTAAATATAGGTGGTTATGCTAAAGAAGAAAATCTATCTAAAACAAAATAAAAAAATAATAATTGATATCCAATTATTATTTTTCCGCTTGTTTAACACCAAATGTATTAACAAAATTGATTGCTTTTGCAACATATTCATTAATTTTGTTAGATACAACATTACCACCAGATTTTTTACCAGTTAATACAGCAATGATAAATGCTAATCTAGCAAATAACAATAAAAATGCTACACCAGAATCTAAAATTTCCATTATATTATTAACTGGATTAGTTAATTTTGTTAATACAATGTAATCTTCAGGTTCCAAATAAGTATTAATGATACCAACAAAATTAGTAAGTGCAGTAACAATAAAATCAACTCCATTACTAATTAAGTTCCATCCTAATGATACGATAGCAAATCCTACATAGAATGTAATTACTCTTGTTGCTACATTTTTAATACTATCATCTACGTCACAGAAGATAAACATTAGTAAAGTAACTAATAATAATGTTTCCCATCCAGCAAATAGAGTTGCAAGTAAAATAATTGCAGCTAAACCAGGATTAATTTTAATTTTAGTCATAAGTGTTCTCCTTTCATATACTAAAATTATACTATTAAATCACAATGATAGCAAATAAAAAAAGATATTTCTATCTTTAAATTATATGAGACTTAATAGATTAATTATGACACCACTTAAAGCTCCAATTAAATAAACTAATAACAAAATAAAAATATTTTCTTTAAAGTTTTTATGCTCTTTAAATAAAACAACAAAAGCAACTCCACTACCAGTTAATAATCCTCCAATTAATGAACCAAATCTAATTGTTTCATTAATAAATAACTCGGTAATAATAACACTTGATGCACAATTTGGTATTAATCCTAATAAACTTGTTACAAATGATCCAAAAATGCTATCACTCATCAATAATTTAGATATATTATCTTCACCTAAAAAGTGGATTCCCATATTAAGAATGAATTCAACAATTAGAATAAAGAAAGAAATATTTAATGTATGAAATAAAGCACTTTTTAAAATACCATGTTCACAATCACAATGTTCTTCATTACAAAAACTTGTAATTCTATTTGTTTTAATTTCTTTTTTTCTTAAAAATAAATCTATAACAAAACCACATAACATACCAATTATAATCTTGATTACTAAAACATATAATATAAAGTTAATTTCAACTTTATTAGATAACATTATTGGTAACATTTCATCAGAAGTAGAAAGATAAATAGAAATCAATGTTCCTAAAGATATAACTCTACAAACATATAAATTAGTAGCAGCAACACTAAATCCACATTGAGGAAATGCCCCTAAAATACTTCCGATAA
Source organism: Bacilli bacterium (assembly GCA_051872535.1). Lineage (GTDB taxonomy): Bacteria > Bacillota_I > Bacilli_A > RF39 > UBA660 > CAOJBM01. The sequence goes on along the minus strand of JBJEDY010000020.1, from coordinate 11,725 downwards.
AAGGTCCATATTTACCTGATTTAGACATTACTTTTTTATTTTTATTCTTTAGTTTATGTTCTAAATACTCCATTATGATAAATACAACGAATAAAAATGGTATCAATTTTAAAATATCTAATAATGTATCTAAAACAATATCTAACATATACATCCATCTTTCCTTTTTCGTCTTATTGATTATATCTTAACAATATATAAAAAGCAAGTTATTATAATATAATACTTGCTTGATATCTATTACTATAAATTCTTTTTTAACATTGGTAATAACTTCTCTGTAAAATGGTATTTATCTCTATCCATAATATATAACAAACCAATTACAGAAAAACAAAGTGCACCTAAAAAGTTTACTAATAAATCTTTCATTGTGTCATTAAGACCAATATCTAAATATCCATCTTCTATTTCGTATACCTCTCCGCTTTTAGTTTCCAGCTTTGTTTTCGTAATATTTTCAATTGGAACAACAACATTTTCCCCTTCTTCATTTAATTTAACAGAATAAATTGTATCTACTACCTTATCTTTTTGCATATCAGTATGAAAAACAATATCACAAGTATATTCAAAAAATTCCCATACAACACCAACAGTCATCGAAAAACAAAGTGAAACTAAAGCTACAAATATAGGTGTTAAATTAATATGAAAATTCTCCGTTCTATTTAAAATATCGATTAAAGAAAAACCTATTGCTCCACACAAAAACCCATTTATAGTATGAAGCATTGTATCCCAATGTTTAAATATTCCATAGAAATTTTGAATTTCTCCTAAAATTTCCGCTGAGAAAATAAATAATAAAATTATAATATCTAAAAAGTTTGGAATGCTAATCTTTAATTTCTTATCTATAAAATAAGGAACTAAAAATAATAACAAAGTTAAAGCACATAAAAAGACATTATTATAATTATGATGGATTAATTGAAATACCAAAGATAGAATTACTAAGAATCTTAAAAATATATAAACAAATAAAACACTTTTATTTCCTTCTTTATAAAACTCTTTTACTTGTTGATAATAACTCTTTCTTTTCTTCTTCATAACTATCCCTCTAATCTGCTGTATATTATACCATATTTTTTAAATATGCAATAACAATACCGCAACCTTAAAGTAAATAATTAATGAGCAAGCATCAACTATTGTTGTAATAAATGGACTAGCCATGACAGCTGGATCGAATCCTAATTTCTTAGCAAGAATTGGTAAAATACATCCAATTAATTTAGCTAATACTACTGTTATAATAAGAGTTAAACATACTACTAAAGCAACCATAATGCTTACTTTATCAAATAGTATTAACTTGGCAAAATTAGCAATAGCTAAAGTTAAACCAATTAAAATACCAACTCTAAATTCTTTAAATATTATTGAAAATACATCTTTAAACTTAATTTCATTTAATGATAAACCACGAATAATTGTAACAGAAACTTGTCCACCTGCATTACCTGCTGTATCCATAAACATCGGTATGTAAGATGTTAATATAACATATGTAGCTAATGCTGATTCATATGAAGAAATAATACGACCTGTAAATGTTGCTGATATCATTAATAACAATAACCAAGGGATTCTTTTCTTCCATGTTTCAAAAACACCTGTTTTCATATAAGGTTTATCAGAAGTTACAATACCAGCCATTTTTTCAATATCTTCTGTCGTTTCTTCTTCTAAGATATCCACAATATCATCGATTGTAATAACCCCTACTAACCTATCTTCTTTATCAACAACTGGCATTACTGTTAAATTATACTTTTGAAAAGCTTGTGCAACTACTTCTTGATCATCTAATGTATTTACATAACATATATCTCTAACCATAATATTCTTAATTAAAGTATTAGGGCTTGCAAATAAAAGTTGTTTTAAAGAAACTATCCCTATTAATGTTCTTTTACTATCTAAAACATAACAATAATCTATAGTTTCGCTATCAACTCCAACTTTTTTTAATTTATTAATTGCTTGTTTAACAGTATCATTTTCTTTTAAATCAGCAATTTCGACGGTCATAATACTTCCTGCTGAATCTTCTGGATACATTAACAAAGTATTAATATCTTTTCTTGTTTCAGCTGTAGTTTGCATTAAAACACGATTAACAACGTTAGCAGGTAACTCTTCCATTAAATCGGCAGCATCATCAGCATACATATTATCAACTATTATAGCAGCTTCTTTTAAAGTTAAAGAATTAATAATCAATTGCTTTTTATCAATATCTAGTTCAGAAAAAACATCCGCTGCTTGATCTTTAGATAGTAATCTAAATATCTTTATTAAGCTTTCATCAGCTACTTCCTCTAATACTTCAGCTATATCTGCTTCTTTCATTCTTTTTAATTCTTCTTTTAAAATAGTATACTTCTTTTCCTCGATAAGTTTTAGTATTTTTTCATTATTCATATAATCACCGACCTAAGCTTCTTTTATATATTATATATTATTTCTTGAATAATTGTACTATTTTAATTAAAGTATATGATATAATTTAATAGGAGATGATATAATGCATTTTATTGAAAATTTAGCAGAAAAAGAATATCAAGCTTTTTGGGAGTCTACTCCTAATAACCATTTTATGCAATCTTATGAATGGGGACTTATTCAAGAAAAAAATCGTGGGTATAAAGCACACTATGTTGGATTAAAAGATAATGACAAGATAGTAGCGGCGGCTTTACTCTTAAAAAAGAAAACTCCATTTAATATGTGTTATTTCTATTGTCCTCGTGGTTTTACTATGGACTTTAGCAATAAAAAAGTCTTAACTGAATTCACAAATTGTTTAAAAGAATATCTAAAAAAAGAAAATGCTATTTATTTAAAATTAGATCCTCCTCTTATATATCACGAAATTGATATTGATGGTAACAAAGTTGAAAATGGTAAAAACAATTATGAAATATTTAACAATTTTGTCCATTTAGGTTATAAACATTGTGGATTTAATAAACTTTACGAACGTAATCAACCAAGATATACATTCCGCACTTATTTTAATAAATATAATAGCTTAGATGAAATAGTAAGTAATATGTCAACATCTTTTACTAAAGGTCTCAAAAGATCTTACAACTATGATATGGAAATATATCAAAGTGATAATGTTAAAACATTTTACGACTTAATTAAAATTGTTTCTAACAAAGACAATTTTTGCGCATATTCATACGATTATTATAAAAATATTTTTGATATTTTTAAAAAGAAAGGTTATATAAAAGTATTTGAAGCTAAGATAAATCCAGCTCATATCATTAAGAAATTTGAAGAAAAACTTAAAGATGAAAAACTAGAAAATAAAAGAATTAAATTAGAAAAAGATATTGCTTACTTTAAAGAGTTAAGTTCTAATGATATTGTAATTGCCTCATTAATTTGTACATATTCTAAAACAGGAGCTTGGTCATTATACATTGGTAATAACAAAATATCTGAATATACTAACGGTGTTAATAGATTATATTATGAATTTATAAAAGATGCTTATGAAAACAAATATGAATACTTTGACTTGTTTGGTGTTGTTGGTGACCCTAAGACAAACTACAAAAACTTAGCAGGAATTTATGAATATAAAAGAAAATTTGGAGGTGAATATATCGAGTTTATTGGAGAATTTGATTTAATCAATAAACCATTATGGTATACTATCTTACCTATTTTTCTTAAAATTTATCGTGGAATAAGAAAATTATTCAAAAAATAAAGTTATAGAATTATATCTATAACTTTTTTTAATCGATATTAATATGTTCAACATTTAAAACACTCATACCATCAAAAACAACTTTAAAGACCATAGGAGCGGTAAAAGTCCCATCTATAATAGTTTCATCATTATAACTAAGAATAATTTCATCATCATAATTATAACCGATATCACACCATAAACTAAGAAGTGTTACTAACGCCGTACTATGTGTAACTATTACAACTCTATTACCTGACTCATTCATTAAAACTTGTTTAGTAGCATCTGCCATTCTCTTTTTTACTTCGTTTAATGATTCACCAGCCCTTGCTTTATAATCGAAATTCTTCGCTTGTATTCGTTCATAAGATAACTTACTTAAATCATCTAAATAGCCAATAATTCTTTCATTAAACCTTTCATCAACATGTATTATTGTATCGTTTTGGGCTGCAAAATACTTAGCAGTTTGCATACATCTATCATAACTAGAAGAATAAATAGCATCAATACCTTGTAACTCCTCTATTTTACTTAATGCTTCTGCTTTCTTTTCACCATTAATACTTAAAAAAGCTTTTTCACTAGAAACTAGAGGACTATCACTATTCTTTATTGTATAAATATTACCTTTTGGAAAAGTTTCTGAATGTCTAACAAAATATATTACAGTTTCATTCATAATATCACCTCAAATAAGCCAAATGAAATTGCCATCATTATTAAACCAGCTAATAAAACTCCTCCAATAACAGCTAATACAGTTTTTTTAAAATCCAACTTTAATATACTTGCTGCTAATGTTCCAGTCCAAGCACCAGTTCCTGGAAGAGGTACACCTACAAAAAAGAATAATGCAACATAAAGACCTCTACCAGCTTTTGCTTCAAGTTTCTTTCCTCCTCTTTCTCCTTTATTCAAACACCAAGTAAAAAATTTACCTATTATTTTTTTATCTTTGCCCCATTCTAATACTTTTCTTGCAAAAAAATAAATAAGGGGTACTGGTATCATATTAGCAATAATGCTTATGATAAAAGATGAAAGTTTTGGTAAATCCATTGCAACAGCAACAGGAATAGCCCCACGAAGTTCTACTAAAGGAACCATACTAATTAAAAATATAATAATATATTTCTTTAACATTTAAATCACCCTACTAAAATCATAATCATTATAACATTATTTAAGGACAAAAAAAAGAATGAATCATCTTCATTCTTAAATAGCGTATAAATATCCAACGCCAACAACATACCATTTCATACCAATTTTAACTAAACCGATATCAATTTTTTGAGTATCTTTGTCGCCATCATTATCTACTTTAAATTTAACAGTATATTCTCTAGCAGCTTTTACTTTAGAAGCTTTAATATCAAATTCATCTTCAATATAGTCAGCCATCTCTTCTAATTCATCTTTGTCTAATTTTTCATAGTCTTTGTCAATTTCGAAACTTTTAATTTTGAAATCGTTGTCCTTTTGTTTGTCATAATATTCTTCTAATAATTCTTCATAATCATCATAATCAGAATCTTCTGCATCTTCATCGTAAACTTTAAGCATTTTTTTATTAAAAGTACTTATAACTTTATCAGCATTACGAGATTTCATACCATCACAATATTTTTTTAATATACTTTCTGGACTTGGTAATAATACAAGTTTTAATACGATTAATAATACTATTCCAGCAATTACAGCGATAGTAGCATTTTTAACTTTACTATCATTTTTAAATTTTTCAACAAAGTCACTAGCTGCTCCTTTAACTTTGTCTACTCCGCCTTTTAATTGGGCTTTTGTGTCTACATTAGACATTCCTGTAACTTCTTCAGCAGTTAATGGTGCACCAGCATCAATTACTTCTTCAACTAATGAAGCACCGCATTTTGGACATACTTTTGCAGCATTACCAACAGAAGCATTACAATTCTTACATAATTTACTCACTTTCAAACTCCTCCTAAAATATATTATGTTAATATTATATTAATACAAAATGAAAAGATAATCAAGAAAAATCAAAAAACTTCATTTCAAACAAAATTTTATTGATCTAACACTTCAATTTTATCATCATAATTCCAAAAACTTAATTGTCCGTTTATTGGTATTGGTTTAATTTTATGAATATCATCTAATTTAAACCCATAACCTTTCCATTCTTTATTATTGATAATTGATTTATAAACAATATTATCTTTTTTAGCTAATTCATCACGTATTTCATCATTAATAAAAATACAATCAGTAATAATGGCTTTAGCGATAATACATCCACATGGATAGTCTAAATTTAAGTGTTCAAATCTTTTTAAAACATCTTTATCTATACTTTTACCAGCATGAATTAATACTTCACCTCTATATTTAGTTTTCCATGTTCTAAACTCATAATCCTTATAACCATTTGCTATTAAACTAGCCCATGGTTGCTTAATTGTAATTACTTTCATACAAAGACTTTTTTAATCCTCTTTAACATTATGATATATTTCTGTAACATCTTCAATATCATCTAACATACTATATAGACGGTCAAATAATTCTTTATCTTCACCTTCTAAAGTAATAGTATCTTTAGGATACATTCCTATTTCATCAATATCATAAACAATATCGGGGATTATTCTATCTAATACATCTTTCGTCTTTGAAGCATCTTTAGGATCTACTGAAATTGTTATAAAACCATCTTCTGTTTCAAATTCAATTGGTTCAATTCCATCAGAAAGTAATGCATCAAATACTTCTTCTTCATTTTCACCTTTGAAACTTAATACTGCTAAATGGTCATAATTAAATGATACAGAATTGGTAACACCTAAACTTTTATGAACTTTATTAAAGGCTTCTCTAACATAAGCAACAGTTCTATTAACATTATCTGTTAAAGTTTTAATTATTAAAGTCGAAGCTCCAGGACCAAATCCTTCATATATTACTTCTTTATAATCATCACCACTAGCACCTTTAGCTTTATCTATGGCTCTATTAATAATGTCTGCTGGAACTTGTTGTTTCTTTGCTTTATCAACAACTCTTCTTAAATTAACATTTGTATCTAATTCTGGATTCCCTTTTGCTGCCAAATAGATTTCCTTAGCAAAATTAGAATATAATTTTGCTTTAGCTGCACCTGTCTTAGCTATACTAGCTTTTCTAACTTCATATGCTCTTCCCATTTATTATACCTCTTTCTTTTTTGTTTTCTTTCTAGCTATTACCCCAATAAAAGGTTTAGCAAGCAATCTTGGAATAAATCTCCTTATTCCACTATATGTTTCATCTAATTTATTATAATAACTAGCTATACTATCCTTACGAAAATGTAGAATATTTTCTAACTTATTTCCATCTTTGTAATATGCTCCATAAAAATTTTTATCTACTAAGAATAATGTTAATAAATATCTAAAGCTTAACCCATGTGTTCGTAATATTTTAACAAGATAATCACGATATAAAACTCGGCAGCTCTCTCCACCACTTAAATTATAAGTCTTCTTATTAAGTTCTTTAAAATAATCTACAGCAATTGCAAATGCATATCCAGCATCATAACTACTAATTAATTCAACGTAATTATTAAGGGGAACATTATACATAACACATTCTTTTAAAGGATTACACATTACAGAAGGTATTCTAAATATTGTATAATTCTTTATTGTATCTTCTATCAATTTTTCTGTTTCTGCTTTTACAGATGAATAGTAGTCTCCATCTTCAATATTGATTGGTGAATTAACACTAACTTCGACTTTTTTACCTACATTACCATAAATTGTTGTTGACGAAGCATATAATAAATAACATTTGGGATTATATGAACTAATTGCATTAACAATATTTTTTGTTCCTTCATAATCAATAACATAACATAAATCCTCTTTTATATCAGCAAATGGAGGCATTACACCTGCAAGATGTATTACAACATCATGATCTTTTACTAAGGCATCAACAATAACTGAATCATTAACATCTCCATAAACAATGTTAATTCTCTTACGATACTTTTTCAATCTTTTATATGTACGAGCATTTCTTAAATCTAATGCAGTTATTTCATATTTTCCTTCAATTAGTAAGTATCTAATAACTTGAATCCCAATTGTACCAGCTGCACCAGTTACTAAAATCTTTTTCATATGTACACCTTCTCTAAATATTATATCAAAAAAAATAGAATACTACTATATTCTATTTACTTCATAATTTATTTTATCTTACAACACTTGTAGCTGTGATTTCTAACTTACCAGAAAAATTACCATTATATAATCCTGATTGATCAGCTGATGTTTCTTCTATCCAAACTCTAAGTTCATAAGATGCACTCTTATCATTTAATAATATAGGTCCTGTCGTAAATAAATAATCGCTTCCTGAAATAGCATTACTAAATGTTCCACTATATATAGAAGTCCCATTTTCTAATAAATCCCATTTAAAGTCAACAGATTTTAAATTATCAGATATAACAAAATCAGTCATATAAATATTATAACGAATTGCGTAATCAACATTATCTTTCTTTGTTATAGTGAAAATAATTTTTTCACTATCAGTAGCCACATTATCAGGTTTAACTAAAACTAAATTATCATTATCAATATATCGTGTAGTTTCAAAATCAAAATCTAAATAGTTTGTAGTAACAATTGCTTCCCTTTTATTATCTGGATCATTTATATTAGGAATTACATTAAAGTAAGCATATGAAACAACGCCAACTACAGCAATCATTGATAAAATAACTCCTACTATACTTATAATAACAACTTTTTTAGTATCTTTTTTTAAATCATTATTAATCTTATCTCCCATAGATATCACTCCTACTATAGATAAATTATACTAAATTATTTAATAATAAACAATAGAAACTAATAAAGAGTTTCCACACTCTTGGCATTAAGTGATAAATCTGCAAACTTTCCCATCTTATATAATGGATAAGCAGCGGCGCCAATCATAGCAGCATTATCAGTACAATAATCAAAATTTGGTACTGATAACTTAACTCCATATTTATCAGTTAACTTATTTATTTCTTCTCTTAAATAAAGACTAGCACTAACACCACCAGCAATAATCATATATTTAACATGATATTTTTGAATAGCTAATTCAGTTTTTCTAACTAGTTCATCAACTGCAACTGTTTGGAAACTACAAGCTAAATCTGCTTTTCGAATTTCGTTGCCTCTTTGTCTTTCGTTATGAACCAAATTAATAATACTACTTTTTAAACCACTAAAACTAAAATTTAAGGAATTATCATTCATTGGAATTGGTAATTTATAAGTACAGCTTCCTTCTTTAGCAAGTCTTTCTACATTAGGGCCACCTGGATAAGGTAAATCTAAAACTCTAGCTACTTTATCAAAACATTCACCAATAGAATCATCTAAAGTACTACCAATTACTTCAAACTTGTAATCATCTTCCATCAAGACTAAATTAGTATGACCACCACTAACTATTAAAGCAAGCAAAGGAAATTCCATTTTATTACCTATGTTATTAGCATAAATATGACCGGCAATATGATGAGTAGCTATTAAAGGTTTATCATAAATAAAAGATAACGTCTTTGCACATTCAAGTCCAACTAATAAACTTCCCATTAAACCTGGTGCATATGTAACCGCTATTGCATCGATATCTTCAATTTTCATCTTTGCTTTAGTTAAAGTTTCTTCTAAAACCATTGTCACATTTTCAATGTGCATACGAGAAGCAATTTCTGGTACTACTCCACCATACATAGCATGTGTATCCATCTGAGTAAGAACCGTATGAGCTATTACTATAGAACCATTTTTTACTATTGCCATACTGGTTTCATCACAAGAAGACTCTACACTTAATATATAAACATCTTTCATTTTATTCACACCTTTCCATAATATAGGCATCTACTCCATCATAATACTTTTCTCTTTTACTAATTATTGTAAAACCATTCTTCTTATAGAGATTAATAGCACTTAAATTATTAACATTAACTTCTAGTATAAATTTATCTACATCTTTAAAGTATTTAAAAGCATAATTAAGTAAAATACTTGCAATACCTTCTCTTTCATGTTTTTTTGCTACAACTATATTAACTATATCAACTACTTCAAAACTCTTAGATAAATGTAAGAAAGCACTTAATACACCATCTTTATAATATCCAAAAATAAAATTATAATCACTACTAAGTAATACCTTTAAATCATATAAGTCTTTAAAATTCGCTTTTAATCTTAATCCTAATTCATAAAAAGTTTTTTCATCATTTAAACTAATTTGCTTTATCAATTTTATTAACCTCAACATTCTTAACATATAATGGATTAGCACTATGAGGATTAACTGGTTCTATAAAGTCTGCAAATGCAATAACTTTTTCATAATCAACTTCGATGTTTTCCACATATTCATTATTAGCATTAAGTTCATTATATAAACTAGTATTAACATATCGATAGTCTTCAATAAGTTTTAAATCACTATTAAAACTTGCAATAAATGCACCATGTCTATCAACTAAACTAACTTTCTTTATATCATTAGAAACATTAATAGCTTTAACTAATAAACTACTAATTAGTTTAATTGGAATATTTAAAGAATAAGCAATTGTTTTAGCTATCGTTACACCAATTCTAACTCCCGTAAAAGAACCAGGACCATTAACAACAAGTAATAAAGATAAATCTCTAACATTAAGATTAAAATCATTTAATAATTCCTTAATCATTGGTAGTGTATAAACACTATGTTCTCTTACGGATTCTTTAATTTCTTTTCTTAATAATTTATTATCTTTAAATAAACAGATTACTATATTACTCGCATGCGTATCTATAAATAATGAATACATAATAACCACTTCTTCCTTGCCGTATTATACAACAAAATTAGCAAAAAAAAAACTCTAGGAGTTTTTAAAGCACATAATTACAAATATCTTCATAAGCTTTTCCATGAGGTTCTAAAATAATAATTCGAGTATTTTCATCAATAACTCTAAATTTAATTTCTAATCTTTCCTCAGGCAAACACCCACAAATTAAATCAGGCCATTCAATAATTGATACAGCATCTTGATTAAAATAGTCATCAAAACCAACAGTTTCACATGAATCTTTTAAACGATAAACATCCATATGAAACAAAGTCATTTCCCCTTCATCATATTCTTTAACCAAATTAAAAGTTGGACTAGTAATATTTTCTTTTATACCTAGTGCTTGAGCAAAACCTTTAACAAATACAGTTTTTCCACTACCTAGTTCGCCATCCAAACAAATTACCATTCCAGGAAATTTTTCACTTTCAATATTTTGAGCTAACTCCATAGTATCTTCTTCACTTCTTGATGTGTATTTAAAATTCACTATAATCACCTCTACTATAAAGATTATATTTTAAGCGATTTAAAATAGCAATAGCTAAACAATTATTTTACATTAAAGATTTATAAAAGATAAATAACCTAAACAAATTGTTTAGGTTATTTTATTACAAAAAAAAATTGGCAACTACCTATTTTCGCTTACACTATCGTCGGCGTATAAGTGCTTAACTTCTCTGTTCGGGATGGGAAGAGGTGTATCCACTTAGCTATCGTCACCAATAAAGGATTTTGTCCTTTAAAAACTAGATAATGCTCTCTCAAATTAGTTTGGGATTAAATCCTCGATCTATTAGTACTAGTCAGCTCAACGTATCACTACGCTTCCACCTCTAGCCTATCAACCTTGTAGTCTACAAGGAATCTTACTTCACGAAAAATGGGAAAATTCATCTTGGAGGAGGCTTCCCGCTTAGATGCTTTCAGCGGTTATCCCGTCCATACATAGCTACTCTGCGCTGCCACTGGCGTGACAACAGATACACCAGAGGTATGTCCATTCCGGTCCTCTCGTACTAGGAACAGCTCTCCTCAATTTTCCTACGCCCACGACGGATAGGGACCGAACTGTCTCACGA
>JBJEDY010000019.1:0-3122 GCA_051872535.1 Bacilli bacterium | reverse complement strand
AAATTGTAATTTAGCGAATAGTAACTTAATTTTCTTTTTTATTAAACATATGGCGTACTTTATCTATTCGATTATTTGGTCTGCGTGATTGAATAACTGGTTCACAAGTAGCAATTTGATAATCTTTTAATTCTGTCAAAAAAACTGCTTGCCCATTTGTATATAGAGTTAAAGTATTACGATATTCATTAATACAACGTACAGGAATATGTCCTGTAAAAATAACTTCATCATTTTTTGATTGACTTGTTTCAATTATTGCACAATGTTTTTGTGCATCATTATATGCACGAGAAAAGTATTCCTGTGGTGTAAAAAGTATAAACGAAAGATATGGCTCTAATAATTGCGTTCCCGCTTTTTTCAATGTTTGTTCAAGTACAATTGGGGCAAGAAAACGAAAATCCGAGGGAGTACTAACAGGGCTATAATAAACACCATATTCAAAACATATTTTACAATCTGTTACTTCCCAGCCATACAAACCTTGCTCCAGTCCATAATTAATACCTTCTCTTACTGCATTTTGGAAACTTTGATTTAAATAACCGAGTGAAACTTTGCTTTCGTACTGTATTCCACTGCCAATTGGAAGTGGAGTTATTGATAATCCAATTGATGCCCAAAATGGATTTGGTGGTACTTCAATATGAATAGTATAATCTGCCTTTTGTAATGGCTTTTCCAAATAAATTACGGTTGGATCTTCGATTCTTATGTTTATGTGATATTTTTCAATCAACAGAGAACAGATAACTTCTAACTGCACTGTTCCTAAAAAAGAAATGACGATTTCATGTGTTATCGTATCAACATAATAACGTAAAAGAGGATCAGTATCTGCAATTTCTGTAAGAGCATCCAATAATTTTTCTCTCTCTTCTATTTTTATCGGTTCAATTCTTGTTCGTAGTATTGGTACAGTCTTGTCATTCCATACATTGCATGGCAAAATCTTTTCATTTCCTATAATATCGTTCAATCTTAATGTATTGTTAGGTATAATAAAAATATCTCCAGAACAAACTATTTTTGTCTGTATCATTTCCCCATTTGAAGGAATATATATTTCTGTAAGTTTCACTTTCTTTTTCGATGGCAATATAATTGTATCTCGTAAGTGTAATGTTCCACTGTAAAGACGCAAATAAACTAATCTTTGCTTATGGTCTGTATATTCAATTTTAAAAACTCTTCCACATAGTTCTGAATAATTCTTATTCATTTCAGGACAAAAAAGATTTGAAATAGCTTCAATGAGTTGTTGAGTTCCTATATTATTTTTAGCACTTCCATGGTATATAGGAAACAACGAACCTTTTTTAACACACCTATATTCTTCATACGTTAATTCTTGTATAGTCAATTTTTCTCCTGCAATATATTTTTCTAAAAGTTTATCATTTTTGGAAATTACAGGATCCCAATCATCTAAATCAATGATATTTTTAATTGATATTTCTGGAGTTAATGTTACATTTTGCATAACAATAATATCATTTGAAAGTTTTTCTTTGATATTTTGATAAATATTATTTAAGTTAATTCCATACTGATCTATTTTATTTATAAAAATAATTGTTGGTATATTCATTTTTTGAAGTGCATGGAATAGTATTCGGGTTTGTGCTTGTACACCATCTTTAGCAGAAATTACTAAAATAGCTCCATCAAGAACAGATAAGGAACGATACACTTCTGTTATAAAATCTGTATGTCCAGGAGTATCTACAATATTGATTTTGTAGTCATTCCAATTAAAAGAAGTAACTGCTGCCTGAATTGTGATTCCACGCTGACGTTCTAAAAACATAGTATCTGTCCTTGTTGTTCCCTTATCTACACTGCCTAATTCTAAAATCGCTCCACTTGTATAAAGCAGACTTTCCGTTAAAGTCGTCTTTCCTGCATCTACATGAGCAAGAATACCAATGTTGATTATTTTCATGAAATTTCCCTCCCTACAAATTTATCTTTTAACTTAAAATCAATATTTGCTAATTTTGTTCTTTTAAACTATTCTCAAAATCAATTATCCACTTTTCTAATGTTTCTACTAATGCTAATTGTTGTTTAAACATTTGTTTTCCAACATTAGGAATATGTTGTCTATGAGATTGTCTTTCATTTAGTAATTCTTTTAATTCTAATATCTTTGATTTTATATTAGAAACAAGAATCTTTTTTTGTTCATCATCTACTAAATCTAAATTCGTAATAATAATATTAAAATCCAAATATAGACTAACATCATAATTTGAAATATCATTCATAAGTCTATTAAAATAATCATTACCTTTGTCAGTAATAGTATATACTGCTTTATCTGGCATATTTCCCTCTTTCTCTTTATAGCTAACAATATATTCTTTTGATTCTAATTGTAATACTTTCTTATAAATAGACTGTTCACTAATTCTTACCCATCTTGGTATATTACGATATTCTATATTTTTTTTAATATCATAAGCACTTTGTGATTTTTGTTTAATAAGTCCTAATAATACCAAATCTATATTTGACATAATCTCTACTCCTTACTTAATATAATCTGTAACGCCAAGTCTATTTCCAAATGGATCTTCAAACTCGACTGCATTACCAGTTCCAATTTTAAAAGGCTCACTCAAAAACTTTATACCATTGTTCAACATTTCTTTATAGAAGATTGCAACATCTTCTACTTCAAACCATATTGTAGGCTTTAAATTCTCAAATTTATTTTTGTCTTTTAAAATTATTGCAGGTTCTTCATTTCCAATATTATAAGCAACCATTCCCTTATCAGAAAAATCAAATTTCTTTTTTAACCCCAATATTTCCTCATAATATCTTTTTGCTTCTTCCATATTATCTACAGGAAGAAAATAGTTGTCATAATTTTTCATATATTTAAGCCCTTCTTTCTACTACAAACTATACTACTATATTTTATAGTAGTTATAATTAAATGTCAATAAATAATAAAAAAATAATTGCATTTAATTCGTTTATAATTCTTATAAAAAATAGATTAGTTGCACTGAACTAATCTATTTGTATAACTGCTTGTCGTACAAAAAAGACTGTCATTACTGACAATCTTTTCGGTAAATTACTATAAATCAATAACTATAAAATTG
>JBJEDY010000018.1:0-15307 GCA_051872535.1 Bacilli bacterium | reverse complement strand
AAAATATACAAAGGAAATAATGTTAGTATTAATAACAGCAATAGTAGTATCAGTAATAAGTGTATCAGCAACAATATATTTTAATGCTGAAAATATAACATTTGTACCAAATAATACAAATTGGAATGTTAGTAATACAAATACAGCCTTAAATGATTTATATTCCTATGCAAATAGTGGAGATGCAACAGCAAGTAATATACTAGTTGGAAAAACAGCATTAGTAAATGGAAAGTTAATAACAGGAACAATGGAAGATAGAGGAACTTTAAATTGGAATCCAACAACAAGTACAACATATACAGTAGAACCAGGATATTATAGTGGAGGAACATTAAATAGTAGTGGTGCATATAATGCTGGTTATAATGCAGGAACAACTAGTGCACAAGTCTATAGTTTAGGAACTGGAACTTCATTTGATATTAAATCAAAATTTCCTGATGATTATGCTAATTTAACAGCAGATAATTTTATATTTGAAATTAAAATAATAAATAATAAAGTATGTCCTGGAGGTACAGGTACTTATGGTTGTACTAATGTAAATGGAAACATTACTAAAAATTATAATAGTAGTACAGGATTATTAACAATTAGTTGGCCTACTGGTATGTATAGGCATGATAATTTGGGGGAATTTTATTATTCTACTCCATATGCATATACAGTATATGTTGTTATTGGAAATATAAAAGCAATATAGTAAATGATTTCTATATATGTTCTTTATACATAAATTACTTGCATTTCTTATAAAATTATATTATACTTAACAAGTAAGTTTACTCGTGGTTTGAAAACTCTTCCGGTTTCATACTAGGAATAAACAGTTAAAAGATAAGGAGGAAGAAAAATGGCAGTTACAAAAGAAAAGAAAGCTGAATTAGTTAAGAAGTTTGGTAAGAATGAAAAAGACTGTGGAGCTACTGAAGTTCAAATAGCAATTCTTACTGAAGAAATTAACGAACTAACTGAACATTTAAAAGTTCATACTCATGATTATCATTCAAAAAGAGGACTTCAAATGAAAGTTGGTAAAAGACGTAGCTTATTAACTTACTTAAAAGATAATGATGTAGTAAGTTATCGTAAAGTAATCAAAGAATTAAATTTAAGAAAGTAGGCACTGATTTTTTAGTGTCTTTTTATATAGAGAAGAGGTAGAAATATGAGTAAAAAAACATTTAAGTTAAACTTTTTGGGTCGTGACTTAATAGTTGAGACAGGTGAACTTGCTAAACAAGCAAATGGATCTGTTCTAGTAAGATATGGAGATACTGTAATATTAACAGCTGCTGTAATGGGTAAAACAGCCATTACTCAAGATTTTTTTCCATTAACAGTTCTATATCAAGAAAAATTATATTCTGTTGGTAAAATTCCAGGAGGATTTATTAAAAGAGAAGGAAGGCCTACTGATAGTGCAACATTAACAGCAAGATTAATTGATCGTCCAATTAGACCTATGTTTGATGAAAACTTTAGAAATGAAGTTCAAGTTATCAATACAGTTCTTTCTGTAGATACGGATTATTCCCCAGAAATGTCTGCATTATTTGGATCAAGCTTAGCATTAGGAATTAGTGATATTCCTTTTGATGGTCCCGTAGCTGGCGTTATAGTAGGTAAGATTGGTAAAGATTATATTATAAATCCAACTGCTGAACAAGCTGAAAAGAGTACAATTAATTTAACAGTTGCTGGTACTAAAGACGCAATTTGTATGGTTGAGGCTGGAGCAAAAGAAGTAACAGAAAGAGAAATGTTAGAAGCATTAATGTTTGGTCATGAACATATTAAGATGTTATGTGAATTTCAACAAAAGATTATTGATGAAGTAGGAAAAGAAAAAATCGAAGTTGAATTAGCAACAATTGACCCTGAAATCGAAAAAGCAGTTCGTGAATTTGCTACTGATAAAATGTTTGATGCATTTAAAGTTAAAGGAAAACTTGCACAATATGCAGCAATTGATGCTGTTAAAGAAGAAACTATTACGCATTTTGGAGAATTGTATTCTGAAGATGAAAATCTTGAAGAAATCTTAAAAGATGTTAAAAAGCTTGTTGATATTTTAGAAGGTGAAGGAGTTAGATTCCTAATTACTGATAAAAAAACAAGACCAGATGGAAGAAAGATGGATGAAATAAGACCATTATGGCATCAAATAGATTTACTTCCTAGAACTCATGGTAGTGCAGTATTTACAAGAGGTGAAACTCAAAGTTTAGCAACAACTACTCTAGGGGCATTAAATGAACATCAAATCCTTGATGGGCTAGGACTTGAAGATACAAAGAGATTTATGCTTCATTATAACTTTCCACAATTCTCAGTTGGTGAAGTAGGAAGATATGGTTCGCCAGGAAGAAGAGAAATTGGTCATGGTGCTTTAGGAGAAAGAGCATTATTACAAGTAATGCCAAGTGAAGATGAATTTCCGTATACAGTTCGTGTTGTATCAGAAATTTTAGAAAGTAATGGATCATCTAGTCAAGCAACTATTTGTGCAGGATGTTTAAGTTTAATGGCAGCTGGAGTACCAATTAAAGCTCCAGTAGCTGGTATTGCAATGGGATTAATTACTAGTAAAGATGGTAAGAAATATACAATCTTAACTGATATTCAAGGTCTAGAAGATCATATGGGAGATATGGACTTTAAAGTAGCTGGTACTAAAGAAGGTATTACTGCATTGCAAATGGATATTAAAATTAAAGGTGTAACAAAACAAATTTTAAAAGAGGCTTTAGAACAAGCTAAGAAAGCTCGTTTAGAAATCTTAGATAGTATGGCAAAGACAATTGAAGAACCAAGAAAAGAATTATCTAAATATGCACCTAAGATTGAACAAATGCAAATTAATCCTGATAAAATTAAAGATGTTATTGGTAAAGGTGGAGAAACAATTACTAATATTATTCTAACTGCAAGTAACGTTACTTCTGTAAATGATAAAGATGCAGTTAAAGTTGATTTAGATGATAATGGTCGTGTTTTAATATATCATACAGACATTAATGTAATTAAGAAAACTAAAGAATTAATTGAAAATATTACTAGAGAAGTAGAATCAGGAAAAGTATATAATGGTAAAGTAGTTAAAATTGAGGAATTCGGATGTTTTGTTGAATTATGGCCTGGATGTGAAGGATTATGCCATGTATCTCAATTAGCATATGAAAGAGTAGAAAAACCAAGTGATATGTTTAAAGTAGGAGATGAAATAATTGTTAAAGCATTAGGATACGATAATAAGAATCGATTAAATTTATCTCGTAAAGAAGCTCTTCCAAAGAAAGAAAATAAAGATACTAAAGAAAAATCAACAAAGAGTGATAAAAAAGATACTAAAGAAAAATCAAAAATTGAAAAAAAAGAAACTAAAAAAGATAATAAAGATAAGAAAGAAACTGAAACTAAACCTAAAAAAGAAAAGAAATCTTTATTAAGCATCTTAAAAAAAGATAAAAAATAGTATTAAAAACAGCATTAAAATTGCTGTTTTTATTGTTATCTTTTTTAGACAATTATTAAATTATTGATTGCTATTTCCAACATTTTCTTCTATAATGGCTTTAAAGAGGGTTAATAGTGATGAAAAGAAAGTATTTTTTAATATTTATTTTATGTTTGCAAATTATAACAGGATGTAAAAAAGAAGAAAACTCTACAAAAGAAAGTTCTATAGAAGAAACTGAAGTTAATAATATTATTTATAAAGATCTTTCTATTGAGTATGGTAATAATCTTCCTAATATAAATGATTATCTTGAACAAGGTCAAATAGAAGAAACAGAAATCATATATAAAGATAAAGATGATAAAATAATAAAGGCCGAGGATTTAAAAATAGGTGTTTATAAAGTTTTTATCAATGATGAAGAAGTAAGTAAATTGAAAATAGTAGATACTACAAAACCATCTTTAAAACTAAAAGAGTTATCTATTACTAAACCTAAATATAGTGTAAATGATTTTGTAGATAGTTGTATTGATAATAGTGAACAAGAATGTCATTTAGAATTTAAAGAAAAAGAAATGGCTTCATATACGAAAGATGGAACTTATGATATTGTTATAGTAGCATCAGATGATAGTAAAAATAGTGAAGAAAAAACGACAAGATTAACTATAAAAGGACAGAATTCAAAAAAGAAAACAACATCTTTAACTATAACGACAGATACCAAAACAACAACATCCTCTGAAAAAACAACAGATGATAATCGTGTAATTGACAATAGTCAAAATTCTACAGAAACGATAGAGACAGAAACTGAAGAAATAATCACTTACAAATATGGTACTAAAATAATTCAAAAAAATGGTTATTATGAATATGATTATAGTAGTTTTAATGGTAAAACAGATGATATGCTTAACGAAGCAAAGAGCTTAATAAACACCAATAACGGTATTTATAATGAAGTTTTAAATTATACCAATGTTTATCGTTCTGAAAAGAATTTAGCTTTATTAACATTAGATAATAGTTTATCAGTAGCAGCAACAATAAGAGCGATTGAAATGGCTTATGCTAATAAATTTTCTCATACAAGACCTAATGGAAATAGTTGTTTTTCCGTAGTTAATGAATTAGGTTCAATTGGATGGGTAACTTTAGGTGAAAATATTGCTTATGGTTATCCAACAGCAAAAGATGTTACAATAGGATGGAGAGAATCACCTGGTCATTATGCTAATATGATAAATGAACGTTTTACAAAACTTGGAGTAGGATACTACAAATTAAATGGAATTGTTTACTTCGTTCAAATATTTGGAGGTTAAAAAAACAAATAAAAAATGCTAATCTTAATTGATTAGCATCTTTTTATTGTTCACACATTATAGTTTCATATTTGCTATTGTCATAGTCAAAATATTCACATTCACAAACTTCTGTGCCATCTTTTTCTTCGCATGTATCGTAATCACAAATTGCAACATCACATTTGTTTACTTGAATTTGATTTTCATTAATATTTGAAGAACCAAATAAATTATCAAGATCTAAATCTTCAAGTTCACTTATGAATTTAAAGATTTCAGTATCTTCTAATTCTGTTAAAGCATCTTGTAATTTTTTTGCATCTTCTTCAGTCATATCGTCAGTATCTTTAGCATTTTTAGTATTGTAATCAGCTATATCAGCACCAACTTCAACAGCATAATCTAATTTACCAGATAAATCTAATGATTCACCAGCAATATTAGCATCAATACTGAATTCAAATACACCACTAACTTTGTTGTCTCCGTCTTTTTCAGAAGTAACCTTTAATGATCCTTTAGCACTATATTCATCTCCAGCAATTTCTTCAGGAATGTTAATATCATAATCTAAATCAAGATAATTACTATTAAATGCTCTTACTGTAAATGTTGCAAGAGTATCATCATTATAATTAACTTCAACTGTAGTTATATCTTTTTTAGTTTCTGATAAAATTTCGAATTTTATTTCTTCATCGTCAGATTCAGCTTTTATTACAAAACAACCATTATCTTTATGACTACCATAAGAAATTTTTACACTATCAGTTACAAGTTCAATCATAGCGAAATCGTTACTTACACCAGTAGTATAAACATTTAATTTACCTTTACCCATTCCTTCGAATGAACCATCAATACTATCTTCAGCTTCTTCTAAAGCACTTTCTAACTCACTAACATCAATATTAGCAATATTAGCAATACTTTCTAATAAATCATCATCTTTCTTAAGTTGTTTAAGCATTGATTTAACAAACTTTTCAGTAGATTTTTCATCTATTGTATAAGTAATCTTAGTTGCATTAATTTTTTCATTATTAATTTTGATTTCATCTTTAGATTTTTCCATTTCATCTTCATCTAAAGATTCAATTACAGCATTTTTAATAGATTCAACAATTTTATCTATTTCTTTTGCTTTTGGTAGATTGACTTGATTCATCATATCTTCTAATTCAGAAAGATCAAGAACATCTTCAAAATCAAAATCATCAATATAGTAAACACCATTTAGTAAACTATTACTCTTCATGTATAGTTTTCCATTTTTACCAAATACAGTAGCATCTATTAAATCCTTATTCTTTTCTGTAAGAATAGCTGTTCCTTCGAACATTTCATTTTTTACATCAATTCCTAAATCGAATTTAATAGTATTGTTTTCAAGACCTTTTAATAATTCTCCACCTACAGATACTTCGCCAGATACTTTTAATGTATCATTAAAAATATCATAGTCTAATGAATTTTCTTCAAGGTCTTTGAAGAATTTACTCAAATCTCCATATTCTTTCTTATAAGCGTCATTAATTGCGCTTTCCATAACAGCTTTTGGTTTACTATTAAAGTAGAAGAAAACTCCTCCACCGATTGCTGCTAATACAACTGCTATGATAGCTATTATTGGTATTAGCTTCTTTTTTCTTTTACCGTTACCAGTAAAATCATCACCACTAGGTAATCCGAAGTCATTTACGGAATACTCAGTAGGTTGAACATTATCCACAATAGGACTTTGTTCAGATACTGTATTATCTACAGTAGGTACAGATTCTTCTATACCGTTGTTTCCCTTTTCAGGCATAATCTTAACCTCACTTCTTTCTATTTGATAATATCATAACATAAAAATTATTAATTGAATAGTAAAAACTATTTCTTTATAATTCTATTTTAAAATATGTAAACATATTAATTAATTGAGGTGTATTATGAAAAAAATATTATTTGCAGTATTCTTATTTCTCAGCGGAACTTTGTTTGTCCAAGCTGAAGATTTAGCTCCTAATGCTAAAAGCGCTATTCTTGTAAATTATGAAACTGGAAGAGTTGTTTATGAGAAAAATAGTGAAGAAAAATTAGCACCAGCATCAATGACTAAGATAATGACAATGTTATTAATTATGGAACAAATAGATAGTGGTAAATTAAGTTATGATGACCAAGTAATAATAAGTAGTAATGCTGCTAGTATGGGTGGAAGTCAAATCTTCTTAGAAGCTAATTCTAGCATGAGAGTAGAAGAATTACTAAAAGGTATTTCTATCGCATCTGGGAATGAACTAGTTGTTTCAATAAAGCAGTCGCTTCTTATATAATAAATAATAATATAACTACATTTATTGCAGGAGGAGTAGGAGCAGCAATACTTACTAAAAATCATAATATTTATACTGGGGTTTGTATTGATACAACATCAACTCTTAGTGTGTGTGGTGAAAGAAAGCTATTGCTAATATGATTACAAATGGTGAAAATAAAATTGTAAAATCAGTATGTGTTGATTCTAAAGGTATCACCTTGTAAGCATGTAGAGAATATTAAATACAACTTTCTAAAAATAGTAAGAATTACTGAAATACTAAAAGATATTGATACTTGAGAAATAGTAAAACTAGAATAATTAATTCTTGATTGGTGTGGTTATGATAGAATATAATAATAGTATGGAGTATAAATAATGAATTTGATTGGTAGTAAAACGATAGAAACAGAAAGATTCTGGATGATGTAAAAGATTTATTAGTTGAACTTGAAGAATATGTTGATAGGACTATTGGTTTAATTATGGAATGTATATTCCCATATAATGAATATATTATTTAGATAATCTTTAGGATGAGAATATATTTTAGTAAATGTATTTGCTTATAATGAAAATGCTATTAAATTCTATGATAGATATCATTCAAGAATGTATACAAATATAAAAAAGATTGGAGATTAATGTGACTTTTAAAGAATTTTATATATCAGACAAAAATGGTAAAAGTAATTGTGTAATAAGAAGTTTATGTAAAATTTTAAATAAAGAATATGATGATATTTATAATGCCTTATGTAAAGCTGCAGAAGAATTAAATTATTCTTCATTTAATGATATTGAAGTTTTTGAAACATATATGGAAAATAATAATATTTTTAAAATTAATTGTGAAGAAGACATTAAAGTTAAAGAATTAAAAATAGATAATTTTTCATATATTGTGTTCTGCTATGATAAGAAAAATTTCTATCATATGATTTCAATTGTTGATAATGTCATATATGATAAAAATTCTGATTGTATGGATTTATATGTCATATCAGTATATGAAAAGAAATAAAAATACTTGACTTTTTGTAAATATTGAGATACCTTAATAGTAATTATTTTGAAAGGAGATTCTTATGAATAATATTATTATATTTTTAAAATCTTTTGATAAAATAATTAATATGCTAAAATTATGCTTTTTAGATAGGATTATTTTTTCTGAACTTTCAAATAAAATATTAGTAGATGAAGCGCGTCAATTTCTGATATAGAAATTTACGCGCTTTTTATTTAGTTGGAGGGTCTAATATATGAATGAAATATCTTTAAATGATTTATTAAATAATGTAAGATTATATAATGAATCAGGAATACCATCAATTGAAAAAGCTTATCACTATGCTGAATCTTTACATGAAGGACAATTTAGGCAAAGTGGAGAACCATACATTTCACATCCATTAAATGTAGCATACATTTTATCTGAAATGAATGCTGATACTGATACGATATGTGCTGGTTTATTACATGATACATTGGAAGATACTGAAATAACTAAAGAAGCAATAGCTGAAGACTTTAATAAAGAGGTTGCTAATTTAGTAGATGGTGTAACAAAAATCAGCAAATTAAATTTCTCAACTAAAAATGATCAAAATATGGCTAACACAAGAAAAATTATTACAGGAATAACAACTGATGCAAGAATAATAATTATAAAACTTGCAGATAGATTACACAATATGAGAACACTTCAGTTTAAATCAGAATTTAAACAAAAAGAAAATTCAATGGAAACAATGGATATATTTGTTCCACTTGCCTATTATATTGGTGCGTATAGAATAAAATCTGAATTAGAAGATTTATCGCTTCAATATTTATATCCAGACAAGTATAAAAGAATAGAAGAAATAAAATTAAAAATAGAAGATGATAGTAGAAATTGTTTACAAGAAATGTTATCTACAATCAATAATGTTTTGACTGATAAAAATATTCCCAATGAAATAAAAATAAGAACAAAAAATATATATGGAATATATAAAAGATTAAATGAGGGACATAAAATATTCGATATTCATGATTTATTATCTTTAAAGATAATGGTAGATGATATTTCTAATTGTTATCAAACACTTGGATTAGTTCACCAGGAATATCATCCTATAAATGATAAATTTAAAGATTATATTTGTAATCCAAAAACAAATATGTATAGAAGTCTACATACAACTGTGTTTGGACCGGAGGATAGACTTGTTCAAACTCAAATAAGAACATTTGATATGGATAAAGTTGCTTCATTTGGATTATCTGCTTATTGGTATATTGAAAAAGGTGATGCTAGAAATTTAATGCAAGAAGATTTAAAAAATAAGTATCAATTTTTTAAATCATTAGTTGAAATTAATAAAGTATTTGCAGATAATCAAGAATTTGTATGGCAAGTGAAATCAGAATTGTTTGCTGATAAAATATATGTTTATACAACAAAAGGTGAAATAATAGAACTTCCAAAAGGAGCAACAGCAATAGATTTTGCGTATAGAATTCATTCTGATATTGGTAATACAATGGTAGGCGCAGTAGTAAATGATAATATGGTAGATCCTGATTATGAACTTCATAATAAAGACAGAGTTAGAATTATTACTGATATAATGTCATATGGACCAAGAGAAGAATGGATAGATAAAGTTCAAACTACAAAGGCTAAAAGAAAAATAAGAGAATTTAATAAAAAATAAAATATTGAGTTTATAGTGATCTCATTAAAAAACTAAAAAGAAATAAGGAGGTGTTCATATGAGAAGATTAATGAAAAAATTTAATAGAAAATATGATATGCTTTGCACTGCATAATTTCTTATTTCGAATGTCATAGTTAGTATACTATGACTTTAATGGGAGGTTAATAAATGGAAAATATAAAGAGTAAAATTATTCCAAATATCATGAAAAAAAATATAGATGAAATTTTGGAACAACAGTTATTTAATGCAAATAGATATTATGCAGAGTCTAATCCAAATATTAGTCAATTAATGAACAAAGAATTACTGAATGCTCCTGAAATTTTCTTAAAAAGATTAATAGATAGATGGGATTGGCATAATTCTTATTATGAAGTATTATTAGAGCCAGCATTTCTTGATTTGATACGGAATGATAATATAGAATTATCACCTAATGAAATAGAAAATTTAGTAAAAATATATTCAACATCATGTGTTGTTGATGAGGCTACACTTGTTATGTCTGGGGCTATAAAAAAGTATTTAGATTATAATTGTGGATTTATTTCTACAGCAGATGAGAATATGAAACTAGAAGAGTCTAGTCATCTTTTAATAACTCCACCTGTTGAAACGTATTTTGCTCAATATCAAATTGACCATTTATATTATATATATTTATTAAAGTTTGATAATAGTAAATCAGATGAATTTAAAAAGTATTTATTAAATAAATACCACGCGAATGATACTGAAATATTTGAATCTAGATTTCTAAAAAGATTTAAGAATTATCTTGATTCTACAATAACAGCGAAACGCTTGTTAGATGATATTAAAAAATATTCTATTTCTGATGAATATAAAATTAAACATTTTTATTTTACCCTAGAACATCCTGATAGAAAAGCAATAAGAGATATAATTATTTATGATAACCTGAACGAAAAATTGATTGCTAGTAATTTGATTGGAATATCTGGTTTTTTATTAAGAAGAAAAATTTTAGAATATCTAAATGAAAGTAAAATTTTACCAAATAATGGGTACATATATGAATATAATAAAGAGATAATTATTGGAGCTCTTAAAAAGTTACAAAGCGAAAGGAAAATAAAAATGGAAAAAAAAGTTAGACTTTATAAGCAACGAGGTGATACATGTGCAATTGCATGTATGATGATGGCATTGGAATATTTTGGTGTCATGGAAAAAGCAAATTGGTATGATGAAAGACGTTATTATAGAATTTATGGTTCAAAATATATGAGTGGTACTCCATTTTCTGCATTAGCATTTCATTTTTCGAAAAATGGATTAGATACAACACTATATCACGAAGATTTGACTTTATTTAATAATGATAAAGGAGCGTTAAGCAAAGAAAATTTCCAATTTGCAATGTCAGAATATAAAGAAATATTGGATAGAGCTAAATTGATGGGTACAAATGTTGTTAATGGGATTAAAATTAATTCTCAATTGATAAGAAAAGAATTAGAAAAAGGAAATCTTGCTATTGTAGCTGGTGAAATTCCAGGTGGATATCATGCTATTTTAATATCTGGCTATGACGATAATAAATTTATAGTATGTGATCCTTTATTTAAAACAAAGCAACTAAAGGCTAAAGAAGAATTAGATGAGTTTATGAATACAAGTATCGGAAAATGGTTTATCTCTGTAAATAATAACTCAAAAAACAAGAATCGATTACTATCTAATTTAGACAAATTTAATGATGAAGCTAATAATATGATGAAATCTGATGATAAAATTAGGAGATTAAATTATGAAAAAAAATAATTATTTATTTTATTCGGAATATCTCAAAGAAAAAAGTTTATCAGGAAAGGAAATACTTGTTTCTAAAACTAAAACATCCTATCTAATTGGGCCTTTACTAAATCGAAAATTTGATAGCAATTCGTTTTATAAACGGTTAATATCAAATAGTATATATTCATTAAAAATTTATAAAAAAATACCCGGTTTTAAATGTAGAAAGTTGATAAATATGTATAAGAATATTTTATCTGATAATGAGGTCATTGAAATATTTAAAGATGGAAATGTTATTAAACATAAAATAATAAAATTGCCAGGTGATAAAAATGATTAGAAATAAGTTGATTTTAAATAGAGATGAAATATTAAATGTGTTAGGAAAAGAATATAAGGGATTATCAAATATTTTTAGTGATAAATTTGGTATTGTAAATGCAATATTGGAACGCCATGAATTAGATAAATATAATTTATATATGTATCAATGTCTAAGTGCTAATACAAAAGAATTGTTTAATATTAGTCGTGATGTTTCAAGTGGTGGATTAGGAGTAAATGAAGATAAAACTACTGCAATAACAAGTTGTTTAGCAGAGGCATTAGAAAGGTATTGTATGTCTTATATACCTAAAAACGAAATAATTTCATGTAAAAAAGATAAACTTGATAAAAAATATGTTTTTTCTGAATTTTCTACATATACCAATGAACAGTATGCCAGGTTTGATAATTTTTTAAATCCAAATTCTGATGTTATAGAATGGACAAAAATTTATGATGTTAAAGATAGAAAAAAATATATGTTTTGGCCTGCTAGTTTAATTTATCTGCCATTTGATATTAATAAAGTTGTAGCTGAAACAACGTCTACAGGAATGGCTGCTGGTTTTTCTATAGATGAATGTGTAATGAGTGGATTGATGGAGTTAATAGAAAGAGATGCCTTAATGATAAATTTTATGCAACGTCTTAATCCACCTGAGATTGATATTAATACGATATTTGGAAAAAGCAAAAAATTTATTGATAATATAAGGAAAGATTATAATATTAAGATTCATAAATTATATTCTGATTTAAATGTTCCGGTTTATTTATCGATAATATATAAAATAGATAATAATAGAAATCATTATGGAATAGGTGCTTGTGCCAGTTTGGATTCAGATTATGCAATTAATAAATCTTTAAAGGAATGTTTATTTACGTATTTTTATTCTTTGAATATTATGGATGTAAGACAAAAAAATCCAGATAAAATCAAAACATTATATGAACATTTTTTATATTATCAAGGTGACAACTTTAACAAGCTGTTATTTAATAGTCAATTAATTAAATATAAAAAAGAAAAAATTTCGTTTGATGATGTTTTGATCAATTTAAAAAAGAATGATATCAATGTTTATTTTAAAGAATTAACTACGGATGATATAAAAGATACAGGAATTAAAGTTGTTAAAGTTATTGCACCATCTTTAATTGATTTAAATAAAAGTCATATTTATCCAAGACTTGGTGCTAAAAGATTTTTTGATGTACCAAAAAAATTAGGTTTAAAGTATAACGATAATTTAACAGTTTTACCACATCCGTTTCCATAGGAGGTAAGAATATGAGTAATAATAGATTTAATGATGAAATGGATATTTTAATCTATAATTATTTTAGTTATTTAATTGAGAAAGAAAAATTTTATAATTATATTAAATCTAATCAGTTAAATTATAGCGATTTAGAAAAAAGATATTTGTGGTTAAAAAAGATGAATATTGATCCAAATATTATACATTTAAACGAAAATCATCAAAGTATATATGAAATTTTTGATAAATGTAATGTAATGTTCAATGAAAATAATGTAGAATATTATTATACGAGTGGTATTTTGTCTTATATGCTTATTAACAAAGAACTTCAACGTTATCATCATGATTTAGATATATTTGTTAATATGAATGATTTAAAAAAATTGGAGCAAGTTTGTATTAACTATGGATTTACATTTAAAAGACAAATTGGTGATAGAAATGATGGAACAAAAAGAGTAATGTTAAAAATGTATTATGAAAATACATTAGAAATTCCAATTACGCTTTTTATGTATGTAAGGCGAGAAGATAATACTATTGAGCAAAATGATTATTTTATAGATGATGGTAAGTTTTATATAGAAAAAATATATAATTCCCCATTGGTTGTGAATTTAAGTTTTTCAGATGAACCTAAATATCATAATAATATAAAATATTTTGCTATAACACTCGAAGCATTATATTTAAGTAAAATAGGAAATAGACCTAAAGATATATATGATTGCTCACAATTTGAAAAGCACTTAGACTTACATAAGGTTGAAAAATTGAAAAATGAGATTTCTAATAATAAACAAAATGAAGTGTTCACAGCAGATAATGATCCGTATTATGATTTTATTTTTTCAGAGTTTAAATCTAAGCATAAGGTATTGTTAAAATGATAGATTATAGTTTATATTTATGCACGAATAGTGATATTAATCCGTATTATGATATACAAGAGTGTGTTCGTCAAGCAATACTTGGTGGAGTGACTATTGTTCAAGTACGCGAAAAAAATAAAAAAACAGAAGAAATATATTTAATAGCAGATAGAATTAAAAAAGTAACTGATGCTTATAATGTTCCTTTAATTATTAATGATAATATTGATGTAGCTTTAAAAATTAATGCAGATGGCATTCATATAGGACAAGATGATATTTCTTGTTTAGAGGCTAGAAAAATTCTGGGAAAAAATAAAATTATTGGTGTTACCGTAACAACATTGGAACAGGCTAAAAGAGCTATTGAACATGGCGCAACTTATTTAGGTGTAGGTGCAATTTATAAATCAACAACAAAAAAAGATGCAAAAATTGTTAGCCATGAAGAATTACTAAAGATTCTAAACTTTTGTAAAATTCCTATAGTTGTTATTGGTGGAATAAATGAAAACACTATTCCTAATTTTAAAAATTATAATATTTCTGGTTATGCAATGATTAGACCTATATTGGGAAAAGAAAACATAACTGAGTCAGCTATGAAATTAAAAAAACTTATTTTATCAAATAATGCTTAATATATAATAGTTAAAGCATTAGATTTTATCTAATCCAAAAACAACACAAAAAAGCACGTATTCGTAAAAAAAACGGTCCAAAAATGACTTGACTCCATATTGCCAAAAGGAGCAAAAAGCGAAAACAGAATTTTTAAATAAAAAAAACATTTTCAATATTATTTTTGTCCATATAATTCTTCTAAAACAGATTTTGTTGATTCGAATAACTGCATTTTGATAGATGATGTTATATATAATCTTGAAGAATGGAAGAAAAAAGGTGGAGTATCGATTCTATTTAATAAATATATGAAAAATATCGATAGTTATGGCAATAAAAGTAATGATTTCATAATTGTCGATGACTTATTAAAAATACGTGATATAATTAACAACAGATAGGAGATATTATATGAATACTAGAATTGTTTTAACTGGCATTTTGAAAGATAATGATGAATTTTTAGTAGTTAAAAGAAGTGAAAATGATGATTTATACCCAGGTGCATGGGAATTTCCTGGAGGACATTTGGAAAAAGGTGAAACTTTAAAAGAAGGGTTAAAAAGGGAACTAAGTGAGGAAATTGGATTTGATTCAGTATTTAATCCAATTATCACACATTATTATGATGAAGTAAAAGAAAAAAATGGTGAG
>JBJEDY010000017.1:0-3245 GCA_051872535.1 Bacilli bacterium | reverse complement strand
CCACTAAAAATTCTAAAAGGGAGTTTATTACTCCCCACTAGAAATTATAGAACCATTATCTTCTGGTATTGTATCGCCATTATTATATGTCTTTGTTTTATCCTCTAATATTACAGCATTCGCCCATTTCTTTTCACAATAACTATACCACTTAGTACTTGTATCAGCTTTTGTTACTGTTCCATCATCTGCTATTGTTACTGGGATTAAGTCTCCACTTATTACTGGTGATGTAGTTGGTTCACTACAACTTACTATTCCACTACTTGAACCACTAGAACCACTTCCTCCTGTATTTCCTGAATCAGATAATGTTTCTATTATAGCTGTTCCATTTATTACTATCTTTGCTTCAAAACTTTTATTTTGTTCACTTAATGGGGCATCTTCATCTATCCATAATCTTAATTCGTATGTTTTGCTATTATTTTCTGCTGTTAATACTCCTGTTGTTAATCTTCGTGCTTCTTTGGAATCTGTTAGTGTTGTTTCTACTTCTTCATATTCTGAATATAATTTATTGCTACTTCCTAATGCTACTTGAACACTTGTATTTTGTAGTGTTGTTCCTGCAAGAGACTCAAGTACTACATCATATTGAATTGATGATTTACATGTATTTGTTACTGTAAAAGTATATGGTACTAAACTCATTCCTTCTTCATCTGTTATTGGAATGGCATTTTGAATTGTTATTACATTTTCTTCTGCAGTTAAACTTATGTCAATACAACCACTTGCAAGAACATTTGTAGTTTCTTGTACTCTACTTATACTCCAATATGCATATGAAACAGCTACCATTCCTACTATTAATAGTGCTGATACTATTATTATGCATACTTTTTTCTTTGTATTAGACATAATACCACTCCTATATTATTAAATTTATTTTACTTTTTTATTATAATAAAGTCAATTTTATTGTCAAAAAAAAATTACGATATCTCGTAATTTTAAAATGAATCAATATTAATTTTTACTCTGTTCATTCCTAGTAGATATGCGTGTGCTTGTATGATTGTACGAATAGATGTTGCCATCTTACCATTACGACCAATTACTGCACCCATATCATCTTCATGAACTATTATTTCAAGTATTGTTGCGTCTTCTTCTCCACCAAATTGTTGAACTTTAACCATATCTGGTTCTTTAACAATACTCTTCACTAAAAACTCAGTAAATTCCTTTAATTCCATAATTATTTACCTTCTTTTTTTGTTGTAGTTTTTTTAGTGGTTGTTTTTGTTTCTTTTTTAGATCCTTTTTTAGACTTAGATTCGTCGTATTTTTTCATAACGCCTTGAGAACTTAAAATATTTCTAACAGTTTCAGTAGGTTGTGCGCCATTGTTTAACCATTTTAATGCTTTTTCCTCGTCTATAGTAATACTAGTTTCTCTAGCTACAGGATTATAAGTACCAACTGTTTCAATAAATCTACCATCTCTTGGGCATCTTGAATCAGCTGCTACAATTCTATAAAATGGTTTTTGTTTAGAACCCATTCTTTTTAATCTTAATTTAACTGCCATAATTGTCCCTCCTTTGTTTACTACAGATAGTTTAACAAAATATTATATAACTGTCAACCATTTTTGGTTTACATACAATTATATTATTTCATAAAAAAAGATAATATGAAACTTTAGTTAGTTTCATTACTATCATCTTTTATATAATCTTCTTCTATTTCTTCTATTTGTGGTTCATCATCGATGTCATCCCAATCATCTTCTCCATCGTCATCAGTCATAACTTTAAACTTAGAATCTCCTACTAATTCAACTCCTAAAGAACCTTCTATTTGCATATCGACTAATCCTTCTTTTATTTCGACATTAGTAACAGTTGGTTGTTGTAAACTTCTTACTATTATTTCATTATTATCTTTAGATCCGTCTTTAATTCTAACATTCATTTCCTCTGAATAATTAATTCTTTTTGTACTTACTGTAGTTTTAGAATCATTATCATATGAATACCAAACATTAACATCATATGATCCATCTACTCTTACTTGTGAGCCATTATTAAAACCATTAAAACGATGATTAATTACCCAACATCCTAAAATTGTATTTGGGATTTCTTCAGTTTGGATTTGAAAATTATTTTTAGTTTTTTTACGACCTTTACCAACGATAGCTTTAGTTACTATTTCTTTAAAACTAGACATTTAAATCACCCTCTAGTTTAATTTATGCTATTTAGGCGAAAAATTGAACTTATTTGTGAAGATTAAAAAAAGACTTGCTTAAAGTCTTTCAATGTTTTGATTAATTACAATTGGTTTAGTTTTCTTTTTTAGCTTTTTTATAACAAATAAAGTTCCAAGTACTCCTAATAAAATTCCAATAATTAAGAAAATAATTCGCATTAAAAGTTCATTATTTTTTTTAACAGTAGTTGTTACTTCTTTATTAGTAATAGCTGAAGTACTCAAAACATAAGTTCTTGCTCCCGTAGAAGTAAACGATACGTAATAATCTTTTACTTCTAGGTTATCATTAATTAATGTATATTCATTTGTAGCTTGATCAAAACTATATAAATATAATTTAGATGAAAACACTTCTTCTGGGTCAATGAATAACTTAATATCTACATTTTCTGGTACAGTGGATGCATACGTAAGTGGTAATTCATTAGTTTTTACAAAATCAATCGTATAATCTTCAGTATATATAACATTTTTATTAAAAGATAAACTGTATAATAAACCACCAATTTGATTTACATTATTATATGTGATTGTATACTTACTATCTTTTAATAATTCAAATATAGAACCAGGTATATAAGGATTAAATTGCATTTCATAAATTAAATTTGAATTTAATGTATCTAGTCCTTCTAAATAAGTAATTACACTTGATTCTGGTTTATAAACAATAATTGTATAAACAGTATCATCTAAATCTTTAGCACTAACTGTTATAGTAAAAATATTTATTCCTGGCTTAATATTTTCATCGCCATCAATTTTTACAGTAGCATTGGTTGTTTCAGTCTTAGTTTGAAAGTTAATAGTTTTAGCATCTTCAGCAACACCTACTAAATAAGTAAGTTTATCAGTTATTTTTACTTCTTTATTATTAAAAGTAAAACTTTTTAACTTTGTACTAGGTTCGTTATTTGTTTCTTCACTAGTAATTGTGACTTTATAAGTTGTTGTACTTTCATCTGTTCCTTTAACAATAACTTCTATTTCATTTTTACCAGGATTTAAACTATGAACAC
>JBJEDY010000016.1:0-16256 GCA_051872535.1 Bacilli bacterium | reverse complement strand
ATGTTATTAGAAGTGTCTTAGCTGAATATCCCGAAGTTGATTTGGTAATAAGTAAAGAAAAGATAAATGAAGAGTATTATAATATAAATGATCCTTTTGTTAATTCGTACATTTTATTTGCTAATAATTGGAATAATGAATTACAAGTACCATTATCATCGGAGGACACTTTATTTTTACAAGAAAATAATCTTTTATTAACTAAGACAATTTAACTAAATAGATATTTACAATAATAATGTAAATATCTATTTTTATTTACAATATTATTGTATAAATGTTGTATAATAAAAGTGTAAAATAGAGGAGGGATAATATAAAACCACAAGAAGAACCTATTCATATAAAATGCAATAAAGATGATATTGCTGATGTTGTTATAATGCCAGGAGATCCCCTAAGAGCAAAATATATTGCAGAAAACTTTTTAACAGATGCTAAAGAAGTAACTAGTGTTAGAAATATGTTAGGATTTACTGGAACATATAAAGGAAAAAGAGTCACAGTAATGGGGCATGGAATGGGAATGCCATCAGTAAGTATATATAGTTGGGAATTATTCTATTTCTTTGATGTTAAGAAAATAATTCGTATTGGTACAGCTGGAGTTGTATCTCCTAGTGTTGAAGTACCTGAAGTTGTTTTAGCTGATCAAATATATACTGAATCAAATTTTGCATTTCAATATGATGGTTATAAAGAAAAAACTGTAAAGCCATCTACTTTATTAAATGATCGTATTTTAGAAGTTGCTAAGCAAAAAAATATGAAAATACATGTAGGAACCATAATGACAACCGATGTCTTTGGACCTTACGTTGATATAGATGCAATATTAAATAGAATTCCAAAAGATATTGAACCTCTTGCAGAAGAGATGGAAGCATTTGGATTAATTCATGTTGCAAATAGCTTTGGAAGGGAAGCTACATGTATGGTAACGGCTGTTGACTCTAAGTTCTCAGACGTAGTGATATCAATTGAAGCAAGACAAACTGCTTTAAATGATATGATTATCTTAGCTTTAGATTCACTAGTAATCTAAAAAATAAAAAGGGATTGGCTGATTAGCACTAATCGCCAAATAAAAAAACAAGGTTATTCCTTGTTTTTTTATTGACATATTAAGTCTTTAACATTAACTACATTTTGAGCTTGTAAGCCTTTAGTAGTTTCAATCAAATTAAATTCAACTTCGTCACCTTCAGATAGAGTTTTGTATCCATCTTTCACGATTGCTGAATAATGAACAAAAATATCTTCATTTTCTTTATATTCAATAAAGCCATATCCTTTTTCATTGTTAAACCATTTAATCTTACCTCTCATGTAAGACACCTCACCTTCGTATAATTCTATTACTGTTCCGTGAATATTCACTACTAACTCCATGCGCAATATAATAATATCACAACTATAATAATAGAACTTTAAAAGGTGGTATTCTGTTAATTTTTGGTGGTTTTCGGTCCGATAACAAGAGTTTGCACAAAATAGTTATCATACACATCAGTAAACAAATTAAACAACTTACTATGATTAGCAATTTTTTTAACAATACCTAAACCATTTCCATGTTCAAGTCCTTTTGTTGAATATTTCTTTTTATATATAAATGTTGAATCAAAAGAAGTACAAATTTCATTAGCAAATATAATATATAATTTATTATCTCTTACGTATATATTGAAAGAAAAGTTCTTTTTCTTCTTTTCAATTAATGCTTCCTTGGCATTATCAATTAAAACACCAATAATAGTATAAAGTTTTTCTTTATCACTTATATCCATTGTTTTAAGACTAAAATCTTTAACATCATCGCTAATACTAATTTCTAGTTTTAAATTTTCTTTTTTCATCTCACTTAATTTAAATTCTAAGAAACCTCTTAATCCATTAAGTTTAATATTAATTAAACTATTTTCTATCCAATCATCATTAGTAGCTTTATTTTGATTATTAAGGAGATTATCAATATAACTTATAAGTTCTTTATTCTTTTTATCAGTCATATTTCTTATATAGATTAACTGATTGCGATTTTCGTGAATTAAAAATCGATATTTTTGAATTAAATCTTCATTAGTATTAACATAGTTAACAACATTTTTATATTCGTTAAGAAGTTTTTTAATATCTGTATGAATAATAAGAATATAAAAAGCAATAAGAGACATTATTAAAAGAATAATTCCTCCTAAATAATATTTATTGCTAAAACAAAGAAAAGAGAAGAGTAGTGTAAAACTAATTATTAAAGCAAGACATTTATATTTAATGCAATTTCTTTTATCTTTAAATTTAAAACATAATCTGTTAATAAAGTAAGCCATTAAAAAAGCATATCCAAATATCAATAAATATTTCATCATAAACCTCACATATTAATCATATTTTTTAATTCTCTTTTTGATTCTCTTGATAATAACTCTGTACTTATATTTCCAAAGAAGAAGATAGTATTATTTGAAAAATCTATAGATGAGATATTATCTAAATTAATTATACAACTACGATGACTTTGGAAGAAACGTTCATCATCTAAAGAATTAAAAATATTATTTATTGTATCTTTTATTATATATTTATTTCTTTTAGTATGCAAAGTAGAGTAGTTATCGTTTATATTTTTCTCAATATACAAAATACTCTGATATGGTATTTGATAATATTCGCCGCTATATTTAAAATTAAATGATTTGTGCGTTGATATAATATCAAATGCAACACTTAAAGCATCCAAAATATTTTTATCGATATCTTTATTCTTCACAATAAAATCTAAAGTTAATATTTTACTAGTGTATCCAGTCATTTTAAACTCTTCGTGACTGCTACAAATAATAATTGGACTCATCCAGTCACCACTAAGTCTTATTTCTCTAGCAAATTCGATACCAGATTTACCAGGTACCTCAATATCTAATAGATATATTTTCTTAGTATCTATATTTTTAATCTTTGACCAAGTATTATTATCATATTTACTAATCTTTATAATCTTATAATTTTCTTTCTTATTCATCATAAAGTCATTAATTATTGAAGAATATTTTTTGATACTGCAGTCGTTATCTTCATAAAGTATATAATTTATCATATTTCTTTCTTCTCCTACACTAATACATTATAAAATAAAAATGAAAAAGAAGTAATATTTTTTTTACTTCTTTACTATTTTATTTATTAAATCTATAAATTCTTTCTTTAATGAATCTAATCTTTTTTTCGTAGTAGCTTCGAATCTTACTGTTAAATTAGGACCAGTATTACTAGCTCTAACTAAGGCCCAACCATCGGGATATTTAACTCTAACACCATCAATTTCCACAGTTTCATATTTTTTATTATGACAATATTCTTTAATTTCTTCTACAATTTTAAATTTTATTTCATCTGTAACCTTAATTTTTATTTCTGGAGTATTAAAATATTCATTAATACCATATAATAAATCTGTAATAGTTTGATCAGTATTTGATAATATTTCTAATAATCTTAACCCACAATACATTCCTGAATCAAATCCAGGCCATTTATCGTTGAAAAACAAATGTCCAGAATATTCTCCGCCAAAAGGTATGTTATTAATTAATGTATTAGCTCTTGTATAACTAGCACCAGTTCTTGATATAAAAGGGGTACCACCCCCATCGATAATAGCATCTTCTAAAGCTTTCGAACATTTGACATCATATAAGAAAGTTTTATTACTAACTTGATTAATAATACTACGTATAAAAATAATCATTAATTTATCAGTAGAAACGATATTACCATTTTCGTCTACAACACCAACACGATCACCATCGCCATCAAAAGCAATTCCAACATCAGCACCAATTCTTTTTACTTCTTCTTGTAACATTACTAAGTTTTCGGCTACAGCTGGATCTGGATGATGATTAGGGAAGTTAGCATCAGATTTATCACAAATCATATGTAAATCAATATTGAATTCACTATATAAATCTTTAGCGAATAAAGCTGTAGTACCATTACCAGGATCAACAACTACTTTAAGTCTTCTAAGACCAAATCTTAAATTATCTTTTATATAGTTTTTATAATATGGAAATATTTCTAAAGTTGTAACTTTACCAGTACCATTTAGAAATTTTCTTTGTAGGGTATAATCTCTAAAATTGTAAACCTGTTCACCACGGGCATTACCTAAATTATCAAAACTAAACTTAAATCCATTATCATCTTTAGGATTATGACTAGCTGTAACCATCACACCTATAATAACATTCGTTTTAATACATCCATAAAAATACATTGGTGTTGTAACTAAACCTAAATCAATAACATCACAACCGGATTCTGTAATACCTTTTATTAATTCTTTTGCTAAAGAAGGACTAGATAAACGATTATCACGGCCAACAACACAAAGTTTTTTATTTAATTTTTCTTGAATATAAGAACCATAACTTCTTCCTATTTGATAAGCAACATTTTCGTTAACTTGTGTAGGATATACTCCTCTTATGTCATATTCTCTAAATATACTTGTATCCACTATAACCACTCCTATTATAATAATAACATAAAAGTTGCCAAAAAAGATATTTTTGCAATAATTATTTTAAAAAAAGAAAGTTCAATATAATAATATTGATTAAAACCTAATTGACATAAATAGTCCTTAATTGTATAATTTTATTACATAAAGCAATTGATGAAGACGGTAATATTTTATTAAATTATAGAGAACTGATGATTGGTGAAAATTCAGAAATTGAAAAAATATTATAGATCACTTCTGATGTGTTATTCTGATATTAGGAATAAACGTTACTCGCGTTAAGAGATTAAGTGTATGAGAATCATTCATAAATTAAGGTGGTACCACGGATTATTAATTCGCCCTTAACTTTATGGATGTTTTTTTATAAAAAGAAAGGAAGTAATAAGATGAAAAAATTTGAAGAATTAGATAAAAGACCAATAGCAGAAGTTGAAAAATCTATTCTAACAAAATGGCAAAAAGAAAACATTTTAGAGAGTACTATTGCAAATAGAGAAGGTAAAAAAGATTGGGTATTCTATGATGGCCCTATCTATGCTAATGCTAAACCTGGTATTCACCATGTATTTGCTAAAACAATTAAAGATACATTCTGCAAATATAAAACAATGACAGGATATAGAGTATTAAGAAAAATTGGTTTAGATACACATGGTTTACCAATTGAAGTTAATGTAGAAAAAAAATTGGGTTTTACAGGAAAAGAAGATATCGAAAAATTTGGTGTCGAAAATTTCTGTAAAGAATGTAATAAAACTACTGCAACTAATATTGATGAAGTTAATGCTGTAACTGATATGATGGGACAATTTATTGATTGTAAAAATCCATATGTAACATGTTCAAATGAATTTATCGAATCTGAGTGGTGGATTATCAAAGAAATGGATAAAAAAGGATTGCTATATCATGGCAATAAAGTATTATGGTATTGCCCTAGATGTGGTACAGAATTATCAGCTAATGAAGTTTCGCAAGGATATCAAGAAGATTCAGTTAATACAGTAATCGTTCCGTTAAAAAAAGTAGATGCAGACGAATACTTTTTAGCATGGACAACAACTCCATGGACATTAATGGCAAACGTTGCAATTTGTGTTAATCCAGAATTAACTTATATTAAAGTAGAATCAATGGGATATAAATTTATCTTAGCCGAAAATTTAGCTGAAAAAGTATTAGGAGAAGACTATAAAGTATTAGAAACATACAAAGGATCTGAACTAGTAGGTATTAAATATGAACAATTAATGCCATTTGTTAAAGTAGAAGGTAAATGTCATGAAGTAATCGCAGATAGTTATGTTACTGCCGAAGATGGTACTGGTATTGTACATATAGCCCCAGCATATGGTGATGACGATAACAGAGTTTGTCAAAAAAATGGTATTGGATTTGTTAATCCAGTAGGAGAAGATGGATGTTATACAGAAGGACCATGGAAAGGTAGATTAGTTACAGATAAAGAACTAGAAATTGATATCATTAAATGGTTAAAAGAAAATGATAAATTATTCAAAAAGATTAAAATAACACATGATTATCCACATTGCTGGAGATGTAAATCAGCTTTAATTAGTTATCCAAAACCAGCTTGGTATATTAAAACTACAGCTTATAAAGATAAAATTATTGAAGAAAATAATAAAATTAATTGGTATCCATCATATGTTGGAGAAAAACGTTTTGGTAATTGGTTAGATAATATGATTGATTGGGGTATTTCAAGAAATAGATATTGGGGATGCCCACTTCCAGTATGGACTTGTGAATGTGGCCATAGAGAAGTGATTGGTTCTATGGCAGAATTACAAGAAAAAATAGTAGAAGATATAAATGTAAAAGAAATGGAATTACATAGACCATATGTTGATGAATTACATATTAAATGTAGTGAATGTGGTAAAATAATGAACAGAGTAACAGATGTTATGGATGTTTGGTTCGATTCAGGATCAATGCCATATGCACAATTCCATTATCCATTTGAAAACAAAGAACTATTCGAATCACAATTCCCAGCTGACTTTATTGCTGAAGGATTAGATCAAACACGTGGATGGTTTTATGTATTATTAGTTATTTCAACTATTATTTCTGGAAAATCATCATTCAAAAATGTTGTTGTAAATGATATGATGTTAGATGAATTTGGTAAGAAAATGTCTAAATCAACTGGCAATATTATTGATCCAGTAGAAATCATGACAAAATATGGTGCTGACAATATTAGATGGTACATGTTATATGCTTCACCAGTATGGACACCATTAAAATTTGCTGAAACAGGAGTTAAAGAAGTATATTCTAAATTCTTTAACCCATTAAAAAATACATATTCATTTTTCCAAACATATGCTAATATTGATGGAATAGACATCAAACAATGTAATATAGAATATAAAGATAGAGAAGAAATCGATAAATGGTTATTGTCAAAGTATAATAAACTTTTAAGAGATGTAACTATAGAATATGATAGATTTGATCTTAACAATGTAACAAGATTGATAACTACATTTGTATCAGATGATTTATCTAACTGGTACATTAGACGTAATAGAGATAGATTCTGGAGTAGTGAATTAGATAATTCTAAAAAATCAGTCTATATTACTACATACGAAGTATTAGAAGGGTTATGTAGAATGTGTGCTCCAATTATTCCATATACTACAGAAGAAATATATCAAAAATTAACAGGAGAAAAATCAGTACATTTAGCTGATTTCCCTAAATATGATAAAAACCTAATAGATGAACATATTGAAGAAAAAATGGATTTAGTAAGAAGTTTAATTTCAATTGGACGTTATGTACGTGAAGAAACTAAAATCAAAGTAAGACAACCACTTCAAGAAGCTTTATTGGATGGTAAAAATAAAGAATTAATTAATGATTTATTACCTTTAATTCAAGAAGAATTAAATATTAAAG
The DNA here is from genome assembly GCA_051872535.1 of Bacilli bacterium. Lineage (GTDB taxonomy): Bacteria > Bacillota_I > Bacilli_A > RF39 > UBA660 > CAOJBM01. Next base: position 8,785 of record JBJEDY010000016.1, on the reverse strand, counting down.
AAATCGTATTTGCTGATGACTTAAATGAATACATGAACTTATCAGTAAAACCTGACTTTAAAAAAGTTGGTAAAATATTTGGACCTTTAATTAAAGAATTCCAAACAAAACTTGAAGAATTATCTTCTGATAAAATTGTTAAATTACAAAAAGGTGAATCTATTATAATGAATGTCGGTGGTGAGGATAAAGAAATTACTTCTGACATGGTAGAAATTAGAATTTCAAGTAAAGAAGGATTTAATGTTGGTATGGAAAATAATAACTTTATTATCCTTGAAACTGCTTTAACTGAAGATTTAATTCTAGAAGGAATTGCCCGTGAAATGGTATCTAAAGTTCAACAATTACGTAAGACTAAAAACTTTAACGTAGCTGATAGAATTAAACTATACTATAATGGTGATGAAGAAATTGATAAATGTGTAGAACAATTTAAAGAATATATTCAAACTGAAACATTATCTACAGAAATTATTAAGAAAGATAATTTAACGGAAAAATATGATTTAAATGGACATGAATGTACTATTGATGTTGAAAAAATCTAAACTAGTGTTGAAAAACACTAGTTTTTTATAAAAAAATCTTTTTATTAATTAACTTATAATTGATTTATTTTAAAAAAAATAGTATTATATTAAGCACTTTCAAGTAAAAAACATAAAAGTTAATAATTAAAAAAATGTAGAAAGGAGTAAGGTCGTGGCAATTAATAAAGATGGTAGACAAGCTTTTTTCAAAGGACAAAATTGTTGGAGAAATAATGATTATATTAATGCAAGATATTGGTTTGAAATAGCTTTCCAACATTCATCGTATCGTGAAGAATCATTATCTAAGTTAATTCAGATAGAAATTAGAGAAGGTAAATATGCAAAAGCTAGAGAAATATTAACTGAACATAAGGATTTAAATAGTATTTTACTAAAACAAATATGGGGATTATTAGAAAATATTGAGAATAATTTTGAAACAAGTAAAAAACATTATAGTGAGTGCATGATTAATCCTTATATGCAAAATAAATCATTATTAGCTCTTGCAAAATTGTACATACAAACGGGTGATAATGTAATTGCGAGAAAAATGTTAGAAACATTACAATTAAATAATAAATTTAATATCCAATCTACTTTTGGCTTAGTTGGACTAAATATTTTAGAGAAGAATTATGAAGATGCTTATAACATATTAAATACAATTGATGAATATACACTTACTTCTAAACATTTACAACACTATAGAATTCTTAATGCTTATTTATTATTTATGTTAGGAAAACTAAAAAGTGTTCCTAATAATTTTGATCCAGTTAGAGATTATATGATATACAGATTGTTTGATAGTAGTGAAGAAATGCTATTAAATCATATAAGTAAACACACTAATCAACAAGAAAGAAACAATAATGGTTGTTTTTTCGAATATATTGACTTAAAAAAATTATTAAATGATGCAAGAGATAAAATAGAAACTATGAATTCTAATCACTTTGAGGTTTCAGATATGTATAGATTTAGATTAGATACGCCAATAGGTTATAAGGGTGATGAAATAACAAGTGATTTATGCGTTGTTACAATGATTGGAACAAAAGATATTGTTACTATGTATCCTGTTCAATTGTCATCAGAATTTGATAGTGAAGGTTTTACCCATAATGAAGCAATAGCTTTAAAAAGAACTCAAGGAGGAATTAAAAAATGATTAATGAAGAGAATTTAAATAAATTATATGAAGGAATATTAAATGCTAATGAATTAACAACAAAAGAATTAAATGGTTATGGCTTTAATTCAAAAGATTTAGCAGACTTAATAGAACAAGGCTATTTAGAACGAGTAAAAAGAGGATGTTATTCTTTCAAGCAAATAGATGAATTATTTTATTATGGAAAAAGATTAATAGCTGCAAAAGAGTATGATAAAGCAACAGAATGTTTTAAAAAATGTTATGAATTAGATCCAAATCATTTAGGTGCATGTTTTCAATTATTTTTACGAAGTATAAGTAATAAAGATTATGAATCAGCTTTTAAATATTTTGAAGTGCTATCAGACACAGAAAATCCATATTACAATGCAGATAGTAATTTCTATTTATACTTATTGAGTATAATTACAGATATTCCTGATAAGCATAAAGAATATGCAAGATATTTAAAAATTGAAGATATTAGAGTAGATTTTAATGATAAAAGATATCAAGATATTCCTGAGCAAAATAAAATTAGAATTGCAGTTTTACAAAGAAAATTTCCTTATGCTTTGAAACAGTTAAAGGATTTAACTATTAAACATGGTTCATTAACAGTACAAGATATAATTACTAGGGTATTATTATTTCAAGCTGTTGAAGTAGAAAATTTAAGTAAAAATACTTTAATTGAATTAGCAAAAAATAAAAAATATGAAGAAATAGTTAATTATTTAGAAGCTAAAGAGAAAAAACATAATCTAAGTATAACTGATAGTTATACTTTAAAGTTAGTAAATGAAATCATACATTTACAAGAAACACAACAAGTACCAGAAAAAACAATATTTAAATCTGAAAAATTATTTGAAGCAATAGATGGATGTAATTACGACCTAGCACTTAGTTTAAGTGAAAGTTATAATGCTAAAAAAAATATAATTAATTCTGAAAATACGATTTATTTGTTACTATCAGATATATGTAGTATGACTAAACATATTTCTTCCTCTTCACAAACTCCAATAGAGATTATAGAAGATGAACATTTAGAAGAGCCAGTAGTTGAAGATTTATATGAAGATTCAATTTTAGATTCAAAAGAAATGTCTTTAAATTCTTCATTTTCTGATGTAATTGGATATTTGATGAAATGTGATTTAGAAAAGGCATTTATAACATTAAGAAGTTATATAGATTCTATAAATAAAAAAGAGTATGAATTCTTAATAGTAGATTTAATAAAATTAAGTATAATTGAAAAGGATATAGCTTTTACAAAGCCTATGGTTGCATTAACTTATGTTAGCAGAGATAATTTCAAATTTGATATTTCTAATTACATTCAAGAATTTTATATAGCTTTATCACAAAATAGATTTGATGAAGCAAGAATATATTTAGACATAATATCAAAATCAAACTCATTAGGACAAGAATGTATCTTAACAGAAGGATTACAACAAGTGTTAAATAATTCTGAAGAAATGATGCAATATAAAAGAAATAATCCAATTTTAGATAATGCTGAACAAGCATTTATAAAAAGTCAAAATTTAAATATTCCACAAACTAAAGATAATTCAACTACTATTAAAATATCAAAACCAATTGCACAAATTGAATCTCCAAAAGTTGATGAATCAAAAATATTAGAAAAACAACAATCAGTAACGAAAGAAGAAGATGTTAATTCTTTAATAGAAACTATAGATAGTGAAAAAGAATTTATAGAAAACAAATATGAATTATTATTAAATGGTCAAGGAATAGTATTATTAAAACCAATGAATAATGAAAGAAGAAAAATAATACATAATATAGTTAAAGAATATCCTGATATGGTATCATTTAGTATTGGAGAAGGAGATAATAGACAAATAGTATTAAGATATAAACCTTTTATTGATGAACATGTTGATTTGAAGAATTTAATCAATATGGGAAGTTTAGCATATAAAAAAGGTGATTATGATTCTTGTATTGAATGCAATTTACAATTATTACAAGTTGGAGAACCAAAAGCATTCATATATGCTAATTTAGGGTTAGCATATATGAAAAAAATGGAAAAAGATAGAGCAATTGATTATCTTACGATTGCTACACAGTTAAGTAAACAAGAAAATGGAGATTTTGATTTTACTGAATTAATTGCAAGCTTAAATGGATTAATAGATAAAGAAGATAAAAAACCTCACTTTAAAATGAAAACTGAAGATTTTGATAATGATATTCAAAATCATTATGGAATAGAAAATCTTGCTGAAATTACATCATACATTTTAGAATCTGGATTAGATGTTAAAACAGCATGTCAGGAACTTGGCATGACAGATGAACAAATTAATATAATACGCTTAATATATGCAAGAGAATTTTATTCGCAAGGTAATTATGAAAAAGGAGATCAATTCTTAAAGTCTGTTGAAAAAAGTAAAAATAAAACAAAATTTACTTTAAAATTATTTGAAGAAATAAGAAAAAATAAAAGGTTTTATATTAATAGAGCCAATGAAGATTCACAACAATTAGTGCTAACATTACAACCTCAAAAGAACTAAAATATTCAAAAAGTAATATTTCAAAATATTAGAGTGTTAAACACTCTTTTTCTTTGTTATTTTTTCATTGTAACACTTATTGCTATTTTTTAATATTTTAGATATACTAAATTATAGTAGAGGAGCATTATTATGAATAAGGATTTTGAAGAAAATGAAGAAACAAAACAAAATAATATAGTTAAACCTTTAACAAATATTGAACAAAGGGAAAAAGCAGAACTAGCTGCTGTTGTAGATGAAGTAAATAAAAGAGAAATTGAAAGAAAAGAAAGAGAAAGAATAGCGGCTTTAGAACTTCAAAAATCTAAAAAAGAAGAAAAATTAAAACCTTCATCATCACCAATTAATCCTAATGCTCAAAAAGAAAAGAAAAACTTAATGAAGTTAGGAATAATTGTATTAATATTTGCAGTTGCTTTAATAGGATATCGATTTTATTTAAATAATTTAAATAAACCAGCAACTCAAAAAACAATTGAAGAACAAATACTTGAAACACTTCAAAATAGATACGGAGTATCATTTACTAAAATAAATAAGGAAACTTATCAAGATTCATCTAATAAAAAAGTAACAGTTAAAACAAATAATAATGTTAATAAACTTATTGTAGAAGATGATTATTTAAATAATATTAAAATCGAAAGCATAAAAAGTGAAATAACTAAGGTTTTAAAAACTAGTGGAATAAACAATGTAAATATTGAATTAGAACCAGAAAAGGATTGCTATTTTATTGGCAGTTGTATGGGTAAATACTATCGAGCATCTTATATTGATAATACAGATGAAACAAAATTATCAGAAAGAAGTAAAGAAATTGTTTTAAAAGAATATATTGATATGGATAATGTTAAGTTCTTTAATCAAATCGGTTTTAGAATCTATATAAAAATAACAGGGGAATATTCCAATTACGATAAAGAAATGCTAAAAGATTCATTTAAAATACTATTTAATGAGTTAAATAAAAAAGGATATAAAAATAAATTAGGATTTGAAATTGAAGTTAAAAGCAAAGATGGAATAAATAATATCTTAAAACTAACTTCTGATGGGGATCAGACGGGAAGTTATGATATTTATACAGCAAAAGAAAGTTAAAAACTTTCTTTTTTCTATGATATACTAATATGAGGTGATAGTAATGTTTGCAGAAGTTCTTGTTGAATATAATGCTAAAAGTATTGATAAAACATTTACATATAAAATACCTGATTATATTAAAGATAATTTAAAAATAGGTATGAAAGTACTTGTTCCTTTTGGAAACAAACTAATTAATGGCTTTGTTACTAAAATAAAAAATAGTTATGAAGAAAGTTACTCTTTAAAAGAAATTGATAGTATAGTTGATTTAAATCTTGTTTTAAATGAAGAATTGTTATCAATTGGTAAATACTTACAAAAAACAACATTATCAACTCTAATAGCAGCTTATCAAACAATGTTACCATCATCATTAAAAGTAAAAGAACAAAAACATAAATATGATAAATATCTAACTTATATAAAATTAATTAAAGAAGAACAGGAAGTTATTAAATATATTAATAATCATCCTAATCGTAAAAAACAAATAGAAGTACTAGAAGTTCTATTAATTGATCATAAAGTTTTAAAAAGCGAAATATCTTCCAATATAGTTAAAGCATTATTAGAAGAGGAATTAATAACTGAAGAAAAAGAACAAATATATCGACTTGATTATGGAAATGTTTATGATGAAGATCTTACAAAGTTAACAGAAGAACAACAAAATGTTGTTAATGCTATTGATTTAGATAAATATAATACTTATTTAGTCCATGGTGTAACTGGTAGTGGAAAAACTGAAGTTTATATCAAATTAATAAAAAACGTTGTAGCAAATGGTAAAACAGCTATATTATTAGTACCAGAAATAACTCTTACAACACAAATTGTTTCTAGATTTTATGAACGTTTTGGAAATGATGTGGCTATATTTCATAGTGCATTATCTGATGGTGAAAAATATGATGAATATTTAAAAATCTTAAGGAAAGAAGTTCATATTGTTGTTGGAACTCGTAGTGCTATATTTACTCCTCTTACTAATTTAGGGATAATTATAATTGATGAAGAACACTCAGAAACATATAAACAAGAAAATATGCCAAGATATAATGCTATTGATATTGCTAAATATCGTGCTAACTACAATAATATTCCTTTAATTTTAGGCAGTGCTACACCAAGTTTAGAAACGATGGCCAGATCTCTAAAAGGGGTATATAAATATCTAGAAATGCCCCATCGAATAGGAACATCCATTTTACCTAATATTGAAATAGTTGATATATCTAGAGAAATGAAAAAAGGAAATATGGTAATAAGCGATTTATTAAAACAAAAGATAACTGATCGTTTAAATAAAAAAGAACAAATTATCTTACTATTAAATAGAAGAGGATTTTCTACTATAATTACTTGTTCTAGTTGTGGATATACTTATAAATGCCCACATTGTGATATTTCTTTAACTTATCATAAATCATCAAATAATTTAAGGTGTCATTATTGTGGATATACAGTATTTAAAGAAAATAAATGCCCTGAATGTCATGAAGAATCTTTAAATTATTATGGTCTAGGAACGGAAAAATTAGAATTAGAACTTTCTAAACAATTTCCTAATGCTAAAATTGTAAGAATGGATACTGATACGACAATTAGAAAAGGTTCTCATCAAAAAATTATTGATCAATTCAAAAATCATGAATATGATATTCTAGTAGGAACGCAAATGATTTCTAAAGGCCTAGATTTTCCTTTAGTAACTTTAGTAGGTGTTATTAATGCTGACACAACTTTAAACATTCCTGATTTTCGTTCTGGAGAAAGAACTTTCTCTTTACTTAGTCAAGTATCAGGACGTGCTGGAAGAAGTACAATACCAGGAGAGGTTATTTTACAAACTTTTAATCCAGATAATTTTATTTTGAATTGTGTTAAAGAAAACAATTATATGAAATTTTATAATTATGAAATGGAAAATCGCCATAAATTAAATTATCCGCCTTACTACTATTTATGTAGTATTCGTGTAACAAGTAAAGATTATGATATAGCTAGTCAAGAAATAACAAAAGTAAGAAACTTCTTAAATAAAAATCTAAGTCCAAATTCCATAATTCTCGGTCCAACAACAGCAGCTATGTTTAGAATTAATAATATATATCGTTTTCAAATTCTTATTAAGTATAAAAAAGATGATAAATTAAACGATACATTACGTGAATTAGATAGGTTATTTGTTTTAAATAATAAAGCTAATATTGAAATAGATACATCACCTATAAGAGTTTGATACGACAAATAAATGTCAACTTGACAAAGACCTGGGGGGGGGTACAATACCAGTAGAAAATGTAAAGTAGAGGTGGTATTGTATGAAAAAATATACAAAGGATATAGTGTTAGTATTAATAACAGTAATAGTAGTATCAGTAGTAAGTGTATCAGCAGCTGTGCATTTTAATTCAGCAAATATAACATTTATACCAGATAATTCAAGCTGGAATGTAAGTAATACAAATGATGCATTAAATGATTTATATGATACATCAAATAGATTAATAAATTTTAAAACTACAATAGCCCAAGCAATAACAAATAAAGGTGTTGAAACATTACCAACAGACTCAGCAGAAACCATGGCAAGTAATATAGAAAACATTAGCACTTCCAACGGGTTGGATATTAGCGAAATAGAATCGTATGGATACATAAACACAGTAGAGAATCTGTTTAGACATGGATCAATTACTAAAACAGTATCGCTTACGAACACTACCGAAATACTTTGTGTTACTGTATGGAATGAAGGATCAATACCTACTGTTTCAGTTAATAGTGACCAAGCTGAAGTGAGTCTATTAGATACTGCAATATATACTAGTTATAAAAAAACTTATGTATATTTAATAAAGGGTAAAATTGGTCAATCTTACACTTACATAATAGATAAAAGTGGGGGTAATGATAGTGGACATAGGATGGCATATTATGGAAATTATTCTAGCATAACAAAAGTGTTAAGTATAAATTCATATGGAAGTGAATGGACAATAACACTTCCATATGATGGAAAATACATATTGATGTGTGGAGGTATAGACGGTACTTCAAGGTTACATACATATAATATGGATGGAGCAATAAAAGTAACAGAAGGATCTGGAACTGATAAAGCTTGGCCTAATAATTCTGCTGTATTTTATATAGAAGGTTATAAAGGTCAATCTCTAACTTTGACTTTAAATCCTGGTGGATTGGGTACAACCGGCACATTACTTTACATAAATTAATATACTTAATTAATTATTTAATTGTAAACTACTAAAATTTAATAATTGTAATAATAAATACATTAACTGTATTTTGCGCAGCTAAAGATAACTTTAAAGCCTATGTAAAAATAGTTTTTTAAGACTATCTTTTTGTACACTTCTTTGATTGACACAAAAAATGTCAACTTGACAAAGACCTGGGGGGGG
>JBJEDY010000015.1:0-3355 GCA_051872535.1 Bacilli bacterium | reverse complement strand
ACTTTACATTTTCTACTGGTATTGTACCCCCCCCGGACCTTTGTCAAGAAAAAAGAACTTTTCCACGGACTGTGATTTACAAAACATTTTAAATGCAAGCATTTAACAATGTAATTATACTTATAAAATCATTGTCACTTAGTTTTTCAACATATTTCAAATTTCTTATTTCATAGTCTATACTTCTTATATGTTCACATAAAACAGAGCCTTGTATTTTTTTGGTATCTTCTAAATTATAATGAGTTGGAAAATCTTTTGTATTTGATGTTATTGGACAAACAATAGCCATTTTAGTATTTAAATTAAAAACATTATTACTAATAACAACTGCTGGTCTAAAGCCTTTTTGTTCATGTCCTTTAATGGGATTAAAATCTAAATAAACAATATCACCTTGTTTTGGAACATACTTTACCATATTTCTCTCCCTTTAGGATCATCCCAAGAATAATTTTTAGCTAAATTTTTACCTTTATATTCTTTAAATCTATCACTTAATGATATCTTTTTTTTCTTTGGAATACTAATAATTATTTGATCATCTTTTTGTTCAATATTTAATATGTCATTAGTTTTAATATTTAAGGATTTTAAAATACTACTAGGAATCCTAATTCCATCAGAATTACCCCATTTTTGAATTCTTATTTCCATTTTTTCATCTCCAATTTATAAAAAGTATATACATTGTATATACTTTTGTCAATAACTTATTCAATACTATCTATTTTAGCAATACTTTGAAAAATATATATATTATTTTCATTTTTAGTAAACTCTAATTTATATCTAGGATATAATTCTTCTTTATTAAATAATTCTTTTTCATTAATTGAATCAGAAATAATTATACTTCCATTACGATCAGCATATACTTTTTTATCTTGATAATTTATATAAGCAATGGCAACTTCAACTTCTAATATATTACTATTTTCATTGATTTCAGTAATATTAACTTCAATATGATTTTTCTTTTCTTCTGAAGGATTTTCTTTATAGTAATAAATATCAGTATCTTCTTTATAAAAGATTTCTGATGTTGCTATTTTCTTATCATAATTAATATTTCCAAACAAGAACTTGATCACTCTATCAACTGATAAAGAAGTTATTTTATAATCAAAACCGGTACTTTCTTTTTCAGTTTTGGTTGTTTGTATTAATATATCAGACTTATATAGTGTGTTAAGAGCTGTTGTAATTATATAATCATTTGGTAAAGATGAAGTATCATATTTATCAAATATATCACCTGGATATATTTCAGTTGATTGGATATTTAAATTATAATCCAATATTGCAGATAATCCTAAGCGAATGTGATTATCAGTTATTTTTGAGGAAATATTACTAGATATCTTATACCCTTCTACTAGATTTGGGTCATTTTCACCTGAGTCAGTTACAACATAGTAATCATAGTTAACCTCATTATCAATGTTTCTTTGTTGTATACTTACAAGAAAAGCAAGTATAGTACAGATAACTATAGCAATAATTATAAACTTCTGATTATCACTCATCTTACTCACCCTTTTTATTGTCATACTAATTATATCAAAAAATATTTAATTTTCAAATATTAAACAAACATCTTATATGGCTTAGCTAAAGAGGGATCTTTGGTGTATTCTTGATATATAGCAACTATTTTGTCATTATATTTAAAAACACAATAATTACTTGTAAACTCTTTAAGTATTAGAGCACCACATTTTATCTTTTCATATAAGTCTTTATCGATATTAATGGTTTCATAATTAGCTAATAATTCTTCTTTCGAAATTATGTGATAATTTCCTTTTCGTACATCATCTATGGTTACAGCTTTATTTATAGAAAAGTTAGCTTGTTTAGTTCTTATTAAAGATGACATAGTTCCAACAGTATTTAATTTAGTACAGATATCTTCAATTAAACTTCTAATATAGGTTCCTTTTGATACAGTTACTTGAAACTTTATTTCGCCATCTACTAATTCTAATAACTTGATAGATGATATCACTATTTCACGCTTAGGCAACTCAATTGTTTCGTTATTTCTAGCATATTCATATAATTTTTTTCCATTAACTTTTACTGCTGAATATATTGGTACAGTTTGTAAACTTATTCCTAGAAAAGAATGTAAAGTTTCTTCAACAATTTTCTTATTTACATCATATTTTTTTTCAGAAATAATATTTCCAGTAATATCACCTGTATCGGTTTTTATACCTAGTTTAATTGTTGCTATATATTCTTTTTCTTTACTTGTTAATATATCTACTAATTTTGTACAGGAACCAATACATACTACTAAAACACCCGTTGCAATAGGATCGAGTGTTCCAGTATGACCAATTTTTTTTGTATTAAAAATATGTACTAAATCATTAACAATATCTCTGCTTGTTCGACCTTTATCTTTATTAATTATAATTACTCCGTTCACTATATCACCTATTTTCCTTTTTACACCATTTATGTAAATAGACATTTAATTGATAGACGCTTTACTTTTCTTTGAAAATCTTATTTTTTAGTTTAGTTATTTCATCATTAACAAAGGTACTACCTATTCCACCTAAAAGTACTCTAATTCCGTGAAAAATAACTTGTTTAGTTTTTTTATCTAAAGATTTAGATACTCGGACCATTTCAAAAATAGATTTTAGATTAATCTCGGTTAGTGTTGTTATATTAGCTTCTTCTAGTAAATGAAAGAAGTTATCAACAATAAGTTCTCTTTCTTCATAATTATAAGACTTTAACCAACTATTAATTACTTTATCTAGTTCTATACTTAATCTGTTTTGTTCTGTACGAATAAATTTATCATTATCAATCATCCAAGTTACAGCACTATGTTGCCATAATCCTTTTTGATTAGATTTTATAACATCTAAGTTCTCTTGTTCAAATAGTACTCCTACTAAACTTGTATCTGGTATTATATTATGTAACTTCTTTTTCACACTTTTATATGCTAAAGATTTAAACTCTGATTCTTTTAAACCAGGTCCATCAAAGGAATAGATTTTTTTTATTCGATGTTTACGAAAAAAATTTGTACGCATGCTACCTGTCAAAGCAAGGTTTCCACCTTTAGAGTGTCCACATACAATTACTTTTTCTTTTGTATTTTTAATCGCTTCATTTAGATATATCCCTGCTAATACTTGTGATTCAGTCGGATACTTATATGATAATATGGCATCTTCTTTCCAACCTGCTATAGTATGGTCAGTTCCTTCAAAGGAAACAACAACCTCTTTAGTAGGAAGTTCTAATTCCATTGCACAAAATTGCATATCATAGTTTGTATTATATTGGTAATTATATATTTTTCCATTTTTATATCTTTTAG
>JBJEDY010000014.1:0-3486 GCA_051872535.1 Bacilli bacterium | reverse complement strand
TGAACAAGAATTATTTTGGAATAATATTATGAAAGAACATGCTGAATTTATTAGGGGATTATTAGACCCTAGTGAAGATGAGTTGATTTTAACTGCTGATAGATTTGCTGATGAGTATGAAAATATTATTAAAGATTATCAAAAGAATCCAAATAGTTTAACTAATATTAGTTTAGATGAAACAATTAATTTTAGAAATTTTAAGGTTACTGGTGAGGAAGGTATTCTAAATTGTAAAATTAAAAGTATTATTATTCCTCTTTTAGCTGATCATGTAGTACGAGAAGCAAATCATTTTATTAGAATATTAGAAGATTTAAAAACAAATGTTACTTATAATTAATAAAAGTTGTGATTAGATTTATAATAATTATTAGAATTAAGCGTTGTATAAATACCTATTGTAATTTTCTAATTTTATTTCAATAACGAAATAATATATTAGGGTATACTTTTTATAATTCTTATCACTTTATATTGTTGAAATCATTGAGAATATGTTATAATATTGAACATTAAGGGAGGTTTTATTTAATGATTTCAACAACTTATGAGTGGGATGATCAATGTAAAAGTATAAATATTAATCATTTAATAACTTTATGTGAGATTGGAGAAGATTATAAATCATTTTGTGAAGATTTAGAGAGATTAATAAAATCTAAAACTAACAAAGATTTGATTAATGAGGCATATAAAGTTATGCAAGGCAAATTTTCTATTCGTTCTGGCAAATATAAATCTTTTATAGAAAAGCATAAACGTACTATTGAAGTTATGAAAAATTATTTTTGTTTAAGCAATTTAACTTTTATTAGTTATGATGTAAAAGGTAATCGTAGAAGAAATTTACCAGAAGATTATTTTTATGAATATCTTCAAAAAAATAAAGAAAATATAGAAATAATAAAAGAAGTTGCATTAAAATTGAAAAAATTAGGATTTAGGGAAATTAAATATGGAGAGAATTTAGATTTTAAGGAATTTGAATATTATCTTAATACATCTTCTGAAAGATATTTTGCTTTTTTAGAAAATATGGAAGTTAAATCAACTTACTTAAATAATCCAATTAAATATAAAACTAATGGTTCTTGTTATTGTATGTGTTTATATTCAGAATGTTATGATGCAAAAAAAGAAGTAAGTAAATATTATAGAGAAATATATTTAAATAGTTTAATATTAGATCCAAATAGTCTACCAAATGAAATAACAACTGAATCTACTATTGGAGTCATAAAAAAGCTAGCTGCTAATAAAAAAGCAGAGTATTCTGATATTAGAAATTCTGTAGATTTAAGTATAGCGACTAGCGACTTAAAAAGTCAATTTGAACATTTAAAACAAGTAGTTGCTAATATTGATAAGATTAAAAATAATGAAGAATTAGCAAGTGTTTTATATCAAATGCAAGGTATAATAATACAATTACAAAATTTTGATAAAGCATTTGAAAGAGAAATTATAAATTCTAATACAAGTATTACAGAACAAACAATGGAACAAGAAAAAAAATTATATTTAAAGAGAAGATATTCATTTGATTAAGTTTTAAAAGTGGCAAGATTTTATTGCTGCTTTTTTTAAAATAATCATATAAACTACAATTTATAAAATTAATATATATATATTTCATTTGTTCCATAAAACTTTCATCAAATTGTTTTATTAAACTTTTATTAATTCCAAAATCATAAACATCTTTAAATTTGGAATCTTTTAGTGCTACGTCAGTAATTCTCTCAATGGAGCAATTGTCGAAGATATCTACAACTATTATTGTTTTTCTTTTTTTAATATTTTTCTTTCTGGTTTAGAAGATGTGCAATCATATTTTTTTACAAATTTATCAGTAAGTACAAAACTTAAATGGTGCAATACATATTTGAAATATTTAGTATAATTGTTAGAATCGCTACTAGCTAAAAAATCTTTTAAAGAATTAAAGTTTTTCATATATTTTGCTTTTATATCATGAACTTGAACTGGAGCAGCACAATCTATTATACATTCATGATTTATCTCTTTAAAATAACCTTCTCGTAACATTTTTAAATACATTGTATAAGAAGTATCATGTCTCATATCAGCTATAAATAATTTATCTTTATTCTGAATTAATATTTGTTTTAGTACATTCATCATTTCTATAGCCTGTTGCATCTTACTTCTGTTATCAATAGAAACCCATTCCAAAATTGTGACGTAATATTTTGATTCAGAGTAACAAAGAAACCAATCTGTACCTATTACTAAGGTTTCCATGGTAATACCGACACCATGCAAATGTGATAAATCTCTGATGTCATTTAAACTATTAAAATATTCGTTAAATATTTCCGGAGAATATCTTCTATAGGCTATATCTTTTATTTTTTGTATTTTATCTTGAGTTATTGCTTTTCCTTTATAAAATTCAACCATTATTTTGTCCTCTTTAAAAATTAATGAAAATATTATACCATATTTTTGTATATAGACAATATTTTGTTTTGACAAAATATTTAACCCTCTAGGTATTTTGACACAAGTATCTAAATTACCAGTGGGGATTTTTTTATGAAACAAAAAATCAATCATTGCGATTGATTTCTATATATCAAAGTTCGAATAGTTCGAACAGATTTGTCAATTGAGCAAATGCTAAAGAGATGTTGCACACTTTAATTAAACAAATTCATTTGTATTTGATGTATTAATTATAACGTGTATATTTAGTTTTAGCAATATTTATCAGAAAAATTAATAGGAAATAGTAGGGATTAAGTTTAAAAAAAACATTGTAATCGTATATGAAATTCTTGCTATTTATAGTATAATTATGTCAATAGTTTAATTTGCAATGTGATGTTGCAAAAATTCATAAGCATTATTAATTGGTAAATTTAATAAATAAGTTGACTTAACAACAGGAGGTTTAAAAATGGCAGAATTAACAGTTTTAGAACAGAAAATATCATATTTTAAAATCGATGATGAAGACTACATTTCAATCACTGATATGCTTAAATCTAAAGATGGTGATTTCTTTGTATCTGATTGGTTAAGAAATAGAAATACAATAGAATTTTTAGGTATTTGGGAAGAAATACACAATCCTAATTTTAATTATGGCGAATTCGCCATAATTAAAAGTCAAGCAGGTTTAAATAGTTATAAAATTAGTGTTAAAGAATGGGTAGAAAAAACAAATGCAATTGGGATAATGTCGAAAGCAGGAAGATATGGTGGAACCTATGCTCATAAAGATATAGCGTTCGAATTTGGGATGTGGATAAGTCCGAAATTCAAATTACTTTTGATTAAAGAATTTGAAAGATTAAAAACAGAAGAACAAAAACAACTAGGTTGGAATGCAAAAAGAGAACTTTCTAAAATTAATTATAGAATACATACAGATGCTATAAAACAAAATTTGATACCTACTGAATTAACTAAAGAACAAATAAATTATATATATGCTGAAGAAGCAGATGTTTTAAA
>JBJEDY010000013.1:0-3690 GCA_051872535.1 Bacilli bacterium | reverse complement strand
TATAGAAACTATTAGTCCTGCTTGTGATACATTTGAATCAAACATACTTGATACTGTTGAACCAAGATATGTTAATCCTCCATAAACTAAGAATAATCCAGCAGCTGCTACTAATCCTGCTTTGAACGTTATGCTAACTTGCTCTTCTTTTTTAGTATATCCTTTATTGGCAATACTTGTTATAACTACTGCTCCTAAAGAAACTGCTCCTAGTGCATCTAATGTTTGATATCCTTGGAATACTCCTTCTGAGAATACATTATCTATTGTTGATGGTTCAATACTTCCTAAAGGATTAATTATTCCCATTCCTATTAACACTAATAATGCTATTAATAGAGCTGGTGTTAAGTAAGAACCTATTATATCAACAACTTTTGATGGTTTTATTGTTAATAATAATGTTATTGCAAAGAATATTACTGAGAATATTACTGCATTAAAATTACCAAATATAGGTTGAATTCCCATCTCAAATGTTGTTGCTGCTGTTCTTGGTATTGCTAAAAGCGGTCCTATACAAATCATTATTGCACATCCTAATGCAATAGATAATTTATGACCTGCTCTTGAGAATACTTTACTAACTTCACCACCACATTTTCCTATGGCAAGTATTGCTAGTAAGGATAAACCTACGTCAGCTAGTATAAATCCTGTAAAACCAGTTAACCAGCTTTTACCTGTTATAAGTCCTAAAAATGGTGGGAATAATAAATTTCCTGCACCAAAAAACATTGCAAATAATGCAAACCCTACTATTATTATATCTTTATTTAATTTCTTCATTGTGACCTCCTTAAATGTCCGCCTAACCTTTCCCCTGTGTCTATTATAAGGGGTATATGTTAGAATAGTCAATAAAATTATAATTTTCTGTAAATTTAAATTATATTTTTTTATGATTTTTTATACTTAAAATAATTAAAAAAGAGCTATTTCATCTTTATATATATAAATCCTTTTGATGATTTTAGCTCCACTTCCTCACCAAAAAATACTTCTAAGGCATCAGAATATTTTTGAAAATCTGATTTTCCAAGACCTAAAGGACATTCCACTTTGTAAATTTTTTCTTTATTGGTCACTATTGTCTCCACCAATTTAGGATATTCTTGATCTTTATTACATAAACCAGCTTTGCTAAAAAATATGTCTAAAGGTGCTTTTTCTTCTTCTTTTTTCCTAAAAGATTTAAATATCATCTCACCAGTTGACCATATACCATCAAAAACCATTTGAAGTAAATTTCCACCACTACTCATTAAACCCACTCCTTACATAAATTTAAATAAATTAAATTTAATAATATTCTTCATTTTCAGATTTTTTACTTTACATCTCTATCATAATAGGAAAATGATCAGAGTAAAATACTTGATCTACTTGATATGATTTAACTTTTGTAACTTTGCTACAAAAAATATAATCTATTCTCCATTTATTAAATGTTGCTTTTCTATCTTCAAATAAATATTTAGCAACATCTTTATAGGATGATAAATTTATATTTTCTTCATTAAAATCTCCACAAATTATAATGTTTTTGCCTTTATTTTTAGCGAAATCTAATATCTCGCTTATCTGAATCTTTCTTTCTTCACTATCCAACCCTAAATGAGTATTTATAATAACTTCATTTTCTCTATCTATACTCAACATACCTCTTTGTTCTTTTTTACTAGTTAATAAGATATGATTACTTTTAATTATTTTTTCTTTACTTAAAATACAAATCCCAAATTTCATTTTTTTATTATGAACATGAATAGCAAATACTCCATTCATTTTCAATATTAACTTCATCATATTAAATTGATAATATAATATCTCCTGTAAACAAATCACATCAGCATCTAAAGATTTCAGATATTTTATAAGTTGGAGTAAAGTAACTCTTCTAAATTCATCCATGCCTTTATGTATGTTATAACAAACCAGCCTCAAATTTTATCACTCCTATTAAATATTATTTCTCTTCAAAATAATATTCATAAATTATCATAATTATCCTTTTTATTTTCATAAAAAATGACCTATAAATAGGTCACCTTAACTGACACCTAACGGTCGTCAGTTTTTTTATATTCAAATTTTGCTCTACAATTAGGACATACCAGTTCTGGCATAAATTCATCTTCTAGCGGAGCTATCGCTCCAAATATCATATCCATTCTAAATTCTTCGATAAGAAATTCTGGTACTCCTTTTTCAAATCCACATGACTTGCATTGATAATCATATAATTTTTGTCCTATACTCATCTCTTCCAATTCTTTTAACATAGTCTTACTCCTAAAGATTTTATTTTTTATATTATACCTTATTTTAAGCATGACAAAATAAGGTTACTCATATTTCCAAAATAACCCTTTTAAAATAAGCATATTTGTTCACTTTCATTTGTATCTACTATTCTTATTGGCTTAAATTCATCTATTTCATTAATAATATTTTTATAATTTGATTTATCCAATACATTATATATCACACCATATTTACGATGCCAAATTTCCCATAACATCATTTCATTGCCACAACTAGTACATATAAATGGATTTACACCAAAAGTTTCTATCAATCTCTCCTTAAAACTTATCTTCTTATTTTTCTGTTTCTCAATCAATTCAAATATATTTCTTTGTTTTATAAAGTTATATAGTTTTACAATCTCAATACTAAGTTTGTTTTTCCTTCTGGAATACAATCCATATCTTCTCACAACTCTAAAACCCTTCGGGTGTATATGATTTACTAATTTACCTATAAAGTCCAACGCATCCATCTTGACTGTTACTTTTTCTTTAGGATTTTTATTTTCATACCAAAATGTTACGTTTTTTCCATCATATTCACTTATTCTATATTCAGCGATAGCTGGTCTCGAAAGATATCTACCTATATATTTTGCTGCTTCTTTTATTTTTGTTAAATCTCTTTGGGCATTCACATAGAATCCATTATTATATTTTTTATATAATCTATTTATTAATTTTTGCGTTTCTCTATCTTTAAAGTTAGCTTTTATTATATCTAACACTAGTTTCTGCCATGATTTTCTTAGATATTTATATGGTATATGAGATAACTTTTTAAACCATTTGTTGTTTTTATCTATTCCACCTTCTGTAAACAATGCATGTATATGAGGATTCCATTTTAAATCTGATCCAAATGTATGAACTACAGCAATTAATCCTACTTCATGATTTCCTTTAACCTTCTCTTTATAATAATGTGATACAACTCCATATGTTGCATCCTGCAACTCTTTTAAAAGCTCACGCTTTTTATAGAAATAATTTCTTAATTCTTCTGGTATTGTAAATACTGCATGTCTATGTTTTACATTTAACATATTCTCTGCTTGCTTTTCAGACCATTTAATTGAGTACATTCTCCCACACTTAGTACAGAATTTACTTTTACATGAAAATCCATGAATGTATTCTTCATTACAGTTCAAACATTTATGTTTTATATATCCATGCTCTATATTTCCACAATTTAATGCTTTTTCTATTACATTAATTATATGCTTACGCATTTCTTTACTTTTTATTCTTGGCAACTTATCTTCTTTAAACTTTTCAAAATGATTTTCTAAAATTATATTTATAATTTTACGTTTTTCATATCTTCTACACTTACTCATATCACTATTATACAGAAGTTTTCCACAGGTTTAAA
>JBJEDY010000012.1:0-18374 GCA_051872535.1 Bacilli bacterium | reverse complement strand
CTGTGGATAACTTTCCCCCACTAATGATTATATGATTAATGGGCAATTGTCAATCAGAAAAGATAAAAAATATTATTACAAAATTGTAATAAAATTAATTTTTATTATGTTATCAAATTTATATAATTGTGCTATAATATAAGTATAAAAGAAAATAATCAAGGGGGTAACAAAATGAAAGTAAACATAAGTAATAATACAGTAACAAAAGAAAGATTTATAGAAAAAGGAAAATATATAACTTGTGATAACATAATTTGTTTTAACAATGATGATTGTGAAGAATGTATATTTTATGAAAAAGCATATGACCTAAAAGATTTACTTTCTACCAACAGAATATGTGCTTCTGATAAATAGTATTAAAAATAAATTGTAAGGTCTTAGAATCAATTCTACGACCTTACAAGGGTATATTGGGAGGGATATAAATGAAAGATTATAAATTATTAAATGAACATGAATTATTAGAACTTTTGCAAAATGGTGATAAAATTGCTGAAGAAGAATTATATAATAGAAATGTAAAGTTTATATCATATGTTCTTAAAAACTTCAAAATAAAAGGTGAAGATAGAGATTTAGTTTTCAATGTTGCTTCAACTGGTTTTATAAAAGCTATGCGTAATTTTGATTTATCAAGAAATGTAAAGTTATCCACAATTGCTTATCCTTATATACTTGGTGAAGTTTCAAAATTTTTCCGTGATGAGTATGACACATTTGCTTTTAGGCTTTCACGTCCGGACTATGATAACGTCAAGTTAATAAAGAAAACAATTAGAAGTTTTGTAAAAGAACGTGGTCGTGAACCACTTGACGAAGAAATATCTGCTATAACTGATATACCTATTGATGAAGTTAAATTTTTAAGTTGTATTAGTGGTTCTTTTAGTAGTTTAGAAAAAGGAGTTTTAGATAAAGATGGTGAAGAAAACACAAATTTATTTAAAGAAGCTGTTTCTGTTAATTCTTTTGAAAATGATACAATTGAAAAATTAGATTTATTAAAAGCAATTTCAAAATTATCCACAAGAGAACAACAATTAATTAAAATGTATTACTTTGAAGATAAAACACATTCACAAATAGCCAAAGAAATTGGTAAAAGTCAATCTTATGTTACAAGAACATTAAAAAAATGTTATCCAAAATTAAAATCTATATTGGAGGGTGGAGAATGTTAGATATAATTATTATTTTATTTTTAATCTTTGCAATATGTTTTGATTTATATGTTTTAAGATTAATAGATGAAGTAATTGCATTATTACAATATTTATACGGAAGTGATGAAAATGAATAGAATTGAATTTATAGCACAATATTATGGAAAACGTAATCAAGAGTTAAAAACCGTAGAAGAAATTGAAGAACTTTTATATGAACTTTATAATAATATGATAAAAGGAGGAGTATCTGAAAATACTCCTTCTGAAATAGCTGATGTACTTATAATGTTATATCAATTAATATACTTGTATGATATTGGCGAAGAAGTAGAAAAAGAAGCTGAATTTAAAATAAATCGTCAACTTGATAGAATAAAGAACACAAAATATTAAGTATATGATATAATTATTATGGAGGTGTATTTTTATGAAAAAAGATGTTCAACTATTAATAAGATTAACACAAGAGGAAAAAGAGAAGTTTAGAAAAATATGTCAAGAACAGGAAGAAAATATGCAGAGAGTTGTTAGAAGTTTTATAAAAGCATATATTGAACAGTTTGAAAACAAATAAAATAAAATGGGGTGATTGGGTATGGCTAAAAAGAAGGGTATACGACAATCAAGACAGGACTACATAAAAAGGGATTTAAGAGAATTAAAAAAGTTAGGGTATTCAATGGAAGATATTCTTAATGGTCGTACTATTGAATCCCTAGCATACACACAAAAAAGCTATGATAACTACAGAAAAAATATTAGAAAGTTAAAGAAAAAAGCTAGAACAAATCAACATAGAATTACATTCACTAAAAAACAATATGAAGAAATAAGAAAAATTGAAAAAGATTTTACAGAATTAAAGTCAAGAGAACTTGAAAGGATAGCCAAACAAAATAATCTTAATGCTCTTGAAATTGCTTATCTCAAGGGTAAAGAAATAATGTCTAATAAATTCCAAACATCACTATCTTTACCCAATAATTTTGGTAAAGTAAAATTATTTGATTATATTAATAAAAAAGATAAAGTTGATGAAATGATTGAAGAAATAAAAAATGAAATGGATAATTTTATTGGTGAAGAATTAATTGATGATGGTAGAAGAATTGACAAATTATATTTACAACAGTTTGAAGAAGCTGGGTTTATTGATGAAGATGAACGACAAGTATTAAAAGAAGAATATGAAAAATTAAGTCCAATTGAAAAAGCATTCGCTAGAGAAAAAATTAATTATCTATCAAGATATATTTACACATTTGTAAATGATAAGTTAGCTTCGTCAACTCCGTACCATGAATTAGCCAAAATAATGTATGACGTGAAAAAAGCAAAATACCAAATAGGTTTTTAAATAAAGGAGAATAGAAAAATGTTTGTTTTAAATGGTTTTAGAAAAAAGAGAAATTATAATTTAAAATCAACAGAATACTTTGTGGCTGATTTTGAAACATCATCAACTGATGAAACAGATAGTGAAGTTTTTGTCTATGCTACTGGATTAATGAATGTAAATGATAAAAGAAATATACTATACTATAATAATAATATTGAAGATTTTGTAAAAGATTTATATAGATTAGAAGCAAGTACAAACATAATTTATTTTCATAATCTAACTTTTGACATTGAATTTTTACTTAACTATCTTATCAATAAACAGGGTTTTAAACAAGTCTTAAACACTTATGAAGAAAATGAAGAAGGTCAAACTATAAAAGCTGAAAAAAGAGATTTAAAACAATCCAAAACTTTTGAATTAGTTTATGCAAACGGTACATTTTATCAAGTAATACTTAATCTTTATTATGATAAATTTGTTGATTGTCATAAAAAAGAAAAAGTTTGTATGAAACAAATTATATTTAAAGATAGTTACAAAATAGCTTCATTCCCTCTTGTTAAAATAGCAAAGGATTTTTTAGGTATAACAATACCAAAAGATGGTATTAATCATAAATTTATAAGAAGAAGAAATTATATTTTAAACGCTGAGGAAATGAAGTATTTATATGATGATGTTAAAATATTAAAAGATTTCATTAACCTTATTTTAATACAAGGTATAGAAGTTAATCAAGACTATAAAGTTATAATTGATAAAATGACAATTGCTAGTCAATCTTTGCATGAATTTAAGCATTTAATGTTTAAATCGTTTAATGATGAAAGTTATGTTTCGTGTGAAGCATTTAATGAATGTTTTCCTAATGCTGAAATAAAAGGTAATAAAGAATCCGCTAAAAATCTTAATAATTTATTTGAATCAGTTTTTCCTCAAGTATCATTAACAGTTGATAGCTTTATTAGAAAATCATATTTTGGTGGTATAGTTTATAAAAATGGTGATTTAATTGATACATTAACAGGTGATGTTGCTGGTCTTGTGTATGATGTAAATAGCTTATATCCTTCTGTTATGAGAACAAGACTTTTACCTTATGGAGAACCTATTTTTTTCGACGGTAATTATAAAGATACTGATATTGATAAAAAAGAATATCCTCTTTATTTTCAAGAAATAAAAGTAAAAAAGTTTCATGTGAAACATGGTTTTATTCCAAATATTCAAATAAGAGGGTCACACAATTTTAATGGTACAGTTTATGCTAAAAATAATAAATATTTAGATTTTGATGATGTTGAAAAATATGAAGAATGCAGTTTTGTATTTAGTAATGTCCAACTAGAATACTTTTTAAAATCTTATGATATTGAAGGTATTGAATATATAAGAGGATTAGCTTTCAAAGGTAGTTATGGTATATTTGATAGATATATTGACACATTTATGGAAATGAAAAAAAGAGGAAAAGGGGCTATTAGAGCAACTGCAAAATTATTTTTAAATTCATTATATGGTAAGTTTGGAATGAACCCTATTAAAGAAGAAAAAATAATTGATTATCAAGATTATACATTTTCAACAATATCAACAGATAATGATGGAAATAAACTTGATTATCTTGATAAAGGTGTTTTCATAGCAATGGCTTCATTTATAACATCTTATGCTCGTGAAGTGCTTTTAACATCAATAGAAAAAGTTTATGATAGATTTTTATATTGTGATACAGATAGCATTCATATTACAGGATATGATATTCCAAATATTACTATTCACGATAAAAATTTAGGTGCTTGGAAATGTGAGGGGAAATTTACTAAATCAAAATATATTGGTGCGAAAAGATATGCTGAATTTATCGACAATAAATGGGATATTAAATGTTGTGGTTTATCTAGGGATATAATGGAAAAATTAGATATGGAAGTTTTTCAATGTTGTGAATATACTCCAAAAGAAATTAAAAAGAATATTGATAAGTTATATACAAAAGATGATATATTCTATTATAAGGACAAAGAATGCACTATAAAAGTAAAAGGTTTAGTACGTTCTAAGAAAAAGAAATATGTCAAAGGTGGAATAGTAATTAAGGAACAACCATACATGATTAATGATAAAATTATACTTGTTAGGTAGGTGATAAAATGGGTGATTTTGAGTGGTATAATCCGAATAGATTATTGTCGCATAATGCTTTAATGTCTATTGTATTAAGTCCACGTGGAAATGGTAAATCATTTAGTGCAAAAGAAAAAATAATAAAAAATTATGAAAAAGATAAATCTCAAGCAGTTTATGTAAGAAGGACAAGAGTTGAAATAGATGAAGTAAAGGGGACATATTGGAATGATATTAAATTAAAATATCCCAATCACGATTATAAGATAGAGGGCGACATAGGATTTATTGACGGTGAAGAAGTAGTGCACTTTATAGCATTATCTACATCTAGTAATAAAAAATCTGCTAGTTACCCTTTGGTTAAATTAATTGTATTTGATGAATATATTTTAACTAAAACAACATATAATAGATACCTTAAAAATGAAGTAAACTTACTTCTTGATTTATACGAAACAATTGCAAGAACTAGAAACAATGTAAGACTTTTAATAATGGGGAATGCTGTATCTTTTGTAAATCCTTTATTTACATTCTTTGACATAGTACCTAACCCAAATAAAAGATTCCAAACATTTAAAAATGGTCTTATTTGTTTGGAAATGTTTAGTGATGAAGGATTTAAAGAAAACAAAATAAAATCAAAGTTTGGGCAATTAATTGAAGGAACACCATATGGTGATTATGTTGTTGAAAATAAACCTCTTGAGGATACAGATGATTTTATAAGAGAACGTGGTAATGATAGATATAAATATATGTGTACTTTTTTAACAGAAGGATTCAAAATTGCCGTATGGCAAAATCTATCTAGTGGTGGTTTATTCTGTGATGAATTAGTTGACATTACTAGAAAAAATCAGTTTGCCGTTCAATTAACTGATTTATGTGAGGGATTTTTATTTTTAAGAAAAGTTAAACTTGATTATGATTGTGTATTACAGGTTTTTAGAGCCAATGCAAACGGCACATTATTTTATTCTTCACAAGAGGTTAAAAAGATTATGCAAGAACGGGTTTTACCATTTATATAAGTATAAAAAAGTTCCCCAAACAGGTTACCAATCTGTTTGGGGTTAATTAGTGATATGACCAACTATTATTTTTAACTATTGAGATTACATTACTACTATTATTATGGTTATACATATCGAATAAAATTCACGTAATTTTTATTTATCCAGTAACCCATCTTTGCTTTGTACCAATTACCACTTTGGGCAACAATTGTTATAACAGTTCCTTTGTTTATTTGTCTAACAATTGGATAGTTAGTACCAGCTCCATTTCTGCAATTTAATGTATCACATGTAACTTTTACAAGAAAGTTTTTATCTGTTACTGTTTCACTAACTTCTTCATTTACTAACTGTTGTTTAAGTGTTTTCCATTTACTATCAGTTAGAAAACCTGTTGGGCAAGGTTTACTTAATACATCAAAATGTCTTATAACTCTACTTGTAGGTATATTATATTTTTTCATTAACATTCTAACCAGTTGACCAGTTAATTTAATTGTTTCATGTGTAACATTTCCAGTATTAACATTAGTTTCACACATTTCAATTCCTATACTGTTAGAGTTCTTTACATCAGACATTTTCACCTTATAAGCACCTTTTGGGTTTCCTACGTGCCATGCAATATTATTATCATCAATAGGCTGACGTATTTCTCCGTCCCCTACAAAATAATGAGCAGAACCACTGCATTTATTATTTTTTAAATTTAAACAAAAGTTTTTACAAGGTGCTACATGACCAGTTCCATGAATAACAATATATTTTATAGTTCTTGAACTACAAGCAGTATAGTTTCTTGAACTTGCCTTTATATCTCTTTTAATTTCCATTTTATCACCTCATTATTATATTAGTAAATATGTTTAGCCAAGCACTCACTATAACGTTCTTTACCATTTGCATTTGGGTGTGTTCTGTCATATAAAAATGTAGTTCTATTAGCTTGATTGATTTCCATTTCTCCGAACAAATCAACAAACCTAACTCCTTCTTCGTAACAAGTTTTCTTCAATTGTTCGTTTGCTGATATTATAGAAGTTCCACCTATGCCAAAATTGTGCCATGTACCTCCTATAATATTCTGCATATAATCAGGTATAGCTCCTATTCCTCCAGTATTACTGTCAAAAGTAGGAATTGAATCACCTAAGAATACATATATATTTTCATTAGATACTTCTTGCTCTATTGTAACATTCCCATCTTCGGCAATTCCTAAATAATTACCAGCATACTCTGTTCCTTGATTTTTATTTACTTTTTGTTCAATTTGCGAATTTAATTCATTAATAATATTATCTAATCTTCTATCTAAAAATTATTAGTTTCATCTAATCTTTCATCTAAAAATTATTAGTTTCATCTAATCTTTCATTTAAAAAATTATTAATATTATCAATTTCTTTTAAAAGTTCTTCATTAAGTAAACCTTGATATGTCATTACTTCTTTTATTAGTTCGTTAATTTTTTCAGCAACTCTTGAGTATAACTCCATAGAGGAGTAAACGTTTAAATCATAAACACTTACTTCCTCAATAGATTGTTTTAGTTGTTTTAACTCGGTTAATATATTTTCATTTATCATTAATAGTCACCTCTTTTATCATTTTCAGCGACAATAAAAAACCTTACAGTAATATCAGCAGTTTCATCAGCAATTTCACCGTCCGGTAATTCAAGATAACAAACTGCATATCCACCACTAAATTGAACATGAGGTGTTAGATGACATACATTTCCTGTTTTACATTTCATTTTATTTTTAGAAGATGTTATTTCAGCAGTAGCGTAAATTATAGTTTTATAGCCTGTATATTCCCAAGCTATTTTATTTCCTCCACTATAAAATTCACGTGTTACTTCTTTTACAAAACAATCAATAGCACTTTGTCCTTGTATTTGTAGTGGTGAGTAATAGTGTAAACGTTGTTCTTCACTTGCTGATACTGTATAATGTTTTCCATCAAGTAATAACTTCCCTTTAAAAGTATCCTCAATTTTTATCATTTCTTTTCCAGTTCCGTAAGTATCCCATTTATTTCTACTTAAGTTACTACAACTAATACTTGTTGCTTGTTTCACGTGAAGTATATGACCAGTATTCCATGTATAAACATTAGATAATGTTAAGTCATTTGTTCCACTTCCATCAACAACAAAAACACGTGCATAATTGCCGTCCCCAGCTGTTCCTTCTAACCCGTCCATATAGAAATTAGTTATTCTAGCGTTCCAAGTATTATCATTAAATAATATACCTATATAACCTTCATTAGCTTTACAATCATTAAGGAATATGTTATTACCACCAGTTATAAGCCATTGTATTTTATTTCCAAGTTCTCTACCACAACTAACAACACTACATCTTTCCATTGTAACATAAGACATTTCAAGCCAACCATCTTCATCTGTTGTAACTTCATCTAAATGTATTCCTACATCACTACAATTTTTTACATTTATATTTCTAAATAAACAATCGTATGGTGATTTCATGTAAATACCTTTACCAGTTGCACCAATTACATATACATCTTCCATTCTAAATTCAAGACCTGTTCTATGTGTTTGTATACCGTTTCCTGTAAGACCAGTACAATCAATATTTATTCTTTTTAATGAATTTCCCCACAATTGACTTTTTTGAGTTCCTCTAAGTTCAATTGCATTAAATGTACCTTTAAAGATTAAATTTGTATTAGAATAATCTTCACCTTCTATTGAAATATAAGATTTAGTTATTAATATTCCTTCTGTCATTCTATAGTTACCATGTGGGAAATATAAAATACTAGGTTTACCTTCCCAAGGTGAACCACATTCTGCTAGTGCTTTTTTAATAGCTTCTGTATCATCTGTTGTTCCGTCCCCTACTGCTCCGTAATCTCTAACATTTACCTTCATTCTTGCATTATTTAATTTATTATATAAGTCCGGTACTACTTGTTGCTCTATTATTTGTGTTAGTTCTCCACTTGCATTTAATTCGTCCAACTTGTTTCTAACTTCAACTATTACTCCATCATTTAATAAATAATCAAAACCTATGTCAGTTACTTCTTCAAATCTATTAAGTTCATTTATAACTTCATTTTGTTTTGTTGCTAGAATATAATAAAGTTCAATAGCTGAATAAACATCTAACCCATAAACTGATATTTCATTTATTGAATGTCTTATTTGTTTAATAGTTTCAAGAAATTTAGTTCTATCAACTGCCATTATTACACCTCCATTAATAAATCATCATAAATAAATCTCTACATTCTTCTATTATCATTTCGTCAATATTAATTAACACTGCCCTCCATTGTTTTAATAATTCAGCAGATGAAGTAACACCTATATTACCCTTACTTACAAGAACAGTTTGTTCTTTATTTTCACCTGTCATATTTGAATCAGTTTTTCCATCGCCTTCTGTTGAAGAAATACCGGTCATGTTACCATCTGTTAAAGATAAACTAGCATTTCCATTATCAAGATAACTTTCTTTATTCATTGAACTACTTGTTGATTTAGTTGATGTGTTTGATTTATTATTACCTATAACATCTATTGTTTCACGTAAATCTTTATTTAGCATAAAATCAATATCACCTTCTAAACAACGAAGTTCAGTTTGATAAAGTTGTTTATAATATGGTGCTATTCTGTTAAGTTTTTCTTTTAGATAATGCTTAAATCTGACAACAGTTTCAAATCCTATTTCATTAAACATATATGCATTAATAAACTTTTCTTCAAAATCTTTTTTATGTGCTTCATCATAAAAGTCATAATCAAAATCAAATAATTTAAAATTTTTATCTTTTAACATAGTGTAAATGTCAACTGTATAAGTAGCCAATATCCCTCACCTCCCTTCTGCCCATCAGCCCTTATTCCCTTTTGCCAATCAGCCCTTAATCTTTTAATTATGTTTTACTCTATCTTTTAGTTCTGATTTTTTAGCATTATTCCAAGTATCAGTTGTACCTGTTAAATAACCTGTGATTCTTCTTATCCTTTCAAATGGTATAGGATTAACTTTATATTCAATATTTGCATATCCTTCATCATCAATTATTACATTTATATATTCAATTTCTTTATTATGTTCTTTATTTTGTATAAATTCTATATAACCTTGTTTTTCTTTATCTGTTATTTCTATATTACAATTAAATCTCATTTTTATCACCCCTTAATCTTTTAATCCTTTGTCAAAAGTATTATTTGGAATTATTGCTTCTATTTCTTTTGCCCAATCATATTTTACTTTATCAACTGTAATATTTAATCCAAATTTAGCATTTATTTCTTCACATGCTTTTTTTCTATTTTTAAAATCAGTATCAAGATACATTTCTATTTCTTGATTATTCGCATTTACTTCGTCAACTATTAACCTTTCCTTTTTCATGTTATTTGAATCATTATTATTAAGACCGAGAATTGTAAGAAGTTCACAAACTAGATTATTCTTATGTTCTTGTAATTTATCGGCAACAAACGGTACTAATGTTTGGTCAACTATTAAACCAGTATCACCACCGTTAGTCATTTTTTCATCTATAAATATTGTATAGTCATCACGTTCAATTTTATTTATTAAGTTCTTCATTGATAATTCATTTTGTTTTGTTGTTTTTAAAATATATGGTGTCTTTTGATGTCTAACATTCATATCTATTGCTTTATCACATCTTGATATTTTATCAGCATAATAATTTATGTGAACAATAGTAGGATAACATAAGTCATTGTTCATTATTCTGACAACATCTTTTACTTTATATTCTTTTGAATATCCATTTCCTGTAAGTAATATTTCAGTAGGGTCTCCATAAACATTTAAACCTCTAGGGGAAGCTGGCAAACAAATAAGTCCTAAATCTTTATCGTCAACAAAACCAGCTTGACCAAATCTAAATAATGCATTTTCTATGTGTCTACTTTCTAAACCTTTTGGTAAATTGTTCCACGTGAATCTATTTAATGCTAATGTAGAAAATAAATTAAATAATCTATTAAAATTACTATCATTTACTTGTTCATCTATTAATAATCCAACACCTCTTGACCAATTACTTTTCTGACTACTCATGTTCTATCTCCTCCAATTTTTCTATTCTCTCATCTATTAATGCTAATGTTTTAGAAATTTCAGCTAATGTTCTTGTAATATCTGTAAGTTGAGTAAACATTATTTCCTCTCTTTTTTTATTATCTTCTCTATTTTCTTTAATTATTTGTTGAATAAAATAGAAACAAGCTATACATACTGTTATCGGAAAACCAATTGTTTGAATTATTTCAACAATTTCTTTCATATTTAAACCTCCTTGTTATCCATAGAGTAATCACCAACAGTTACTCCATCACGGAAAGTATGCCAAATGGTAACTCCATTGTCTAATATTGATTTTATTTCTTCTAAATGTGAACGAGGTATTTTACTTGATTGAACATTTGCACCAACTGTTTTAATGTAATTGTAATAGTATCTATTTTGTGTGTTGATGTTCATAACTTTATTTTGTTTATAACCATACATAGCAAAATAGTCGCCTAACTTTTGATTATATTCATTTGTTAAACCAAACTTGTAAACATCAAGTGAGAATCCACCTTTTGCTAGTCCATAATAAACATCACTACCCATTGAAATTATTGTGTTTGGGGTGTTTCTCAAGTCTTGTTGTTGTGCCAAGTTCATTGCTACTTGTTGTTGAACTCCGACATTATTCATTCTCTGTTGGAAATTCATGTTCATATTATTTTGAAAACCACCAATAACACTACTAACCATTCCACCAATATTTCCACTTAATGCACTACCTATTACACCAACCGTACTATTCAATATATTGTACTTTTGGTTATCAATTATATTACCATTTTGTAAAAAAGCAGTTTCAGACATATTTCTTACATTTTGGGCAACTTGATTTTTATTTGTTGCAAACCATTGATTATATGCAGATGATGAACATGGAAGTTCATGTGCTTCACCACTCACCATTGCTTCCAATTGACCATTGTCACCTTTGTAACCTTCAACATATAATCCATAACTACATCTATCTGATATTGTTTGAATAACTTTTACAGTTGCCTGTGATGAAGGTACTAAATGATATTTTATTTCCATAGGTGGGTTTAAGTGGTCGGTAATCATTGCAAACTGATAAGGATAATTATATAATCTACTTTCATTTCTCCAGTTTCTAGCTCCTCCAATTGATTTAGAAGGTGTATAACAATTAAAAGAACCAATTGTTTTTACTTGAGTAGTTAATGCTTTTACTCTATAAACATATGGAGCATAATCTAATTTTGGGTGACTTGCTTGTAATTGACCAAATCTTGCAATATCATATGGTACTGCATTAAGCATTAAATCATCTTTTCTTAAAAAGGGAACATATTGAACTGATTGAATTGCAGAACAGTTTCCAAGAACTGCGTTAGTATATTCAGTGTTCCAATTTTCGTATTCATTACCAGCATTAATATCATCACCCATGTAATAAAAATATAATGCACACGGTAAACCATAATTTTCATTTCCCCAAGAATCCTCTGACATTCCTTCAATACCACTTTCACCTGTTCCTGTTGATAATGGTGAGGAATAAGAATCTTGATATTCTTCCCCGTTTTCTTCTATATTTGTTCCAGCAGTTTCTTGTGATGAACTACCTTCACCTAAATCATTTTCGGATAATAGTTTCCAAGTATAAACTGTATTGTCGTCACTTTCAGTTGGACTTTCTTGCCCCTCACATATACCTATATAAACAGAATCAAGAGGAATATCATATCTATTATTTGAGTTATCCCAATCATTATTAAAGAATGTTAAAAAATATATACTTCTTGTTCTTTGTGAAACAATAAAATTAAATTTTACTTTTATTTGATTACCTATTAAATTAGAATTATTATTAACTGATAGTGTTACCCAATAATTAACATCGTCAGTTGTTATATCTAAATTTTCACCAGTATAATAGTTTGTTGAATCACCGTCTATTGTTATTTCTATATCAGATATTTGAACTGACCCATTAAGATGTCTAATTTTAAAAACAATATCTGTCCAATCAGTGTTTGTTGAACTATCAAGAATTGCTTCATAAGTATGAACTTTTGTAAAATCATTTATATTGTCGGTCATTTCTGTTCCATCACTATATGGAGAATATTTTATCCAAATATAAGACATTAAACTTTATCTCCTTTCTTTGCATTTGGCATTGGGTCAGTTGTTGTTCCACCGTCAACAGTTTGTATTTGCCAGTGTAAATGAGCTCCTGTACTTCTGCCAGTTGAACCAACTTCACCAATTTTGTCACCACGTTTTAGATTATCACCTTGTTTACAAGAAAGTTTAGACATATGCATATAGATTACTTGATAATTTCCACAATTTTGACGTGCATATATTCCCATAGTATCACTATTACCTGTTTGAACAATTGTACCACCTTTTGTTGCTAATATTGGTGTACCTGTTGGACAACCTAAATCAATACCACTATGGAATTTTCTAACACCTAGTGTTGGGTGAATCCTCCAACCATAAAGAGAACTTACAGTTGCACCTGTAACTGGTACAAGCCAATCATTCCCAAATTCATTACTAACAGATTTATGACCGTTTAAACCTCCTGTTTCATCTGTATAATCAGTAGGTAACCACCCATTACCATTATTTTCTGTAACAGTACCACCTACACCAACTTTTGAAATTGCCCTTATTTCTACATTTTTTCCAAAATACATATTACATTCTTGTTTTCTTCGCCATATTAAACCATTTAGTGTATTTCCTTTTCTATCCTTTATTTTAAAACTTTCCCATATACTCCTAATTGTACTTTCATCTTTTGGATTTTTAGCAATTGCGTCCATTAATCTATTACTTCCTGTAATTGTTCCAGTACCACTGTTATATGCTAAACTACATAATGCGTCAAACTGTCCTTGTGAATCTATTCCAAGTTTTAAACAAGTATTAACAATAGGTTTTCCGTAGTTATTATTTGCCGAATTATAAAATATTTTGGCAGCCATTTCTTCCGAACATGGTTGGTTAGCTGTCAATGTCGCCCATGCTTCTTTATCATAAGGTGTTGTTCCATAACCGATTGTTAGAACACCACCACTATCCCTGTATTGACGAGGTGCGAATCCTTCTCCACCTTTTTGGAATCTAAAACATAAAGATGACATTTTACCTTCTTTCCACATTGTGCCACTGCTTCCCGTGTCGCCTAAACTATCGCTTTCTCCTTCTGTTGAGTTACCACCACCCATTGGAGTGAAGTTAGGTACATAACCCATTGGAGTGCTTGATGTAATAATAAGTGACTTTTTAAGGTCATACAGTTTAGTTTTAGAAAGTTGTTTTATTTCACCGAAAAACAACCCTTCTTCTTCATTGTTAGCCGTTGGAGTATCACCGTTCCAACGTGGTACATGACATCTATCAACAAAACTTTCCATTATATTAAAGTCAAAATAATATGTTGACCATACATCAAGTTGAAGATGAATATTTGAATTATTATTTGTTACTTTTTCTATGTTAGTAATAAAATAATACCATGGTTTCATATTATTGTCTTTAAAAAAACAATAATCATAATTTATTAATGTTTCACAAGGAACATTTATATTCAAATAAGTTCTTTCACCATCTGTTTTTATATTCCCTTCTAATCTTTTTCCTACATAACCTTCAAAAAATGAATCTCTTTGGTTTTTATTTGAAAAATCAACAACATCAGAATAGTCAGTTGATAAAAAAGGAATATTACATAAATTTATTAAAGTCAATATTTTTCCTCCTTTCTAAAAAAGAAGGACAAGATTGTCCTTCTTTAGTGTCTAACTATGCTCCTACAAATACAACTGCTTGGGCAAATTGACAACCAGCCATTATTCCATGTTTATGTGCAAAGTAGTTAGTTGTTAATTGTTCGCCATTATAGAATGTAGATGTAGTGTTTATTGTGTCATAACATTGTATTAAATCTTTATCAGCTAATATTCCATAACATTTTTTAGTAGCAACATCAGGTAATTCGTCCATTACTATTACTCTTACAGGTACATCTGCATATCCTACATTAAAAGTTTGTGCTAACATATCAACGTCCATATCTGCTTTTATTTCAGGAGTAACAAATAAAACTAAATCTTGTTTTCTTGACCATTGAAGAACACCAGCTTGATTATAGTTTGTTGAAGGGAAAGTCATTTTATCAGCTAATATTCTTATTTCTTTTGCTAATTCTTTTGGAGAATAAGTTGTTATTGTTTTCTTTGCTATTTTTCCTGCTAATGTTGTATTAACAAGTTTTTTCATGTCAACATATTCAGAATATTGAACAGAACTCATTAAAGAATCAACACAATGCATTATTAACTCTGATAAACCAAATTGAGATTGGAAAGCACCTCTTAATTGTTGGTCAGATATTGAAGTCTTAAATTTATACTCATAGTTTTGAGTAATATAATCAGCTTTAACAGTTGGTGGTAATGGTTTAATTAAGTCACCTTCACCAGTTGTAGACCCTGTAAAGTGCTCAGAAAAGTTTTTCTTTTCGGCCATTTCAACAAATAGTTGTTCTATAGATTTACCAAAAGGTAACATTCCTCTATGAAGCATTTTATAAGGGTTATTAAATACTTTATCAAAGAAAACAGATTTACCAATTCTATTTGTTAATGTATTTATAAAAGCATTTTTTGCAGTAGGATAACTTTCAAAAGTTGCTAAAACTTGTAGGCAATCATCTTGACTATTTACTATTGGTACAAGACTTTGATATTCTAAATTTTGAACCTCTCTTATGGAGTTTAACATATCAACATTGCTTATTTTTTTCACTAATTTTCACCTCTTATAGTATTAATTATTGTATCTAAACTAATAACCTCAATTTTTTCTACTGGTTTTGGGGGTTCTTGAGGATTATTAGATACTTGCATAAATAAATCATAATTCTTTTGTTTTAGGTTTCCAATATCACTATTCAATGATGTGATTTTTTCATCTTTTTCAGTTATTTGATTGTTTAAATTTTCGATATTAGTATTTAATTGTTCTATTTTAGATTGATAGTCTAAAATTTCAGCTCTTAAATCTTCGATTGACGGCTCTTTATTCATTATTATGAACATATGGAAATACCTCCTTTAATATTTTTAATACTTGATTTTTAGTAGGTTTTTTATTATGTTGTTTTTCAAACTCTTTTATTAATAAAATCATATAACCACAAACTAATGCAGTAGAAAAACTTGTCCCAGTAACTTTACTATATAAGTTATTAAATGAAGGTGCTACAATATCAACTCCACCTGCATATATATCAGCTAAACAACTCCACGGTGCAATTGTTCCTTCACGTTTTAAACTTCCAACTGATATTACTTCACCATAATTTGCTGGGTAAAATGTTTTATGTGGAACATTACCAGCACTTGAAATTATATAAATCTTTTTTCTAACTGCTTTTTTAATAACTTTATAAAGTTCTTCTTTATTTTTATCTATACCAATTGACATTAAAATTATATCAGCATTGTTATCTATTGCTTCTTCAATTGCTTCAACAATTTGTGAAACACTTCCTTTACCGTTATCATTCATACATTTAATCATGTGGTATTCTTCTTTTGGTGCTATATTACTTATAATTCCACTAACTTGTGTACCATGTCCATTTTTATCATCTATAAAATTTATATTTATTTTATTTTCTCTGAAAAAGTCATGTTCATTACAACCTGAATCAAGTATGTATATTTTCATCTAATCCCCTCACTTTAAAAAAGGGATATGTACTATGTCAACCCGAATGCCTTCGGTAAAGTGTGAGGTGGTTTCACCCATGCAATCCTCTTTTAATCACTGAATCAATAGTAAAATCATATCCCTAATTTGCTAATTTATTATAAAAGTTCCATATCTATATATGTTCTCTTATTTTTAGATTTTTTACCAACAAACATAACTGGTATTCCTTCTTTTTTAAGTTCATCAAGTTCTTCATCAGTTAGCATTTCTTTTATTCTTAATAATTTATCTGTTACAACTGCCCCACCAAAGAAAAATTCTTCCTCATTTCCTTCAACAATAAAGGCAGAATAGTCAGCACCAGTATTTTTATCTTTTAATATTGTAAAATCTTTTATAACATATGCAGTTAATTCTTTAACTTCACCTTTTACTCTACCTTCCATTATATTGTTTGTTGCATTCATTTGATTTTTTATTTTATCTAATATACTCATTTAAACCTCTCCTTTAAATTAATTTTATTTTTCTCCTATATTTAAAAACCCTGTCCCTGTCAAGGGACAGGTAAAAAATAAATAAAGGAGAATAGAAAAATGAAATATTCATTTACAATTATTAACTTGTGTTATTATAGCAAAATGTATGCTTAATTATATGAATTTTTATTAATTTCTACTATAGAAAACATTTCGTTTATATCTCCTTCT
The DNA here is from genome assembly GCA_051872535.1 of Bacilli bacterium. Classification (GTDB taxonomy): domain Bacteria; phylum Bacillota_I; class Bacilli_A; order RF39; family UBA660; genus CAOJBM01. The sequence goes on along the minus strand of JBJEDY010000012.1, from coordinate 1,190 downwards.
TCAACGTCGAAAATTATTCCGTCTAATAATTCAATTGCTTCTTCTATATTTGAAATAGTAGCTTCTTCATCACCTAAAACTTCTATTATGTCTGCCATAGTAATATCTTTTGGTAATTTTACATTAATATCAATGTTTTCTTCGGTGCAATATTTGAATCTTATCTTTGTATTTCTCACTTAATCACCTTCCCCAATATAGCTTTTGTTAATCCATAAGCTATAAAATATATTCCAATATACCCCAATACTTCCATTTATTTATCCTCCTTTATAACTCTATCAATTATCTTATCTAGTCTTACAATCTTATCTTGTAATTTTTCTTTTTTATCACGTTCAATTTCTGCTAAATATTGCCAATAATTCACTTGAGTAATTAACATTTCAATACGTCCTTTTAATTCTTCATTTTCATTTCTTAATCTAAGATTTTCTTGTCTTACATCATCTAAATTCATATAAAAACCTCCTTAAAATTTTGGAAATTGGTATACTACATTTGATGTCGTTCTTCTTCCTTGATATAATTCATCAACTTGTGTTCCTTCTTCTATGATAAACATTATTTCATCTAATACTTCTTTTGCTCTTTTTTCAGAATCATATTTTGCCATTGAATAACCTTCACATATTATTTCATGTGTATCTACTAAGTAACTACATATTATAAATTCTCCTGTTAATACCATTTCTCTTCCATCTTGAGATTTTACCCATATTTTCATTTTAAATCCTCCCTTGTAAGCCCGTAGAATTGAATGTAAGGGCTTTTATTTTATTGGTAAACCATTTATATCAAATTCGACTTTGTTGCCGTTAGAATCAGAAATACCGGCTAACTCACCATTATAATGATACCATCTCCATTGTTCGTAAATTCTATCACCGTCATTATTAAATTCAGCTTTATAAATTATTTGGCCGTAACAATTTTTTACTACTTCCATTATTTCACCCTCTTAAATATTTTAGAAAATATCCAACATTTTAATATGAATATTAAAATGCTAGTTGCTACACCTATCATCATAAATCCAATTGCTATTTGTGTTATCCCTTGTAAATTATTTTGTGATATATAAATATTGTCAGTTAATTGTGTTACTTCTTCTCTGTAATCATCTTCTATTAATATTTGTTGTTCTTCATTATATTGTTGTTCAACATAATTATTATTCATTTTGAAAC
>JBJEDY010000011.1:0-3747 GCA_051872535.1 Bacilli bacterium | reverse complement strand
CCTAATCCACCAACATTTGTTAACATTTACTAGCTAAAGTTCGTATAAAATAGGTGTATACAAATTTTTATTTTATGTTATAATATTATTAGGGATTTAAATGAGAAAAAATGAGGAGGAATGAAAAATGAATAGAATTTATTTGGGTAAAGAAAGAGTTCAAACAGAAGATGGAATAACAACAATTAAATTTGAATTACTTCCACGTAAATATTCAGTATGTTATATTGAAGAAGATAATTTATTCTACTACGGGATAGATAATTGCCTACTTGGTGGATATAAATCAATAAAAGAAGCTAAGTGCGGATTAATAAATTTTCTTAAAAAATATCATTCCGAACACTTAGCTAAAATCAATGAAAGGTATATAGCTTAATCTATATCACTTCCATATAAATATAAATCATTTGTAATTAAATAAGGTTGTTGAGTAATGCAAACACCGTTTACTGACTCACGGGATTTATTCACAACAAAAGCGCCTTTTATAATTTTATTAGTTAATATATTTTTATATAAATAATTTTCAGTTATTTCAAGTTTATTTTCAGTTAATAATTTTTTAAACTCTTTAGGAGATAGTTCGCAGTAGTCAAAGTTGTCAATAGCTTTGGCTATTTTTCTTTGTGTTTTTCCTGGAATGCCACAGCATTTAACGTCCCAATAGTTATAGTAAAAGTTATCAAGTTTAATATTTTTAGACTCACTTATTGCTATGTTTTCAGAATAACGTTTAGCCCCCAAATATTGCGCTTCGGTAAATTCCGATTCTAAAGCCCATTTTCCTAACTCTTTATTATCTAATAAGTTGCCTAACTTTTCTGTAATTTCTTTTTCGGATAAACGTGAGTGAAGAGAGTCAGTATCGCAGTATAAAAAGTTTTCCATACCAACTTTTTCGCAAACATGTTTTAAATCACTTCGACCTTCAGCTGTAACAACTGTGGCAACTGGCATATAAAAAGGTTCTTCAACTAAATTTAATTCTTCAATATTGTCATTATGATTTATTCTAGCTTGTGAAGAAAAATGTATATTGTCATTATCATAAACAATATATTTTTTGCTATATTCCATGATACCATTTTCATTTAAAAATATTTCATAATCATTAGATACAGGTTTTGTGCCGAATTTCCCATAACTTGAATTAAGTATTAGCTTCGCATTGTTTCTTTCAGTACCTTTGCTGTTTTTCTTAATCTCATAAAAATAGTCAATAAAGCTATTGAATAACCCTTTTGTTTTTCTGAAGCTTAACACCTTTTTGATATTATATCTAGTTACATTATAACTGTCGAAAAAATTAATGAAATCTATTGAGTTCAGAGTTAAATTCATTGAAATAGGTATTTCATCATTGTCGATTTTTCTAATATTAGTTACAAAACTTTCACTTCCTTTAAACCCCTCGCATATATTATTAGTAACTCTTTGCATCGGAAATTTACCTTGCTTTAATGTAACTCTACCGTCTGTTTTAATTTTAATAAATGAAATTCTATTTTTTAAATAATATTCCATGAGATTAGCAAAATCTTCATTACTGATAATTTCATAATAACCGTAAGGCATTGGTTTAAATCGCATTTGGGTTGGGTAAAGACTATTTGCGTCTATAGTGCTTCCATTACCTCTGTAATAAGTATAAAATTTACCTTTTCTATACATATTATAAAAGTTTTTACCCGTAAAACATCTACCACCATGATAAGCGCCTTTTATAAACCAAGTTGCATTTTCTTTATTATTATCATCAATTATTTTAGTTAATTTAGGGAATATAAGTCTATAGCTATCTTCAGCGGTAAATTTGATTTTTTCACCTAGTTTAAGTCTACGTTTTTCATAGTTGTTCATATATTGTCTAATTAAATATTTTTGAAATTCTGTTTTAATTTCTGTAGGATTATTTAAATGGTATATCAAAGTTTTGCATACTTCATAATGCAAAAATCTCTTTAAGATATAAAATGAATAACTGGCACTAGTAAGTTTATCACCTAATTTAATTTTCAAATCTGATATATCAAAGCGGTCTTGTATATCTTCTGTATTAACTTCTATATATTTAAACCTATTTTTTATAGTTTCAGCAGAATTATATTGATTTTCTAAATCATCAACTTTATAAATAAAACATTCGCTATTTTTCTTATAACTTAAGTAACTGAAGTGATATTCTTTCAAAATAACATTTTTGATTAAATATTTTAATCCGAAAACATCAGCATAACAATAAAAATATTCGTTAGGCTTTAACTCTGTATCTTTATCCCTAAATATACTATAATCTAGTTCTTCTTTAGGTAAATATAATTTAAAATTATCAGCGCACAATTTTTCTAGAGTACCTGCTAATAATAGCATACTATCTCTAAATATTAACTTCTTATCAACTCTATATTTTTTAAGTTGTTCTAAATCTTTGTATTCTGCTAATGCTTCGGAAACAGATAATTCTTTTATAGTTTTATTTTTACCTCTACCAGTTGGTATCAAATAAACTGTTTTAACTATGCATATCATTTCGTATATTTTACCATCTTTGTATTTAATATCAATAGTTTTAGACATGTCATCAGCTTTGCGTTTACTAAGTTTTACTTTTTCATAAGTTGAAAAAATATTTCTTGTATATTCACTTTCTATTATTTTATACTTATGCTTTATTAAAGTATGCAATAAATTCTTATAATCAAAGCCACTTCCGTTATGCGCATAGAATATAGAATAGTGGTCGCTATTGTTTTCAGCATTGACCAAAAAATCATCTAAACTTCTGTTCAAATAACAAGTGTCTGTTTCGTCATCTATATCCATATACATTGTTGCATAAGTAATGCATTTATATTTATCTTTACCTATTTTTTGTTTTGATGTTTCTGTATCGAAAGAATATATAGATTTTTTATTCTTTATTATCTGTTCTTTTTCTTGTATATAATTTTCCACAATATAGTTTTTAATATTTGTTCTATATTTGTATAGCATTTCGTTTAAATTTTCCATATATTTTTACTCCTTATTCTAATAATTGATATTTATCATTTTTTCTAAATCCTAAATTATTTAAGGCCACTTCCATTGCTAACGGTTCAGAAAAGCCCTGTTTAATTAAGCTTTCTACCATAAGTGAATATTCAGTTTCGTCCATTATAGACAGCATTTCCATTTTACGGATATAATCTAGTTCGCGAAATTTTTTATTGAAATTAAAGTCGTCAACTATAAGACTACTTGATAAATTAGTTGGGTTATAAAAACCCTCTTTTTTCTTATTAAAAGATTTTTCTAACCTTTTTGTTATTTCTTTTGGATTATTATGCTTTAACATCTTAATATAATCGCGTTTAAACTGTTCTCTTAATTCGGCTGCTATACTCTTCATAACTTTATTAAATTCTTGTTCATTTTTAAAATTATAAAAATTTAAAGGCGAACCAACTTCAAATTTATCTAAAAATCTTGCAGTTTTATTTTTTAGGAAAACTTCCTTTTCAAGTTCAGTAGCAAATCCAAAACTGCTTCTGAATTTAGCTTCAGCCTTTTTAATTGTATCAAATTTAACTCCGCTAGACTTCTTTTTAATTCCACTTTCATAATTTTTATATTGAAAATCTTCTATTTTATTTCCTATTCTTTTAGCCCAGTATTTAATATTTTTTATTTCTTTCGGAATATCTATGTTATATTTTTTAGCTAATTTCTTTAATTCATTTATAGATTTTGACCTTAAAGCTT
>JBJEDY010000010.1:0-18567 GCA_051872535.1 Bacilli bacterium | reverse complement strand
CGGCATAGCCGGTAGTTTTTTTTGTTTGACCTTAATGGTCAAACATAAATAAAAAAGTAATCAATAAAACTTGATTACTTTCTAAGTTCAGTTCCTTCTTCTACATTAAATTCACCATTAGCAATAGCATTATTATACATTTCAACTAAACCATCACATATAACTTCATAGTCAACTGCTAAACCTAAATCTTGATGTTCTCTATCGTTAGGACATACATATTCCCATCCTGGCATTGTTTGGGTATAAGAAATACCATAAATATTTGAATTATAAACATCCTTAGAACTTAAAATACTAGCATCTTCTATATTAGCATTTATAGTTCCATTACTTTCATAGAATGAAATCCATAAACCATCTTGTTCGTAATTTAGTTTATGCATTACATATCCCTCATAAACTAATTCTTCTTCATTAATTACATTTACTTCCTCAATAGGAGCTGGAATAGTTAATCCATTATTTTGATCCATAGAACCAATTGCTGAATCTTGACCAGTTTGTGAATTGTTAGATAGTCCTTGATTAGCTGCAAATTCATCTTGATATCCATTGTTATTATTAATAATAGTATTATTGTTTTGAGTAACAGAAACATTTTCTCCACCATTTACTTCAATACCATTAATAGGATTAGAAGAATTATTTGTACCATTATTAGTTCTATTTGAATTTTGATTTCCATTATTATTTGCTGAATTATTACCAGTATTTTGTACTGATTGACCATTATCAATTTCTCTAGCTTCATCTAATCCACTAATATATAGTTCTTGATTATGGTTATCTACAAAAGAACCAACAACACTATAAGTTTCATTAGTATCTTCTTCTATAACTTCGTTTTCTGAAACTGCAGATTCAATATATTCAGGTTCAGTATATTCTTGATAATCTACATCATTTTCATATTTAACTTCATCTCTAGCATTATTATGAATTGCAAGACCAATAGTAGAACCTAAAGAAATAATTATAACAGCAGATAAACCAGCAACTGTTAATGCTTTAGTACTAACTCTACCTATATTACCTAAAACTATCCCTTCTTGAACTGAAGTAACTTTTAATTTATCTTTTTTCATAAATAAATCCCCCTTTTGCAAATAATACTTGCAAATATGACGATTATTTTAGCATATTTTCCATATTTGTCAAGTATTTATAAGTAAATTAAAAAGCATTATTTCAATAATGCTTTATTTAATAAATTTAAGCTATTTTTTTAATTTTTACATTATAAGAGCCATTTGGACTACTTACTGCAATAACATCGTCAACTTTTTTACCAATAATTGCTTGGCCAATTGGTGACTCATTACTAATTTTATTTTCAAATGGATCAGCTTCAAGACTACCAACAATCTTGTAAACTTCTTCTTCATCTTCATCATCTTCGTAAACAACAGTAACTGTAGATCCAACTGAAACAACATCTTTAGAACCATCACTAATAACAGCATGTTCTAATTTATATTCTAATTCTTGAATTCTTGCTTCTAATTGGGCTTGTTCATCTCTAGCTGCATCATATTCAGAATTTTCAGATAAATCTCCATGACTTCTTGCCTCTTTAATAGCTTGAACTACTTCAGCTCTCTTATTTAATTTTAAATCGTTTAATTCTTCTTCTAATTCTTTATATCCAGAACTAGTAAGTACGATTTGTTTTGGTTGTTCCATTATTATCACCTCTAAAAACGTCTTCTTAAGAATACTATAAATAAGATGAAATGTCAAACACTTTTATTCGCATCATATCATAGGTTTCTAAATCACCATCAAATGGCAATTTTACAATCATTCTTGGATGTCTAGCTACATCTATTAAATTATCATTTTCATCATATATTTTATCTATAGTATATGTAATAGGCTCCTTATTAGGGCCAAAAAATTCAACAACATCATCTTTCTTAAAATAATTTCTTTGTTCTATTGTTACTATTTTATTAATTTTATCATAATTTAGAACTATTCCTAAGAAATCTTGATTACTAACTTCATCTCTTCCTAAAAAATATTGTTCTTTATTCGTAGGTAACTTTTCAAAAAATTGTGGTGTAGAATCACGATTTGCACATCTGTTTAAAATATCTAAATAATACTTAGTCATCCCACTAGTTAAAGTATTATTTATAATGCTATCAATTATATGTCTGTAACTATCTATTACAGAAGCTATATAGTAAATGGAACGCATTCTTCCTTCTACTTTAAAAGAATTAACTCCAATATCAATCATCTCTTTTATAAATGGAATCATATTTAAATCTTTTGGAGTCATACTAAAATCAATATTTGTATCATCTTCACTATCAAATATAAAACGACATATTTGAGCACAACCACCACGATTAGAATCTCTATTAGTTACATAGTTTGACAAAACACAACGACCACTAATACTTGTACACATTGCACCATGAATAAAACATTCTAGCTCTATTTTCGTCTCATCTTTAATACGTTTTATATCTTCTTTTAATGCTTCTCTAGCAAGTACCACTCTAGTAGCTCCTAATTCTTCTTTATAAAATCTAACTGTTTCATAATTTAGACTACTAGCTTGAGTACTAACATGCAAATCAAAACTATAATTATTCTTATGAACTAATTCCATAACAACTGGATCACTTACAATAACTGCATCAATACCAATATCACTTAAATTTTGTAAATAATCTTCTATTCCTTCTAAATCTTTATCGTGAAATACAATATTTACCGTAACATATACTTTTTTCTTTAGATTATGGGCAAACTCTACAGCTTTTTTCATATCTTCTAAACTAAAGTTTAAAGCATTAGCACGTAAACTAAAATCTTTTCCACCAATATATACAGCATCAGCTCCATATAATAAAGCTATTTTTAGTCTTTCTAAATCTCCAGCTGGCGATAATAGTTCTATTTTCATTATTTCGCCTCCTTTAATTTATAAATTGTTTCTTTGTCTAAGAATCCCCTATCTCCTTTTGAAGAAGATAAATTTTCTAGTACTTCCATAATATCTTTATGAGAAATAAATGTCGTATTTATAAAATAATATTTAACTTTCGGAAAAGATAAAAGCTCTAATCCATTAAAAATATTCCCTGAATATAAGACAGTTCCATATTTATTTTCTAAAGCTTTAAATGTAAATCCTGTAACTTTCTCAACTAAAGTATTAGTACTTCTTGGTTCTAAGTGAAACTCATTAGTGAAATTAGATAATAATAATCTTCTTGAATACATCGCTTGATTATGTCCATAAACTTGTAATACAACATCTTTTTTAACACCATCTAGTAAAGTTATTATTTCTTCTTTAGACAATTCATTACAAATAACAACACTATCTACTCGATCTAACCAAAAATTAACTGTTTTTATATTAGAATTAAAATGATTTTGAAAACATATTAACTGAACATTCTTTTTTAAACTTTTGATAATTTGGTAAACAGCTATATCTTCATAAACAATTCCTTTAACATTTAATTCTCCACTTAATAATTCCCTAAGTTTATCAACATCTTTACAATCTAAAACACGATTTATTAAAATATACTTATTTTCTTCTTTAATAGAATTAATTTCATCTAAACTAAATTCTCTTTCATACCCCACACAAAAATCTTGTAAAGCAAAAAGGAAAGTAGAAACTCCCACTTTCTTAAAATCTTCAATTTCCCTAACTTCTTTTACTGTAATTAAAATCTTATTTTTCATTTTTCTTGACGCTTACTGATAAGCCATCTCCTACATCATAAAATTTCGTATCAAACTCTTCATTATCTTTTAAGAAATCAATATAGTTTTCTAACTTTCCTACCAATTGTTTTAAATTTTTACTAGTAATTTTATTTTTGTTTCCAACATAACCATGAAATTTTAAATTATCACTAATAATAACACCATTAGGGGCTAAGAAATATTTATATTTTTCAAAAAATTTTGTATATTGTCCTTTAGCTGCATCAATAAATATTAAATCGTATTCAACACCAGTTAAATTAAGTTCTAAGGCATCTTGACATACGACATTAATTCTTTTGTCTAAATCACATGCTTTAACATTCTTTAAGCACTCCATGTATCTTGCTTGGTCTCTTTCAATTGTTGTAACTTTAACATCATTATCAGCTGAGGCCATTAATATAGATGAATATCCAATAGCACTACCAATTTCTAAAATATTTTTTATTTTATTTACTTTAATAAATTTCATTATAAAAGCTATGGAATCTTTTTCAATTATTGGAACATTAAAATCTTTTGCATATTGTTCCATTTCCAATATTTTTTCTTTCATAAAGAAACACTCTCTTTCTTAATTTAATTCACATACAGTTTTTAACTCATTGCATTTTCTCGAAAACTCAATCGCATCTTTTTGGAAGAATACTTCTCCTGTACAAACGTTAGCTACAAACCAATAGTATTCAGTATCGGCAGGATGTATTGCAGCATCGATACTCTCAATATGAGGATTATTAATCGGACCAATTGGTAACTTACCATTCATACTACCATCATTTAATCTTGTATTATATGGATTTTTATCATCTAAATCAGTCTGATAAATAACATCAGTTAATTCTTTTTTTACTCCATAATAAGCAGTTACATCCATTCCAAGCGCCCAATTATCTTTTAAACGATAACGAATTACTTGACTAATCATTTCCCTATCTTCCTTTGTTTTACCTTCATGTTCAATAATAGAAGCCATTGTTAAGTAATCGTGAATACTATATTTTCCTTCCGCCGTAAGCTCTTCTTTATATGGTTCAAGTTTCAAAGCTGTATTATCAAGTATTTTTTCAATAATTTGAGTAATTGTAAACTTACGATCAAAAATATAAGTATCAGGATATAAATACCCTTCTAATGGATAATAGATTCCATCTTTTAAAATGTCATCAGTTAAAAACCAATATTTATTTATTAATTGCTTTAAATAAGCAACGTTATTTATTTTATCATAAATTTCCTTTTCTGTGAAATCATATTCTTTAGCAATTATAGAAACATACTTTGGAATAGTATATCCTTCTAAGAAAGTTAATTTCACAACAGACTCTTCAACATCACCATTTTTAAACTTAGTCATAATTTCTTGAACACTCATATTCCTATTAAGAAGATATGTTCCAGCTTGAATATTTATATCACCATTCATCTTATAATAAATATAAACAGTATTCTTATTATTAATTAAATTAGCATCATACAAATTATTTATAATGGTACTCGCAGATTCTCCTATATTTACTTCAAATAGAACATTCTTTTTATCCTCTTCTGTTACCTTTTTATTTTTCGTATTAACAGGTTCTAAATTAGAACTATAGTAATAAAAAGCTCCACCTACTAATAATGAGATGAAAACAATAATAATGGGAATAATAATTTTTTTTGTCATATTAAGAAACCTTTTCAGAATCATTTGCTTGTTCTTGAACAGAGGCCAAAATATTTTCAATTACTAACCATTCTTTTTCTGTTTCAATTGGCATCAAAGCATTATTAGTACCAGTTGGATCAAATACAGAAGCAAATACCCTTACGCTTCCTGATTCATCAGTACTATTATCCGTATAAACTATATAACTTTTTTTTGTTTCATCTGAATCAAATGTAAATAATACTTCACATTCAACTTCTTTTCCTTTGTCATTTACAATTGTAAAAACACCTTTTGTATTCTTTTCATTCATAATTTTATTCACCTTTCATTTTTAAATAAGTGTCCAAGATAATACTTGCTGCAACACCATCTACTACTTTTTTTCTTTTTTTTCTACTCATATCAGCTTGTAAAAGATAATTTGTAGCTTCTACCGTAGACAATCTTTCATCAATTAAAGAAACTTTAATATTAGGTATCTCTTTTTCTAATAACTCTTTAAAAGCTAAAGATCTTTCTGAAGCTGGCCCTAATGAATTATTCATATTCTTTGGTAATCCTAAAGCAATATCGGTAATATTATTTGTTTCAATAATATCTCTTAACTCATTGATTAATTCCAATACATCATCATATCTTAAAACTTTATAAAAAGATGCTACAACATTAGTTTTATCACTAATAGCAATACCTAAAGTTTTGGTTCCTAAATCTAAACCTAAACATCTCATTTGTTTTCTAAGTACTCCTTCAGTATTATTGCAACTATTTCACTTCGATCTAATGCTACAATCTTACTTCTAGCATCCTTATAACTTGATATATATCCAGGATCTCCACTAATTAAATAACCAACTATTTGATTTACCGGATTATATCCTTTTTCTTGCAAAGCACTAAACACTTCATTTAAAGTCTTAGTAACATTTGCTTTTTTAATTAAGTTAACATCAAAGAGACTCGTATTATCATTCATGAACAACACCTTCTTTAAGTTCAATACTATTTTATCATTAATTAAAAGAAAATGAAAGAATAATATAAAAAAGAAATATTAAAATTAAATATTTCTATTTTTAAAATAAACTAATCACTTTTCTCTATTTTCAAATGTTCATATGCCTTATCTGTTGCAATACGACCGCGTTGAGTTCTTTTTACAAATCCTTCTTGCAACAAATATGGTTCTACTACATCTTCAATAGTTGTTACTTCTTCACCAATTGAAGTTGCAATAGTACTAGCTCCAACAGGACCTCCATTAAATTTACAAATTAAAGCTTCTAAATATTCTTTATCTAAACTATCCAGTCCTAAATCATCAACATGTAAACGATTAAGAGCTTTTCTAGTTATTTCACTATCTATTTCATTCTTTCCACTAACTAAAGTAAAATCTCTAACTCTTTTAAATAAACGATTGGCAATTCTTGGTGTTCTTCTACTTCTTTTAGCTAATTCAATCGCCGCCTCATCATTTATATTCATATCAAGTACTCTACCTGTTCTTTTAACAATATTAAACAATTCTTCATCAGTATAATAATTTAATTTAGAAATAATACCAAAACGATCTCTTAAAGGACTTGAAATATCCCCAGCTCTAGTAGTAGCTCCAACTAAAGTAAAAGGCGGTAAATCTATTTTAATATTACGACTATTACCTGTATCACCATTACTAATTACAATATCTAATTCAAAATCTTCCATTGCTGGATACAAAATTTCTTCTATGTATCTTGGCATACGATGGATTTCATCAATAAATAAAACATCACCAGGTTCTAAAGAAGAAAGAATGGCCGCTAAATCACCAGATTTTTCAATAGATGGACCACTAGCAGTTTTAATATTAGTTCCTAATTCATTAGCAATAATATGTGCTAAGGTCGTTTTCCCAAGCCCTGGAGGACCATATAATAAAACATGATCTAATACTTCATCACGCATTTTAGCCGCTGTTATAAAAACTCTTAGGTTTTCTTTAATTTCTGTTTGTCCAACATATTCATCTAAAGATTCTGGACGAATACTTTTATCAAAATCATCTTCTTTTAAATTCACTTCTGAACTAACTAATCTTTCGCTCATCATAAACTCTCCTTACATATATATCTAAATCTTGCCAATTATTTAATTTAAAAAAATTATAATTCTTGTTATATCTTGATTCAAACATTATAACATGATTAATCCCTTTACTTCTAGCATCTAAGCAATGTCTATATGAGTCATCTATAAATATATCAATATTTTCTTGCAAGCAAACATCACCTTTTGGTCCCGAATCAACAATCAACTTATCAAACATAATACCATTATCTAAAAGCATTTTAGCGGTTTTTTCGTACATACCTTCACAATCACTATTCTTACGAAAAGTAATAATTATAATATTTATACCTAATTTTTTCCAAGAAGAAATAACTCTTTCAACATCTTTTTTTATTTTAATTTGAAATAAATACCCATTATCTGATACCCATCTAAGAAAATCACGGCAATTATCTTTATTCCAATAAAACATTTCTTCAAACATAAATTTGTCTTTATCTTTAAATCCTTTATTCTTTAAAAAAATCTTATCATAATATAAAGCTTTTTCAATTAACATTTCATTAGTATCAAACATAGTATCATCAATATCAATTCCTATATTCATAAAACACCTATTTAAGCATCAATTTTAATGCTTCTTTAACCTGTTCTTCAACACTTAATGAAGGATCAATATTTGGTAATATTCTCTTTATATCAGAGTTTTTATATCCTAAACTTTCCAAAACACTAATAAGTTCTTCAAAATCAGAACTAATGAGATTCCCATTATCCATTTTAGCAAGTTTCCCCTTTAAATCTAAAATAATTTGTCTAGCTAATTTATCGCCAATCTTTGGAAACTTTGTTAAATATAAAATATTTTCTCTTTCAATTGCATCCATAATACCATTAACACTACCAGTAGCAAACATTGGCATTGCCATCTTTGGACCTAATCCTTTAACATTAATAAGTTTTAGAAATAAATCTTTTTCATCTTTCGACTTAAAACCATATAAAGAATTTTCATCTTCCCTAATGTGATTATAAACATAAACAGTATATTCATTATTTAATGTAAACGAATAAGGATTACCTACAAATATTGTATATCCTATACCATTATTTTCTAAAACAACATAATTATTTCCACATTCTGTTATAATTCCTTTTATATAATTAAACATTTACTATCACCATCTCAATTATAGCATACATATGTTTTTATGCAAATAAAAAGTACAAATTATAAATCTTGTACTTTTATATTAATTCCAAACCCTTTAATGTATAAAGCACTAATCCGTAGCTTAAAACAATAAATATAACAGTTATAATCTTTATTTTAAGAGGGACTAAGCCAATATTTTTTCTTTTATCATAAAGAATTTTTTCTTGTAAATGTTCAAGATGATGTTCCAAAGTATTAATTAAGTTACTTGAATTATCAATTGATTCTTCAATTGATAAAATAATATTATTAATACTATCGCTAGGTATTCTTTTCTTAACGTCAGTTAGTGCATCTTTAAGACTTTTACCAAGTTTAGTATCATTAACCACTTTTACAAATTCCATAGCCAATAAATTATCTTTCTTCTTGCTTGCCATAGTTAAAGATGTAACTAAATTATTATTCTTTAATCCCAATAAAAGCATTCCAAAAAAGATAATTGCATCATTTTCTAAATTTTTCTTTCTAGAAATAATGCGAAAATCAAAGTAAAAAAACTCAATTAGATAATACAATAAAATACTTAAAATTGGACCAATTATAATACCAAGTTCAAAAATTAAAATAAATAAAATTAAAACTAACAAACAAGTAATTAATCTTAAATTAAGAAAAGTTAATGTTTTGGGATTTTTCCCTAATAAATCATATTTTCTTTCAATCCTTGCTATTGTTCTTTTCCTATAAATGCTATTTTTCATACTTTTACCTCCAATACTTTATACGCAATTACACTATATAAAGAAATTAAAGCAATAAAAGCAATTGAGTTATATATTCCAAATATATTATCAAATATTTGTTTAGCATAATCGGGATTAAACAAAAGAATAAAGCCAATTATCATAGGAATAAACAATATTATACGAACTAGTATTTTAACTCCAAAGCAACAAACTTCTGCCTCTTTTTTTAAACTAAATTTTGTAGCTATGACACTTTCAATGTAATTAAATTGCAAAGTCAATTCTTCATTGCTATATATATCTAGTATTTCAGAAATAAAACCAGTAACATCAAGTTTCATTCTATTATCAAAACGTTTAAAGGCTTCACATATTGATAGGCCAAACTCTAAATCACGACTAATTTTCTTAAACTCATCACAAATCGCCCCATCTAATTCTGAAACCACCAAATCAACAGCTCGATATATACTTTCTTTATTCTTTAAAGATGTATTAATAATATAAACAGCATCTAAAATATCTTTTAAGACATTTTCTTTCTTTTTACTAAAACGGATATTAAGTATAAAATTTGGCACAAAATATGCAAATAATCCCATAAAGACAATTCCTATATAAGGAATATCAATAATATCTAATAAAGATAATATAAGTGTTCCTATAAAAAATCCAAAAGATAAAACCAATTTTGCCGACAATAAATCCAATCCTTTAATTTTTTCTTCATCTTCGTAAGCAATATATTTATCAAAGCTTTTACTATGTAAAGTCAATAGTTTACTTTTACTAAATATTAAACTAAAGAAATTAATTATTTTCCATAAGACACTATTTAGCGAATCTAAAATAGATTGTTTCTGAGTATTGTTAGATAATGCAAAACTATGAAACTTGTGAATATATTTACTAGTTCTTCTATTAACAACAATAATAAAGAAAATAACATATAAAACAAATATAACTATAAGAAATAAAAATAAAGTTCTAAAGTCTTGCATACATCCACCACCTAACTCTTCATTTTTGATAAATTTCTACTCTTTTTAATATTTTCAAAAATATCATCAATATCAGTAATACCTTTTTCTTTAATTCTCTCGACAGTACAAAAACTACCAGTATTTAAGATATATTCACCATCTACTTCTCCTTTAGATGTTACTCCATTTTGTTTAAATGAGAATATTTCTTTAATAGCAATATTTTCGTTTTCAATTCCATTTAATTCACAAATACTAGTAATTTTTTTCTTACCATCACTCATTTTTTCAATATTAACAACTAAATCAACAGCATTACTTATATATTCTTTTGCTACTTTAGCAGGTAATTCAGAATTATTCATAATAATCATTGATTCTATTTTTTTTAGTACATCATATACTCCATTTGCATAAACTGTTGCAATCATTCCATTATGGCCAGTATTCATTGCTTGTAAAATATCAAAAGCTTCTATTCCTTTAACTTCCCCAACTAAAATTCTATCTGGTCTCATTCTTAAAGAATTAACAACTAAATCACGAATATTAATATTACCACCATCTTTAGCTTCTAAAGAAACAATATTTTCTTGTTGTAAATTAAGCTCTCGATCTTGTTCAATTGTTACAATTCTTTCTTTATCAGGAATTAAATTACCTAGTACTCCTAATAAAGTAGTTCTTCCGCTACTTGCACCTCCGCAAATTATAATATTTAATTTAGCTAACACACTCGCTTCTAAAAATCTTGCCATATATGGTGTACAAGAGCCTGTACGAATAAAGTCATCAATATCATTTATATCATGAATATTTTTCCTAATTGTTAAAACTACACCTGTACTAATTGGAGGAATAATAGCATTAACTCTTGTTCCATTATCAAGTCTTACATCAATCATCGGATTATTAACATCAATGCTTTTGTTGACACTTTTAAGAAGTTTTTGTAATACTCTCATTATATGTTCTTCATTAATAAAAGAAATACTATTATCTTTACTAATAACTCCATTAATTTCAATAAAAACCTCATCTGGAGCATTAACCATTATTTGTGTAATTTGATCATCTTCTAAAAGTTCTGTTATCGGTCCAAATCCATTAATTTCATTATCAATTAAATTATATAAATAACTTCTTTCTAAATTAGATAAATCACTATCAATAGTAATATTAGTTATTTCTTCATTAATAAAATCATTCAAACTTTTTGACTCAGGCACTACCTTATCAATTAAATTTTCTATAATTTTTTTTCGATAATTATCTAGTAACTCTTTATCTTTAAAAATTTCATAGTCAGATAAGTTTTCAAGAGAATTACTCTTTTTCTTTTCAATATTGAATGCAGAAATTAAACTAGTCTTATTCATTCTTCTCACCACCATCTATTAAATCTAAGGCCATTGTCATATATGTATTATAATCTTTACTAAATACATTACTCATTCGTGGTTCTAAAGTAATTATCTTACCAGCCATTACAAAATTCTCCATATCTTTTAAATACAAACCTGAACTTAAAGTATAGTCAATATTATTATTTAAAATATTTCGAATGTCATATATTGAAAAATAATCTTTAAAAGGATCACGACTATTATTTAAAAGTAATTTATATTTATCTATCTTTAATTCATGGAATATAGTTAATAATGATTTCATATTTTTAACATCAAAAGGATCATTAGTTACAATAAATAATATTTTATCAATTCGATCTAACATATAAAGATTCATTTCATCTAAAACAAAATTAGTATCAATAATAACAACATCATATAAATAAACTGCTCTATCTAAAATTAAATCTAAGTACTTTGTATCTATTTTTGATGCACAACGCGGATCTTTTGGAGATGCAATAAAATGAATACTATCGTCAAAAACAGTTATATAATCTTTAAAATCATTATACTTTCCATTCATAACATCAAAAGCCATATCGTATATTGTTTTATCAGGCGTTTTATTAAGAGCAAGAGCTACTCCTCCACCAAATAAATCCAAATCAACAATTAATACTTTTTTATTAAGCAATTTATATATACCAGCTAAATTAATAGCATTTGTAGTTTTTCCTACACCACCTTTAGCTGAAAAGACACAAACAGTTTTACCTTTTTTACTAGCCATACTATCACTTGCCTATCTATTACCCCATACTATAAACAATTATATCACAACTATATCTTTTTTCATAAAAAAATTACAAATTAAACATCTTTTTCTCTTCATAGTAAAAAAAGAATAGTTCTTTTACTATTCTTAACAACTTAATTCAGATTTAGCAACATCAATAGCTGGTCTTACACCTAGTGAATTATTACTTGCCCAATGGCTAATAATATTTCGATCATAACCTAAACGTTCAACACCATTTACATAGTAAATACTAAAATCATAAGCATAACGAGGATTTTCTAACCAATATCCATTTGCAGAAGAATTACTAGCATATTTAGTATTTTCAAGCAAAAATCTACAACTAGGTGTTTGATTTTCAAGTTGACCATTCATTTCTTCTCCTTCTTTTCCAACCATTATACCGCAACCTTTAATTATTTCTTGGGCAGTTAATAATCTTGCTGCATACAGACTATAGTCAAACACAACCAAATCGTTTTTTGTTCCATTATTCATAGTATATTTATAACTTAATAAAGGATTATCTGTTGTAGGAACAGCTAATATCTGTCTAGCCGCTTGAATTAGTCTTGTATTTTTCCATTGAGAAACTTTTGGTAAATATGTTGCAGCAGAAATTGGTCCTTGATAATTGTTACTACCATAATAAGAAATTGTATTTAAACTAGGAGTATCATTCATTGTATTACTATAATATATAAGTGTAGCTGTTTGGGGATCAAATTCTTGAGTATTTGGATTAAAATAGTCAGATACATAATAGAATCTTTCTTTTTCTTCATCATATATTCCATCACTATTAACATCACAAGTAAAAGCATCACCAGTATGGTATTCACCACTAGTTATTGTTGTATTTCCATATGTAATTGTATTACCTTTTCCAATTGAACCAGATGCTGAACAATAATGACTTGTACTAGATTGATTGCATATTTCTGTATGTAAAGTTGTTGCTCTATGACATAACAAATTATGATCTATTTCTGGTTTATTACATACTGGTGGTGTCGGTTCATCTATATTTCCAGATCCTCCACCAGATAATCCACCTTGAACAATATTACCTTCAGAATCTAACTTAACAGCAGCACCATATATTATTATTTTAGCTAAAAAAGTTTTGTTTTGTTCTGTTAATGGAGCATCCTTATCAATCCATAATCTTAATTCATAGGTTTTACTATTGTTTTCAGAATCTAAAACATCTCTTTTTAATCTTTTTGCAGATATAGAATCAGTAAAAGTTTTAGTAGCATCATTATATTCAGAATATAAATTATAATCATTATTTAAAGCTACTTGAATACTAGTATTTTGAAATGAAGTATCAACAAGAGATTCTAATATAACATCATATTCAATCGAAGAGGAACAAGTATTTGTTACTGTAAAAATATATGGTTCTAACCCCATTCCTTCTTCATCACTTATTGGAATTGTTCTTTGTAAATCTATCTCATTTTTGCCTGTTAAACTAAGTTCTAAACACTTTGTTGCAGCTGTATTAATTAAAGATTGTTTATTTGTTTTTTTGAAATATGAATAAGACACACCTAAAGAAATACAAATTATCAATAAGGTAGCAATAAATATTAAAAATATTGATTTCCTCTTCGTCATATTCTTTCCTACTCTCTATTTTTAATATTACTATAAAAATAACACTTTTTCAATTGAAAAGGCCACTACAAAAAGTGGCTATTCTTTAAATTGGAACATATAATCTAAGATTTGAACATCATCACCACGTTTTGCGCCCATAAGTTCTAATTCATCTTCAACACCCATTCCACGTAATTTTCTTGCAAATCTTAAAACACTTTCATCTTCAGTAAACTTAGTCATTTTAAATAGTTTTTCGATTTCATCCCCTTTTATAACCCAAACATCACCATCTTTAGTAATTGTATAGGGTTTTTCATTCTTAAACTTATATATAATATGACTTTCGTATTCAGACTCATCATAAATAGATTCTTCTTCACAATTATCCAGTATATCAGCAATATTTTTTAATGCTTCTTCAATTCCCGTATTATTTAAAGCACTAATTTCTACTACTGGTATATTTTTATATTTTTCTTTAAATTTTTTTAAATTATCTAAAGCACCTTCTAAATCCATTTTATTAGCTAAAACAATTTCTGGTTTACGTGCTAATTTTTCACTATAATTTTTAATTTCATTACGAATTATTTCAAAATCTTCAATCGGATTTCTTCCTTCAAATGCACCCATATCTAAAACATGTGCTAAAACCTTAGTTCTCATCGCATGTCTTAAGAATTGTTGTCCTAAACCAGCCCCTGTACTAGCTCCTTCAATTAATCCTGGTAAATCAGCAACAATAAAACTACGATTATCTTTAAGTTTTACAACCCCTAAATTAGGATTTAATGTTGTAAAATGATATGCGGCAATTTTGGGTTTTGATGCACTAATCATACTTAAGAAAGTACTTTTACCAACAGAAGGCATTCCTATTAAACCCACATCTGCTAATACTTTTAACTCACATCTAACTATTCTTTCTTCTCCTGGTTCACCATATTCACTCATTTTTGGTGCTGGATTACTTTGGGTAACAAAAGCTGTATTACCACGACCTCCACGACCGCCATGACAAACTACACATCTATCATCTTCTCGAACCAAATCAGCAATTACAAGACCCGTATCTTCGTCAATCAAAGTTGTTCCTTGTGGTACTTTAATTATCACATCAGCAGCATTTGCACCATTTCTATTACTTCCTTTACCATTAACCCCTTTATCACCGGTAATTTTACGCATATAGCGTAAATCAACTAATGTTTTTAAACCTTTATCAACAACAAAGACGATATCTGAACCATGTCCACCAGATCCACCATTAGGACCGCCCATAGGCAAACACTTCTCACGACGAAAAGAGGTACAACCATCTCCGCCTTTACCTGCAATAAGTTTTATAACTATATTGTCTACAAACATAAACATCGTCCTTTCTCTAACTAATTTTTAAAATAAGCATCTAAATAATATATAGGTCTTCTTTCCTTGAAATATTGTGTTTCAAAATCCGTCATAATATTTTCTATTTTTCGCTCATCATTATGTAAATCTAAACTTACTTTTTTAAAAGTATACCAATAATCACTTAAACTCTCTAAAGCTGAAGCAAACAATATTTTATTATCTGTCTTTAATATTATGTGTTTATCTTTTTTATAAATGCGATCATATAATTTTAAATAATTAATATGTGTAAAACGCTTCTTTTCATCCTGTTTTTTAGGCCAAGGTTCAGAAAACGTTAAATAGATTGTATCTATTTCTCTTCCGAAGAAATCTATTATATCAGAAGCATCAGCACATATCATAAATAAATTAGGTAATTCACCATGAATATTAGATAAAGCTGTCGCTGTTTGATTAATATCTAATTCTAAGCCAATATAATTAATATTAGGATGAGTTTTTGCCATATTAATTATAAAACTTCCTCTACCCATACCAAGTTCTAAACAAATAGGATTATTATTTTTAAATAAAGTATTCCATTTACCTCTATAACTTTTAGGATTTTTTATTAAATATTTACTATTATCTAAAATCGCATTAGCATTTTTTACAGTATTATAACGCACATCAAACACCTCACAAGAATTTTAGCACATTTTATAGTAAATTAACAGATTAAAAAATACCATCTTCCGATGATATTATTTAGTTTCATATACACTAACTTGTTTTTTGTCTCTACCTTTACGTTCAAACTTAACATAACCAGAAATTTTAGCAAATAATGTATGATCTACACCAATACCAACATTTTTTCCTGGATAAATCTTTGTTCCTCTTTGACGATATAATATAGAGCCAGCACTAACTAGTTCTCCATCTGCAGCTTTAGCACCAAGTCTTCTACCTTCACTATCACGTCCATTATGAGTTGAACCTTGAGCCTTAACATGTGCAAATTTTTGGATATTTAAAAACATTTTTATCATGTTAAATTTCCTCCTTATTAACTTTAATACATTCTTTATATTGTGTTTCTAGCTGTTTTAATAACTCAACCATATTGTTTAATAATTTTATAACAACATCATTTTCTTTTAAAACATCTATAACTACTTTATTATCTAAATCTTGATAAAAGATCGCATTTTCATCAATTTCAATAATTCCATTAATAGTTGTAATAACAATTGAACTAACTGAAGCACATACAATATCTTTTCCATAATCATCGTAATTAGCATGACCAGTAATTATTACATTATTAATGCTATTATTCTTATACTTAACCGCAACTTTAATCATTATTTAACTTCTATCTTTTTAACAACTAATTTAGTATATGGTTGTCTATGACCTTGAGTCTTACGATATTTTTTCTTAGGTCTATATTTAAATACAACAATTTTCTTTTGTTTACCATGTTTTTCAACAGTACAAATTACTTTAGCACCTGCTACAGTTGGAGTACCAACTTTTCCATCAGCAAATAATACATCAGTAAATGTAACATCTTTTCCTGCTTCAGTATCTAATTTTTCAACATAGATAACATCGCCTTCAGAAACATAATATTGTTTTCCACCTGTTACAAATA
Source organism: Bacilli bacterium (assembly GCA_051872535.1). Classification (GTDB taxonomy): domain Bacteria; phylum Bacillota_I; class Bacilli_A; order RF39; family UBA660; genus CAOJBM01. The sequence continues at coordinate 1,466 of JBJEDY010000010.1, read as the reverse complement.
TAGCTTTCATCTTCATACCTCCTTATTTTTTTTAAGACGCGCCCTTGTGGTGTACTTATAAAAGTATCTTTTAAACCAATCTTCAGTGCGGTTTTGATGAGTAGCCCTTCAAAACATTAGAATTATAACAAATTATATTGAGTAAGTCAAACAAATAGTACAATTTTATCATTTAAAGTAGTTAAACCATTAAATACAATTTATAAATATATCTAATATGCCAATACTAGGCGGAACGAAAGGCCGCCGTAAGTCGTGCCCGAATGCCTATCGAAAGTGAACTGGCCTGCGAGAACACCATTGTAGTAAACGCCGCCTCGATGGAACCAAGGGTTAGACGATTCTACGAAAATCGAATAGTCAGCGTACCAACTGTTGTGATATCTACTCGTTCCATCTCCATCATTATATGTTAAGAATGGTCCCATTTCTCCTGTGGCATCTCCTAAGATTCGATACTGGTATGTTTGAACTGCACTTGATGAACTATACACATCTAAATATTTTTTATATTCTTCTATTGCTATTGTTGTTTCATCAAATCCACTTGATCCGACATTTCCACTTATATATGCTGCCATATATTCAAGAGCTCCTCCACTCATATCATATACACCAGTAATATTTCCTGTTGTACTCGCTAGATATCCAATTTTTGTATTATATGTTTTATTATAGTTTTCTCCATCTCCATATGTTCCTGGAAAAGTTCCTTGGGAAATAGTTAATAAAGAACTATATCCTGTTTTAAAAGAACTATTATTATTTATATTCACTTCTTTATCTATTCCATATTTAGAATGGCTTAATATAGCTACTGCTCCCCATTCACTATTCTTCATCATATGAGAACCTAATTCTCTTTCATAGTTATATGAACTCATAAACATATTGTATATTGTACTATTTCTCCAACTATAGACATTTGGCTTTACTATTATCTTTGTAGAGTCATTAGCATTTACTTGAGCACTAGCTGTACTTGTTGCTCCTTTATACCCTGTTTCAAACTTTCCTACCCATATTCCATTTACATCTAATGATATAAAGGCTGGATGTGTCATATATTCACCATTACTACAATTGCCACTTCCACCACTTGTCATTGGCGTTGCACATGATACTCCTTCTTCATCGATAGTGTTTGTTATATCAAATACGATATCTATTGAATGTGCAGGTCTTAATGCTGTTTTTGTATCTGTAGTTGATTCAACATTCCATAATCTATATTTATATTTTGGGATCCATACAAAGTATGATTGTATATTATCTTCTGGTATTATATCGCCATTATTATATGTCTTTGTTTTATCTTCTAATATTACAGCATTCGCCCATTTCTTTTCGCAATAACTATACCACTTAGTACTTGTATCAGCTTTTGTTACTGTTCCATCATCTGTTATTATTACTGGTATTAAATCTCCACTTATTACTGGTGATGTAGTTGGTTCACTACAACT
>JBJEDY010000009.1:0-20353 GCA_051872535.1 Bacilli bacterium | reverse complement strand
TTATTTTCTAATACATTATAACAATTTAGCTCCCCAGTAAAAAAATTAGAGCCATTATACTTAAGCTACTGGTCTAAATACATTATTATCTTGAGGATATTGCATCATAGGTTGTTGTGGCATTTGTCCCATCATAGGTTGTTGTCCAACAACTTGTTGCCCAATCATTGGATTTTCAGTAATCATATTTTGTTGAGTTGGATACATAGGTTGTTGTGGCATTTGATTCATCATAGGTTGTTGGTTCATCATAGGTTGTTGCATTCCACCATATTGGCTAGATAATTTTGCTGCAAAACCTTGTTCTAAAATACTAAGTTCTGCTGCTTTTCTATCTAATTCAGCCTCACGTTGTTTTAATTCTTCAAAAGTTTTCATTCCTAAAAAATCAACATAATTAGTTATTACTGCTTCAATTTTTTGTAATACTACTTGTCTAACTTGTTCTTCAGTTCCACCTTGAGCAATTAATGCTTGTAATTGGTCATCAATAGAGCCTTGAACTGTTGCCATAGGTTGTTGTTCTGAAATTTGAGCAATAGGGCTTTGAACAATAGGTGTTTGATTATTAACCATTAAATCTACCGGATTTTCTAAACTTGTTACTGGTTGGAAATCTGAAACGACTGGTGCTACTTCACTGATTCCAGGAGCAATTTGCGTCCCAACTGGTACTTCACTCATACTTTGGACAACAGGAGTAGTTCCTTCAGTTGGATAAACACTTCCACTAAAAGGATTAGATGATGCTACATTTATTTCGATATTCTGTGTATTAGCAACTGCCGCAGGTCGTTTACTCAGATAATCACTTACCATAACATCTAAGGCTGCTTTTTCGACAGAAATATCTCTTGAATAAATCCCAGTAATACTTACCTGATTTTTAGCAGGTTCATATGTAACTTGTGTATTTCCAGATCCAGATATAATACTACGCATCACATTTTTAATCGCATTCCAAGATTCATCATCTGTTACTGGTAATAATTTTTCTCCTTCAACTTCACTTACATGTAAAATAGATAGACCATTAGGATCTAATTCACCTTTTGTAGTAATAGCATATTTCTTTTGTCCGTTTTCAAAAATAGATACTAAATCACTTTGTTGACTTTCCCCATTTTCGTTTATTAATGTAATTTTATCAGGCATTTCATATTCCTCCACTATTCTACTTTTTATTATAGCAAAATAAAAAATGGTTTTCAATCATTTTTCTTGATTTCAAACCATTTACAACCATAAGCACATTTTTCTTCAATATACTTATCAACAAATGCTATATTATTTAATTTTGTACATTTTTGATTACTACTTTCATAAAAACCTTTTAGACGAAGTTTTCCATAAGCCCAATCTCCAACTATATAGTCAAAATCATCAAAATAATCAGTTACAAGAGTTGGTAAAACTTCCATATCTATAGCTTCTCTAATATCTTTTATTACTTCGTAATCTTTTCCATTAATATTAATTTTTTTCATAAAAATCCCCCATATATTATCTAGAATATAATGTCAACTTTTGGTTTTCTCTTAGTATTATTAATTGCATTTATTAATTTATCAACTTTATTTGGATCTGTCTCATCAATTTGGAAATATCCAAACATTTGACTATTAACACTATTAATTTGTTTCTGTGTAAATGATTCAACTTGAGCTGGTGTTATTCCAAAAAAATCATAAATATCAACATTTAAAACATCTAATTTATATAAACTAAAGGTATATTTATTATCTAATCTAAACATTTTTAAATTGAAATAATAAACAACATCATAAGGATCATTACTCATAAGAATTGCATATGATTGTTTATAATAATCATTACTCTTTATTGTAAACAAAAAATCATAGAACTCTTTAGTTTCCTGAATACCAAGATTCATCATTACTTTCTTATAAAAGAACATATCAATTAAGTTTTTTTGAACTAAATCCATATAAGGATTCTTTTCTTTTATTGCCACTACTTTATTTTTTTCATTTATATTATAGTAATTTAAAAAATTTTCTTTAAATATTTCTAATTCTTTAGCTGGATAACCAAACTTACAAATATTCATATCAAAACCACCCATACCATGTTCATTTTTGGTCTTTACACAATTTGTAATATCTAATTCTCCATATAACCATACTATAATTCTTGCCACAACAACATCAAATGTATTAAAAACAAGTAAATCCGGCTGATTCTTGTATTTAAAATAATTATTTATTGCTGTATCAATAGCTATATTTACAAAAACTTCTCCTGTTCCACCCATTTTTATTCACCTACTATGATAATTATAACATAAATTATTAAGAAGTTACAACAGAACTATGTTTTTCAATTATTCCATTATAATAATTAGGAATATTACCTTGTATAATCTTTGATGCTATTAATATTTCATACTCAGCATTAAACTCTTCTGTATTAAGGGCAACTATTTCGTGTTTTAAAGTTATTTCCAAATACATTTCTACTAATAAAGAATTAATTCCATAACTACTAACTCTTGTAAATATACTAGTTTTAGCATTACTTAAAAAGTTAATTCTTACAGGTATTTTTGGTCCTAAATTTGTAAGAAGTAAATTATTACTAGCAAGACCTATTGGATAACTAACTACGAAACTATTACTATCAGAACTAAAGTCTTCACTATAATATTCAATACTAGTATTACTAAACTCATAAAAATTATCATATATTGAATTTATCCACGATTTCATTAATTGATAACTTTTTTCTAAATTATAATCAATACTTTGTATTTCATTATTACTATTCTTATTCACTATTAATAAATCATTTATTTCATTATCAGAAATTATTTCATTCTCAAATCTTTCCATAATAACCATATTAGTAAACTTATCTAAATTAAACTTAGTTACGGATATCAATTTAGGAGCTACAGAAGTTGCATATTCATTAAAAAGAATCCACGTTAAGAAAATGATTATAAAAATAATAATCATCCACATATTAAACTTATAATTACTTCTCTTTGCCCTAAATCTCATCTTCATAATTAATCTTATGAAAAAAAGAATTAAAATAATATTATAGACATATGCTACTTTTTATTATAAAAAATTAAATAATTCCTAAATCAAATATACTATTTACTAAGAAGAAGCATCCTACTAAGAAAGCAATAATTATTAATACAATTAAGACTTTAATAATAATTTTTGCAACCTTCATATCATCTTTTAAGTCATTAAAATCATCAAAATCACTTTGAGAAAATTGTAAATTACTAGTACTAGTATTATAAAAACTATTTTCCATTTCAGAAGTTTTATCAATATTTTTGGATATTGATTCCTTGACTGGCTCTTTAGGTTCTACTTTCTTTTGTTTCTTATCATTAGCATTTAAATCAAATTCTTTAGTTATGACAGGTACATCTTTTGCTTTAGTAGCACTATCTCTAAGCAAATCTTCATTAATTATTCCCATCATCATTGTATCTTCATTATCACCTTTTAAATCCGTAAACAAATCAAGTGGATCTAATTCTTTAGCATCAGATTCTTCTAATTCCTTTTCAATTTGACTTGCCATCTCTTTAGAAGTAATTGTATTAATCAAATCAATTAATTTAGCTTGTTCATCCGTAACATCTTCATCTACATCTTTTTTTGAACCTAAATCTAAATTATTTAATATATCATATTGCGTATTACGAATTTTTTTTAGTCTTTCAACTTCATAATCAACTTCTTTTGTTTCTTTAGCTTTATCTAAAATTGCATTTATATCATATTCTCTTGTCTCATTTAAATCTAAAGTTTCTATATCATTTGTACTAGCAATATTTAACTTTTGCTTTGGTTCTTCATGATACCTTTTATCTAATATTTTTTGTATTTTATCAATTTCAATATTTGATGTATTATCACCTAATATTGAAACATTAGAGTTTAAATTAAAATCTTCTAATTCGCTTGTATTAACTTCTTTATAAAGATTAACATTTTTGCTAGCTCTACTCAAATGAGTACCATCTTTATTGTAATACTTATCCATTCTCGATTTCATTTTCTTCAACTCCTCTTCACAATAATGATACCATATAATGACCTCATATGTTACTATTTTTATTTGCATTTTGTAAACTTATTAGTATATAATATTTATAACATAAAATTATGAAAGGACGATATAATGGAAAAACTAATAGTTAATCAAGATACATGTATTTCTTGTGGCGCTTGTATCCAAATTGATGAAGAACACTTTGATTTTTCTGAAAATGGTACATCAGTTGCTATCAGTCAAGAAAATTTAGAAAGTGAAGCAGTTAATATGGCTAAAGATGCCTGCCCAGTTGGTGCAATAAGCATTATTGAAGTTGAAGATAATGAAACTTCTTGTAATTGTGGTGATAATTGTCATTGTGCTGATAATAGTATAGATGGTAAATGTCATTGCCATAATGATGAAGAATCTCATTGTAGTTCTTGTTAACAAAAATAAAAAATGTTACTTTAAAAAGTAGCATTTTTTATTTTTTTAATTCATAAAGTTTACTAACTTCTTCGCGACTAAGAAAACGATATTCCCCACTTTTCAAATTACCTAAATCTAAGAATGCATAACGTTCTCTTTTTAATTTAATAACTTCATGATTAATTGCTTTAAATAGTTTTTTTACAATATGGTTTCTACCTTCAACAATACTTATTTCAACCATACAAGTATTTTTTTCTATATCTTTTTTCTTAATTTTAACTTTTTTAGGAAGACATTTAACTCCATCTATTACAATACCTTCTTTTAATTTAAAATATTCATCCATTGATAATATTCCTTCTACTTTAGCTAAATAAGTTTTAACAACATCTTGAGAAGGATGCATTAAAATATTAGCTAAATCTCCATCATTAGTTAAAATAAGTAATCCTGTTGTATCATAATCCAATCTTCCTACTGGATATATTCTTTGTTTTGTATCAATTAATTCCGTAACAATATGACGATTTTTTTCATCATCTAAACTACATATATATCCTCTAGGTTTATTGAGTAAATAATATTCTTTTGCAACTTCTTGAGTATTTAATGTCACTCCATCAACAACTATCTGATCGCTATTATTAACTTTAGTTCCCAGTTCTGTTACTAAATTTCCATTTACATAAACATGTCCTGTTATAATTAATTCTTCAGCCTTTCTTCTAGAAGTAAATCCACTATTTGCTATAACTTTTTGTAATCTTTCCATAATATCACCAATCCCATATAAAAAGGTTATTCCCTTTTCTAATGATTTTAGTATATCATAATTTTTTTAATAACCAAACATTACTTTTACAATAATTATAGCAGCAATAATTCCTACTAAATCTGCAAATAATCCACATACTAAAGCATATCTTGTTTTTGTAATTCTTACACTACCAAAATATAAAGCTAAAACATAAATAGTTGTATCTGTACAACCTTGAATAGTACTAGCAAGTCTTCCTAAATATGAATCCGGCCCAAAATTATAAAAGATATCATTCATAATAGCTAAACTAGCAGTTCCAGAAATTGGTCTTAATAACATCATTGGGACAATATCAAGCGGCAAGTTAATCATCTTAAGAAAAGGGTCAAGAAAACCTAATATCCCATAAATAAATCCACTTCCTAAAAAAATTTTAATTGCAAACATCATTGCTAGTACTGCTCCTGTTATGGAGAAAGTTGTAATTAATCCTTCTTTTGCTCCATCTAAAAAAACATCATAAATATTTACTTTTTTTATTAGTCCATAACCAATAATAAAAATAATTACAATAGGAATTATATATACACTCATAAGCTCTTTTTCTTTCTAATAAAATAATCTAAAAGTAAACCCGCAATACTAGCTATTACTGTAGCTATTATTGATGTAATAATAATTTCCGAAGGATTAGCACTACCTGAAGCCAAACGTAAAGCTATAACGGTAGTTGGAATTATCGTTACTCCACTAGTATTTAAAACCAAAAATGTTATCATCCCTTCACTTGCCGTATCTTTTTGAGGATTCTCTTCTTGCAAAGTTTTCATTGCTTTTAAACCAAATGGTGTAGCAGCAGAACCTAGTCCTAACGCATTACAAGCTACATTAGAAGCAATATATCCTAATGCCTCATCATTTTTTACACTAGGAAACAATTTCTTCAAAAAAGGTTTTAATAACTTAGCAAACTTCATAAGTAAACCACTTTTCTCTGCTATATTCATTATTCCCATCCATAAAACTAGTAAAGGTAACATTTCCAAAACTAAATCAATTCCTTCTTTACTCGCTTCTAAAACAATGTTGTTAATCGTGCTAGCATTACCAGTAAAAAAACTATAACTAATGCCAATTAAAATTAAAAAATACCAAATATAATTAATCATATGCTATTTCCAAAAGAAAAGATAATCTAATACTCTAGACCAAAAACTTTTCTTCTCCTCTTTAATTAATTGTTTATCTTTTCTAACATAGACATTTTCTTTGTTAATAACTTCTTTTCCTATTCTAACTTCAATATAACCAATATAATCACCATCTTCATAATAATCTAATTTATCTAAAACAACATTAGTATTTACATCTTTTAATTCATCTTTACTAACTAACATTTTAAAAGAATTATTAACAAACAAATTACCTTCATAATAATCATCATTAATAACTAAATTATCCTTATCTATGACTGTTGCAATTTGATAATTATTAAAGTATTCTTCATATAAGTTCATATGATCATTAAAATCATCACCATCATTTAAAGTAACAACAATTAGGTTTTTCCCATCTTTAGTAGCACTAGTAACAAGTGTTCTTTTCGCCTTTTCTGTATAACCAGTTTTACCACCTGTTGTATATTCATACATTTTTAAAAGTTTATTTTTATTCGGCCATATATAAGTTTTATAACTTGATTTTACGGTAATCTCTTTTGTACTAGTAATACTTCTAAACTCATCTATAGTATTAGCATAACGCATTAAAAGAGCCATATCATATGCTGTTGATGTATTTCCTTTACCATCATTTTCTTCTAAACCATGATCGTTATAAAAAATAGTATTATTCATTCCTAGTTCTTCAGCTTTTTGATTCATTAAAAAGACAAAACCTTCCATACTACCACTTACATGTTCAGCTATTGCTATAGCAGCATCATTACCACTTCTTAACATTAATCCATAAAGTAATTCTTTTAAAGTTAATTCTTCTCCAATTTCTACATATATAGCACTTCCATAAGCTTTTAAAACACTTTCATCAATCATTACTATATCATCTAGTTCACCATATTCTATAGCTATAACTGCAGTCATAATTTTTGTTGTACTAGCAATCAATTTACTTTTATCCATATTTTTTTCATATAATACTCTTCCACTATCTTGATCCATAACTACTGCACATTCAGCACTAAGTCCTAAAACCTTGATAGGAAATAATAACCCTATTACTGCAAACAAAAACAACTTTTTCATTCTGCTTCACCTATATAATAGTATGAAAAAAAGGACTATTTAAGTCCTGTTTATTATGCATTAAAATAGAATGTAACACTTTTAGAAGCCCATGTTTTCGTATCCGTTGCATATGCAACTACATAGAATGAACCAGATGATTTAACTACTACAGCATTGGCAACGTCTGGATAAATAGTTTCTGGGTCACTATTATAATTAGCAAGTGATCCACTATTACTAAACCATCCCGGATTACCACCACTTAAATATCCACTAGAATTATCATATACTACTCTATATAAAGTACGACCTGTATTAGTTGAAACTTGTAGTGTTGCTGATCCTAAAGTACTTAAAGTACAAGTTAACTGATAAGATAAACAAATTGTACAAGGGCTTCCTTGATCTTCATTACAGTTATCATTACCCCAAGAACTCATTTTTCCACCACAAGAACATTCATTAACACATCTGTGTTGAGCTCCTTCACATATGAATCCACCACATCTATTATCATGTCTAACAATTCTTGATGTACATGAACTTACACAAGGAACACAAGCTCCACCATTTCCTGTATGATTATGATAAAAGTATTGGGTCTGATAATTTTGCCAAATTGGTTTTCTTGAAAAAGCAAAACCTTTTGAACATGTATTTGATGACATTCCTAAACTATCTACAGCATATATACATAAATAATAGGTCCCTTCCAAATCTTTATTAGATAATGTATCTCCACTTTTAAATGCGGTTCCATTTGAAGCATCAGCTGTATTAGATAATGACCATACATATTTTAAAGTCGTTAAATTATTGTAATCAAATACTGTAACTTTAGTACTATGACTATAATTTGAAGTTCCACCATTTTGAGAAAAAGAAGGTACTGGTGGCGAATTATCTAGATTGAAGGCTCCACTTTTTATTATTGTTTCATTTCCTGCACTATCTTTTGTATAAATCCAAAGATACCATGTCCCATCACCATTATTCTTTGATATTGTTGCATTATTAATAAAGTTTTGGCTAAATTCATTTGCTGCTGGAGTTGTTGTACTTTGATTCCATAAATATCTTCTAATACTTACTGGTGAACCAAAATTTGTACTCGATGTCGTAACTGATACTTTACTACTTTGAACTTTTTGAAAACTTAAAGATTCAGTTGGTGTAAAAGAAACAACTGGTTTATCTTTATCATGATATATATTATAAATATTAGTATTTCTTGATTTACTCACACATTTTGTTTCATTTCCTGCTACATCTAAAACAGTATAATTTATTTCCAATGTTTCTTGACTACCTGTTGAGTATGTATTTGAGTGTTGAGTAACAAGTCTACAACCACTAGTTTCTTCTGCTGTACCATCTGGTTCACTACAATTAAAATCTAGTTTAACATCATTATTAGTCCATATGGTATTTTCACCTTCTACAGTGCATAATGGTGGTTTTTTATCTACTTTTGTAATAGTATAATTATTTTGAGTTACATGACCATTATTATCTTTAAAACAAGCTACATAACTACCATTATCAAAATAGTACTCTCTTTCTCTTACTCCATCATAAGGTTCATAAATTACATTAGTACAATTTGTTCCTGGTCCAACATAAATACCTTTAATTCCCGATTCAGTTTCGTCTACTTTTACAAGAACTTTTTTATCATAGTTTGTCCAATTATCTTTATCAAATACTACTAAACTTGAATTAGCTTTATCATAATCTCCTGTTGGTAAAAAGACTGAAGAATAGTAGAATCTATCCTCATTATCGATTGTTTCTTTATATTCAACAATCATTCGATATCCTTCTTTTCCCGCACCACCCAAAGAACGAATATATTTCAAAGTACCAGCACTTACCTTATCTAAAGATTCATGACTTTCACAATCTAAACTATCATCATCATTAGTACATTCATTAATTGCTGTTGTATCATAATATGTAAAATAAATATGTTCTACAGAAAAGTGTTGATTATTAATAATTGATTCACAAAAATTTTGCACTATAGCACTATTTATAACCAAAGTTTCGTTACAACTAAATTCAACTAGTAAATTATCACTAGAAACGTCATTTTCTTCAGATAACATCCATGCTACATAAGAATTAACATCTTGTTTTTGTAAAAAGTCTAAAATATAATATGAACGATATAAATAAATTGGATCATCATAATACATTCTTCTTTTTTCACTAGTTAATAAGTTTGTAAAAGCTGCATAAATGATAATTAAAGATGCTGCTAAGAATGTGATTACAACAATTGTTTCAACAAATACGAAACCTTTATTATTCTTTTTCATATTATCAACTCTATCCTTTCTCTATTTTATCATTTTTTTAGACTTTTTGAAATATAAACTTATTCCCCTATATAGGAAAAATAAGCTACATTTAAATCAACATTTCCTGATATTCCTTTTATTTTTCCCTCTGAAGAATATTGCCATATAACATAATTACCACTATAATCTGATAGTGTTGTATAATGCGCCATCCAAACCATATAATCTTTTAAATAATCTAAATCCCACCATCTATTTAAATCATTAGCACTAGAATATAAAGTTCCAACATAACCATTATTACTTACATAATCTAAAAATACTTTAGCATTCTTATTAAGTTGTTCTTTTGTAATGCCTGTCGTACTGAACTCTCCAATATTTTCAATATCATATGCAATTGGATAAGTTATTTTATAATCTTTAATTAAATCGACAACCCATTTAGCTTCTTCTAAAGCTTCTATTTCATTATCAGCTGTACTAAAAAAATATAATCCTATTTCTAAACCTGCATCAGTAGCTTTTTTTATATTTCTTTTAAAATAAACATCTTCTTCTATCTGAGTATCACTAGTTCTTAAACCGGTTCTAATCATAACAAATTCAATACCAGATTCTTTTACTTTATAAAAATTGATATCACCTTGCCATTCTGAAACATCTATTCCAATACTCTGTTTTGTAAAATCATAAATATCTGTTAAATCACTATAAAGCTTTTGATTTTCTAAATTTTTTTCATTAGAACGAGGGATATTTCTTATTTCATCAAAATGACTATCATTTGAATTAGATAAATTTCCAACTAAAATAATTAAGACCACTCCAAAAAGAATTGCAATTATGGCAATTTTAAATGGTTTTATAAAATTAATTATTTTATCTAATACTTTCATAACTACTCCTACTTTGGCAATTATATCATAGATTAGTTTTAGACAAAAGAAAAAGAGCATCTGCTCTTAAGATTCACTATGGTATATACCATGTATTTTTTCTAGATCTTCTGTTGATAAAGGCTCAACTTCCCATTTATCATTTTTATTCTTTTTAACATGAAAATCAATATTATACTCTACAGTATCTGTATATTTATTCATTTCATCTAATTTATAACTCATAAACAAATCTTTGTCATAAACATTATTTTCATCATAGAACTCTTCAGGATGATCATTTAAATATTCATTGGCTTCCATTTGTGCTCTATACAAATCAAATACTGTAACAGTTACCGAGATAGTGGCTTCATCACCATCATAAGATTCATTATTAATTTCATATTTAATATTTTTATATTGTTTAATTAAAGCATTACGATATTTTTCTTTATGTTTATCAGTAATTTCTTCTTCTAAAGCAATATATTCATCTAAAGCTTTTATGACAGTTTCATCTTGTGTACGATATCTTTCTAAATACCCTTCAACTGCTTCTTTAGCTGTCATTTTTTTCATACAACCACAACCAGCTATTAATAATAAACTAAGAATTATTCCAATTATCTTTTTCATATCTTTTCTCCTCTATTTAATATGTTAAACAATATTTATCAAAATATACATAAATTATGATAAAATACTTAATAGGAAGTGAAAATTATGAAAAGAATGTTAACTGGTCTTCAACCTAGTGGGGAATTAACTCTAGGTAGTTTAATAGGTGGTATTACTCAATCAATAAAATATCAAGATGAATATGATTCTTTTATCTTTGTTCCTGATATGCATGCTATTACTGTTTTTCAAGACCCTAAAATTTTACATGAACGTATTAAAAAGAATGTAGCATTATATATAGCTTGTGGAATAGACCCAAAGAAGAATACTATTTATATTCAATCAGAAAACTTTTATCATACAAATTTATCTTGGATATTAGAATGTAACACTTATATGGGAGAAGCATCTCGTATGACTCAATACAAAGATAAATCTTCTAAATACCAAAATATTCCTGTTGGATTATTTACATATCCTATTTTAATGGCTGCTGATATACTATTATATGATGCTAATTACGTTCCAACAGGTATTGATCAAAAACAACATGTTGAACTTGCAAGAGATATTGCTACTCGTTTTAATAAAAAGTATGGAGAAACATTTATTATCCCTGAACCAATGATTGCTAAAACTGGTGCTAAGATAATGGATTTACAAGACCCTACTAAAAAAATGAGTAAATCAACAGATAATCCTAAAGGAAACATTTATCTTCTTGATGATGAAAAAACTATTCGAAAAAAAATTGCTAGCGCTGTAACTGATTCAGAAAATATTGTTAAATATGATCCTGAAAATAAACCAGGTATATCTAATCTTCTAACTATTTATGCTAGTCTATCTAATATTAATATTAATGAAGCAGAAAATAAATTTAAAGATTCTAATTACGGAACATTTAAAAGTGCTGTTGCTGATGTTGTAGTTAACAAACTACTAGATATTCAAGCTAAATATAATGAAATAATCAATTCTTCTTTATTGGATGAAATCTTAGACGCTGGAAGAGATAAAGTTTTAAAAATAGCAGAAACAAAAATTAAAGAAGTTTACAAAAAAGTCGGTCTAATTAGATAGACCACTTTTTTTATGAGATAAAAGCATTAATTCATATAAATAATAGTGTTCTTTTCTTATTGTTGTAATACTATTTTGCATTTCTTTAATAGCTGTATCAAAATCATTACACTCTTTATGAAATAATTCCTTATAAAAATAAGATATTTTACTTTTATCTTTGGAATGATTTAATTCCTCTAATTCTAATCTTATAAAATTACTTATGTATTTATCCTTTCTGCCTACACTATTAAATTCTCTTTCCCCTAAAGTTTGAAAAATTATATTTTCATTTTTCATTTTAAAAGCTTTTTCACAAACATCTAACTCATCACTTACTCCTAAAGTACTTATAGCAATATCAGAACCATTATTATCAAATTCTAAAACAAAAGCATGAACTGAATCAGTAATAACTAAAGCATTTATATATGACTCACTTATTAAAGTTTTACTCTTAATCTTATCCATAAAATCAGTATTTAAGGAAATGTGATTAAGCAATATTGTTTTAAATACTTTCTTACTAACTTTTATTAAAGGAATTTCCTTAACATATTCAACTTTATCATTATCTTCCCATTCATAAAAATAATACATAATATCATCAAAATTTACGACGATGTCTGTTAATGTTTTCAATTATTTTTCTCCCCTCTAGTGAAACAATAATTATAATAATACCAATTAAAAATAAAATACATTCCATCTTACTAATAATAAACTTAACATAATCTTTAAAATTATACCCTATTGTAAGTAAATTAAGATAAAGGACAATAAACATTAATCCTATACTCGATAAAATAATTCCTAATATTAAAAATATAATTCTCTTCATACATTATTTTATTTATATAAACTAAAAAATAGTATATAATTAAATAGGTGATAAGATGAAAATTATAAAATATATTATTTTAGGAATTATTCAAGGATTAACTGAACCACTACCTATTTCATCAAGTGGACATGTCTTTTTATTTAAAGAATTGTTTAATACTAACATGTTTAATGATACTAATTTTGAAATATTTGTAAATTTTGGTTCTTTTTTAGCAATATTCTTAATTTTTTGGAAAGACATCAAAAACTTACTTACTTCTTTTATTAAATACTTATTATCTAAAGAAGATCAGAAAAAGAAATATGTAAATGAATTTAAATATTGTATGTTAATAATAATTGGATCTATTCCTGTTGGTATTATTGGTTTTTTATTTAAAGATACTATTGAATCATGGATATCTATTAAAGAAGTCGCTATATCATTATTATTTACAGCTTTAATGTTATTTATTGTTCGTAATAGTAATGGTACTAAAAAAGATAATGACATAACTTATAAAGATGCTATCATAATAGGTCTTATGCAAATTATCGCACTACTTCCTGGTATCTCACGTAGTGGAACTGTTTTAGTTGGATGTCTTCTTTGTAAATTAAATAAAGAATCATCTTTAAAATATACATTTATGTTATACTTCCCTGTAAGTTGTGCTTCAATGTTATTAGGGGTTAAAGATATTATAGAAGCAGGTAATCTTAATACTATCATTGTTCCATATTCTCTAGGAATGATTGCTGCAGCAATTGTTACTTATTACTCATATAAATGGTTATCAAGCATTGTAAAAAATGGTAAGTTATGGTACTTTTCAATTTATTGTATTCTTGCGGCACTATTTACATTAATATGGTTTAGATAAAAAGTTGATTATTTATCAACTTTTTTTATTGCTAAACAATAAGCTACTCCTTTTGGTGCTATTATTTTATTATGGGGATTAAAAAAATTATAAATTTCAAAATAATTATTTGTCATTTGACAATCATCTAAGTGTTCATATATTAATAAATTATTATCAGATAGAATCTTTTCAATTTCTTCATAAGAATATTTTGATTGCATTTTTTCTTTCGCACCATTTGCTAACTTTTCATTTATCATTGTTTCTTTACTTTCAACATATGTTGGATAATCAAATATTACACTACTTCCTTCCGAAATAATATTAGAAATAGATTTAATCATATTAAAAAATTCATCTTTTTTTAAATAGTAACTTATCCCCAATAAACTATTAAATGATTTTTCATTTGCATTATAATTACTACTTAATATTGATTTAATCCAATCTTTATGAGTAAAATCACTTTTAATAAAAGAAACATTAGATAAATCGATATTACAATTACTTAATCTTTTTGTTTTATCATCAATCATTTCATCTTTATCTATTTCAAATACTTTTAAATTTTTAATACTATACTTATATATCCAAGTATCATACCCAGATGCATACATAAGAAACTGTTTACATCCTAGTTTAATATCGTTTTGAAATAATTTTTCACAAAAAGCACTTCTTCCTAAAACAGATGGTGATAATTGATTATCGACAATCCATCTTAATGCCTGTTCTTTTGTTCCTTCAAAATTTGGATTAAAAAATTTAATTCCCTCTGTCATATTATTTGCTATAGAATTATATTCTTCCTCACTTAATATTTTTTCGGCAATAGGATCACTAAAAATTTTGCATTTATTATTTTTATAATGATATGCTTTTGCAAAACAACTAACCATTGCCGTCATATTTTTTTCTTGCATTTTCTTCACCTCATATTCTTAATACACTATATTATCATTAAATACAAGGATTGAAAAAAAAGCGATTTTGTGGTAATATAAAACAAATAAAAGAAGAAAATCAATATAAATTTTCTCCTTTTTTTTATTTTTCCTTTTTCTTTATTGGAACTTGGATTTCTGTTAACCAATCACTTACTTCTTCCTTATTCCAAATACCATCTATATAACATTCTCTTGGATAATCTGTAATTTCTAAATCATTATCTTCTATATATTTCATTATTTTTCCATAAGATACACCTAATTCATCATAAGCTCCTTTATGATAAATACATACACATTTAGTTTCTGGAATATCCATAAATTTAATTGATTCACTTTCTTTAAAAGGTTCATTTTCTTTAATAACTGCTTGAGCATATCTTATTTTAATATTTTTATCTTTATATTCTCCATCTAAATAATTAACAAAACAATAATCCGGTTCAACACATTTGATATTTGGATTTAGTTTTAAACATTCCATTCCAGAACTTTGAATAAATTCAGATGATTCACTATAATCTTTTAATATTCCTTCCTTGTAATAAACATAATAAGCTGGTACTATCTTTTCAAATATTTCTTCTTTCATATTCTTCTCCTTCAATAAATAATTTACTTTGGATAACTGATAATTATATTCAATAATAGTATTTTGTAATTCTTTTTTTCTTATTTTTAAGATATTTTCTAACGATTCTTCATTATTAATTATTTTTTTTATTTCTTCTATAGATAATCCTATTTGCTTTAATGATATTATTCTTGATATATCGACTAATTGATGACTTTCATAGTATCTATAACCATTTAATTCATCAATATATGCTGGTTTAATTAATCCCTCCTTTTCATAATATCTTAAAGCCTTAATAGTTACCTTAGACATCTTTGAAAAATCACCTATTTTTAACATATTATCCGCCTCCTGTAATATTTATATAGTATCCCCTAAGGGGAGAGTCAAGAGATTATTGATATATAAATTAATTATATTGTAATCTTTCTATATTCTTGTGTTCCCCACTTCATTAAAATTATATATAAAATTAAAGAAATCAATATAATAATAGCTATATGCAAAATTAATAATAAATCTAATATTATATAACTATTTAAAAAATTAATAGCTAAAATACTAGCAAAGAAAATTCCCATACCAATAAAAACTGAAATCATCGAACTCATACTTTGTTTTACTATTTCTGTATCATTAATAGCATTCATTTTGGGATATTTCAAATTAATAATTAAACCAATAATAGCACTTAGAAAAATAGTAAAAAAACTTATTATCATTATTAATAGAATATAAAATATACTTGGTCTAAATTTAATAAAAAATAAAATATCACTAAATAGAATAAATGGTAATTCAATCATAAAACAAGTAAGTATTTTGGAATTTAATATTGTTTTTTCATTAATTGGTAAACTCTTAGTTATATTCATAGTTCTTCCCTCTAAAGAAATACTAGATGATGAAATAGAAGTCATAAATCCAACAAATAGAATGAAATAATAAAATAATAATGGTAAGGTTATATTAGATGTAACTCCATAGTTTGCTAAAAGCTTATCAAATATTCCTTGTCCTCTTATACATAAATATATAGTAACAATAATACTTAATAATAATCCAAAGGATGTATTAAACATATAAACAGGAGATGAGAAATATCTTTTTAATTCTTTTCTTGCTAAGGAAATGATTGGTTTTCTTTGAATAATGGTATTATTTTTATGATTTAATTTTTTATGCGTACCTGTTTCTTTATAATTTGAAATAATTGAAAAATAAAATTTAGATCCTATTAGAATAAATAAGATGAATGGTATAATATTTACTAATAATAATTTTACTAATTCTAAAAAATGAAAATTTGTTATTAAATTAATATATAATCCAAGTGGATAATAAATACTTGTTAACATATCGTTAATACTATTAGCTTTTGAAGCAATATCTTGGATATAACTTTCTAAATTCATACTGAAATAAAAGATTCCTAAAAATACAATACTTGAAATTAGTGTCTGCATAATCTTTTTGGACTTAAACTTCGAAGCAGATGATTTGATAATATAACCTAAAATACTTGATATAACAGTTGGAATAATAGGAATTAGAATAGTCATTAATAATGATATTAAATAAAAACTAAATCCAGGTTTTTCAAAATAAATAAACACAACAAAAGCGGGTAATAAAAACATTAAATTATAAATATATTGAAACAATAATAATTTAAATATTCTTACAAATAATATTTGCGATTTTTTAAGAGGAAGAGAAAATAATAAATCGTTATCTTTAGCTTCAAATAAAATTCCTTGTGATTTATAAATTCCTTCTATAAAAGTCATAATTGTTACTATCATAATAAACATACTTAGCATGATATAAGTCAAATGAACTGGTGCTAGTTGTTCGCCAATCATATAAGCATAAGTTCCAATCGAAATTCCTACAATAGTAAATAAGAAAATAGGAAATAATGTCTTTTTAATTTTACTAGAATTTCTCTTAGCGGTATATTTAAACATATTCATATCTTGACTAAGAGCTGCTTTTAATAAAGATAGAGTTTTCATTATTTTTCACCTAATTCAAGGAATACTTTTTCAAGCGAAGAATCACCCTTAATATCTTTCATATTTCCTATTTTCACGATATTTCCATTTCTAATAATCGCAACTCTATCACATAATTTTTCAGCCACATCTAAAATATGAGTTGAAAAGAAAATTGTTTTTCCTTCCTTCGTCATTTCCTTCATCACATTTTTAATATCAAATACTGCTTTAGGATCAAGGCCAACAAAAGGTTCATCCATAATTAAAACTTTAGGATTATGTGAAAGTGCAGCCATTAGTGCTACTTTTTGTTTCATTCCGTGTGAAAAAGAAGAAATATCATCCTTTAGTTTATCTTCCATTTCAAACATTTTGGCATATTTTTCAATATTTTCTTTTCTAACTTCAACAGGTGTATCATACATATCACATACAAAATTGATAAAATCAATTGCTGTCATATTTTCATAAAGATCTGGATTATCAGGTACATAAGCCATTTCTAATTTACATCCTATCGGGTCTTTTTTGATAGATTTATGATTAATTAAGATATCCCCTTCTTCAAAATCTAGAATTCCTACTAATGATTTAATCATTGTCGTTTTTCCTGCCCCATTATGTCCAATAAAGGCAAATATCTCACCATCTTTAATATCAAAACTAATTTGATTAATAGCTTTCTTTTCTCCATTATAAGTTTTACTAACATTTTTAATTTCTATCATTTTTACCATCTCCTATACATTAAATAAATATTTATTTACAAATCTTATGCTAAGTATTTACAAAACTATAATTTGTTAATACATTTAAAATTTATATTAGCAAGTTTTGCCTGCTTTGTTAAATCCTTTGTTTGAATTTTATATTTTTTTCCATCTTTTATTGTATAAGTACCACATTGTCTAAATTCAAAATTAACGTTTTTTCTAATACATTGTTTTCTAATATCTAAAACCCAATCATAATTTAATGGTCGAGCATTGATATCTGATTCTCCACCAACAACAACTAATTCGATATTATCAAGATATTTTTCAATATCCACTTTCTCAAGTAAAGGTTGAGCTGTTATACACTTATGCTTAATTGGTAAATCTTGAAAAATTGATAATTTGTAGTCAGCATTTTTTTGATTTTCAATCGTACAACAAACAACTACATTATCATATCCATTATACCAATCTTTTGGAATACAATCCATAAATCGATCAATTCTCTTGGTTAAAAATAAAAATGTGCAATCCTGTCTTTCTTTCATCATTTTCCAACATTCGTTACGCCATTCATCTGCTTCTTCAATTAAAAAATCAGTAGAAAAACACATATATACTAATCCTGATTTCATTTTGTAACTACCATTTTTTAATTTTTCGATTGGTTTATTAAAATCTTTTGTCTTGACGATTTTACTTGTTTCTATATTCCTTTTTAAATCTCCTTTATGAATATAACAATATAAACAATCATCACTACATCTTTTACAACCTCGCCAAGGATTCCACATTGCCATACTAAACCTCATTCCTTTTCTTTCATTATACCCTTATCTTCTCTTTTATTCCATCTAATATTTCTAAACAAAAAGTATTATTATTATTACATAAAAAAGCCTTATATCAAAGATATAAGGACTTAATCTATTTTAAGACTAGTTTAAACCAATAATTTATAAACCCTATTTTAATCCATACGCAGTACTATCTAAAGCTTTATTTATTCTATCTAAATATTCATTAGCTTTATTATCATTTCCTAGCTTATAGTAAAGTATAAATAATGGAAATAACATTTCTAATTCTTCTTCTGGATATTTTTTATATAGTTTAAGCATATCATTTTCTTCTTCAAAATAAGCATATATAGCCATAAGTAAATATCTAGAACCCGTATTGTCATTTTTATTTAATCTAAGAATTTCTTTACATATATCACGTGCTTGTTTTATTTTACCATCTAGTATCAAATAATCTGCTTTAGCATATAAGCCTCTAATATATGGTCTTGTTTCAAATATTCCATAAAAATGTCCTATATTATCTTTTTCAAAATATCCTTTTTCTCCTAGCCTATCTTTTTCAAATTCTAATCTTTTATCTAATAGTTTCCATCTTTTTAATGGATTATCCTCTAAATGTACTTGAAATAATATTGCATCAAAACAATCAGGACATATTTCATATGCTTCTTTTGCATATTTAATAGCTTGTGTTTTGCTAAAAAATCATTAATCATATTATTAAATTTATTATCCATTTACTTCACCTACTACTTCCATTCTACAATAATTACTACAAAGCTTGTAAAATTCTCTGCATATTTTATTATTAAATATTTCTTAATGACATTAGATTTTTTTTAAAATTCTTCACTTAATAAAAAATCAATTAAATTTAGATGAATAATACCATCACGAGATAAATCTATTTTATCAAGAGAAATAACATATTTTGGATAATTATCTTCTATTGATTTATATGCTCCAAATTCTCTTTCAATAGTACTATCATTACCTTTCATTTCATAAGTTACTTGAATATATTTAATATTTCCGTCTTTCTTTGCTAAAAAGTCAACTTCACCATTTTTAGTTTTACCAATATATACTTCATAGTTTCTATTTATTAATTCATTATAAACAATATTTTCTAAAACAACATAACTTTTAAATTCTGGATTATTATTTTTAATTTGAGCAATTCCTAAATCAGTTGCATAATACTTATTTAATGTTTTTAATACACCTTTACCTGCAATATCATATCTATATACCTTTTTAAGTATTAATGCCTTACATA
>JBJEDY010000008.1:0-20853 GCA_051872535.1 Bacilli bacterium | reverse complement strand
GGGTCTATAGCCAAGTGGTAAGGCGTGGGACTGCAACTCCCTGATCGTTGGTTCAAATCCGACTAGGCCCTCCAGATTGATAGGAAACTCGAACTTTTCGAGTTTAATATATATAGTATCAATTTCAAAAAGAAGTTGGTATTTTTTTGTTGTTAATAAAGGTATAGTTTTATATGATTAATATTACTAAAAAAGATAATGATGAAATTCTTAAAATAATCAAAAAGCATTATGCTTTTGAAGAAATAAAAGCAACTGATAAAAATAAAATAGAAACTACAAAAAGATAAATCATCACTAAAAACAAAAGTAAGGAAAGTCTTGAAAAAACTGACTTAGTCACTAAAAATGGTATAATTAAGATCTTTTTTCTAGTATATCTATACTATTTACCTTATTCTCAATTTTTTCTATAAATTCTTTATTCATCATTTAATTCTTTATCTGCGCATTCCACTGCTCATAGTTTCTTCTTGAGTATTTTGTTCTTGATATGTTGATAATAACATTTGTAATTCATCCATAGATTTAGCATTTAATTTATTTTGAACATTTTGCATAATACTCATTCGTTCACCCATACTTATATCGCCAAATGAAAATTCTCCAGCATTATTCATACCATTCATTATTTGACTAATAATTTGATTTTTCATTTGTGTGTGTTGCTCTTGTAGAATTCTTTCAGATTCTTTTTGATTTATTTGTTGCGGTTTCTCTTGAATGGGTTGTTGTATTGATTGTGTATTTTCTACTCTTGGCTGTTCTTGAACTGGTTGATCAATTATATTATCAGTAGGTTGTTGTGAAATTTCTTCAGTTTTAATACTAGTTGGTGATTGATTAACTAACTTTGTAAAATCATCCAATGTAAATTCAGTTCCAGTAAAACGGCCTTGATTATCTTTAGCATCTACAACTATATAATTTCCTTCTTGATAAATATTATCAATATCAGAAATAATTACTTCGCCACGTGATTCCATTTGTTGAATAATTCTTTTTTTAACATCATCAGATAAATTTTTTAAATTACCAACAAAAGTCATTGTTGGATCATTAGGTTGTTGTATTGCCAATTCTAATTGTTGGCTCATTTCTTCTTGTGCTTGTTTTAATTTTTCTCTTATTTCTAGTTCATTATTTACTGGTGCCTGTTTAATTGATGATTGGCTTATTTGTGATGCGGCACTATTTATTGTGGCTTCATGTGATTGTGAATTTTGAATAGCTGGTTCTCTTGGAATTCCTCCAGTAGTATATGTTTGTTTTGGTTCTTGAACTGGAGTTGATTCAAAAATGCTACTTAAATTGTTTTTAAGACTATCAATTTGTGTTTTTGTTTCATCTTCAACATTAACTGTCATTTGTTCTAGTTCTTGCGGAGTATACTCATTCCAAGTTAAATCTGTTCTTTGTTTAGTAATTTCTATTTCAATATCTTTTAATATATTTTCTCTTGTGATATTTAATCCCATAGAAGATAAATTTCTAATTGTTGCAGCAAGTTTACCTTCAAATAATATATCTTTTTTCATTTTTTCTAGTGCTAGTCTTTTTATCGCACTTAAATATTGTTGTCTTAAATCATTTCTCGTTTCACTTATTCCTTCTGGGTTATTTCCTAACTCCATACCTTTTTTACTAAAACCTTCTAAACTCATCTTTTAATTCCTCCAAATTCTATATCATTTTCCATATTGTCTATTTGCAATAACTCATTCATTCTTGAAACAATATCACTATATGAAATACTATCTAAATCTAAATTATCAAATATATTTTTATCTTTACCAGATACTCTTAAACTTAAAAATTTTGTTTTAAAAATATCTATATCAGGTATTACTTTATTTATTTCTTCTATAAATATTTTTGATTCTTCATCATCTCGATTTTGATGTTGAATGTAAGTTGAGCATAAATCGATAATCGTATCATATAATTCTTCTAATGATTTTTCTTTTAAAGAAAAATTAGTTTCTATAAATTGTCTTATTCTATCTATTTTTTCTTGAACTATAAAACTATCATTTTCATTTGCATTTTTTACTGACGATTCATAATATTTATAAAATTCTTGCTCTTCTGGCATAAAACTTTCAATTCCAGAATTAACTACTGCTCTTGCTAAAGTAGGACTTCCTTTAAAATATAAATTATTTCGTGTTAATTGATTGTTATTTTTCCAATAATTACTGATATTTAATCCACGATATTTTATATATTCTGTAATAAGTTCAATAATTATTTGTTCAGAATTATCATTGTCTTTATTACTAATAGAATTAAAATAGTCATTGAATTTTTCGCCAAAAGTTTGCAAACAAATCTGTTTAAATTGTTTTTGACTTCCAGCAATATACTCTGCAATTATTTCTAAATCTAATCCTTGTTGTTTTAAAATATACAATAATGCTCTTACTTGTGATTCATATTTTTGATAATTAATTGAATCAAGCAATTCAAACGGCTCTTTATTTTCTATTTTATCATTTAATTTTAATCTAGCATTATTTATGCATACTTCTGCAAATATAGATGCAAATGCTTCTTCAAACATTCCCCCATATTGATTATTAATTGCACGAATTTTGTGAGCATATTCATGAATAATTGTTCCTAATATTTTATTAAGTTCATATTCATTATTTATATTCATCTTTTCCATATCAGTTGAATTAATTACAATTTTATTATCTTGAGCATTACCACCAATATTTTCATTTTTTCCAAATTCGTTTGTTATCACCCCTAATTGTTCTAATACAACGGGACAAGTGTTAAATAATTCTTCTATGTTCAACAATTGTTCTGAATTAATATATTCCTTTAAGAATAACAAAATATATGATTGAGATAATTTGATTGCTAAGTTTAGTTTTTCTTGATTATTCATTTGGCACCTGACTATCTATATTTCATATATAATTTTAACATACTTTACATTATTTTTAACGTTCTTAATGTAATTTGTTTATATACTTTACACATTTCCAATAAAATTAAGAACTTTTAAAAATTGTGTTGAATAAAATTTAATTATGGTAAAATATTATTAGAAATTGATATTAAATTATTAATTTCTTATTTGCGAAAAAAGTTTGAAATAATTTATCCAATCATTCCAATGAAAATAACTCACAAACTATGTTAGTTTGTGAGTTTTTATTTTATATAAATAATTAACGAAGAATTAGATAATGTAGTAAATTTCTAAGCTACTATATTATTTAATTAATTCAATAGTAGCTTTTTTATTTCTAATGGTAATTATCATTTCTAAATTAGTAGCATTTAATACGGATTTAGGTAGCTGATAAACGCGAAGATTCCCCTCATATTTACTTGGGGTTATATTTTTTAGTTTTTCAACATATTCATTACCGCCATATGTATATTTTAAAGTAGCAAAATCACTAAAAAAATCATTTGCTATTTTACTATTTCTAGCGTAGAAAGTACTTTCATCCATATCAATATTTGCATCTACTATCAAGTAAGCATTTTGTGATGTTGTTATACTACCATTGAATGTATTACATTTTTTATTAACACATTTTTCGTATTGATAATAAAAATTTTTACTAAACTCAATATTATTTATTTTTAATGTGGCATCTCCAATTGTTGTATCTTGTAAGTTAATGGTTTTATCCATTGTAACTTTTCCGATGTCTTTTACTTCTGTTTGAATCTCAGGGTTTAAAGTTACAATACGATATTTGGGATGAAGTTCTCCTACTCCATAGACAATACTATCTAGTATTCTTATTGTATAATTTTTTCGATATTGATCTTCTGTTAATTCATATACAAATATATAATCACCTGTAGATTGAGGTTTTAATTCACCACCATAATAGTTATCACCATAATCAATAAATCTTCCTGTTTTATCTATTGTTGGATAAATGTTTTTTTTATCTAAGTATAAACGAAAATTAGTTGTATCTAATTTAATAGCTTTATTTGAACGATTAGTTAATTGAATTTTTAAAGCTAAATAGTATTTGTCTTTAGCAATAATTGAGCCATCATAATTTAAGTTAGTTAAAATACTATCTTTAACAGTTATAGTTAAACCACCCATTGCAAATGGTTGATTTAAACTAAACTTTTTATTATATACTTCAACATTAGTATAAATAACTGAGCCAATAATTATGAAAATAAATGCAACTATGCATCCGAAAACAAACTTATTTTCAAGAATATAATATCTTAATTCTCTTAAAAATTTACGAAATCCTCTTTTATATTTATAACTATTTTTACCAAAATTGATTTCAATTTCAGCATTATCTTCTTCATCTAGTTCTAATTCTTCCAAATCTTTTGAAAAGTTAAAACTTTTTAAATCAAATCCAATACCTCTAAATAATGTAAAAAAGATAAATAAATACTGAATTATATAAATAATCTGAGAAAAATCTCTGAATGTTCTTACCGTTGCTGCTATAGCATCATTATTTTCTAACATAAATAATTGATTGTAAGTTAAAGACATCCATATAAATAATATTGAATAATAAACTATCAAGAAAATATAAAAGAATGTAGGTTTATTTTTTTCTTTCATCAAATAGTAAATTGCTATTGATGATCCTACTATTATAATAATGGCTAAATATACATAGATATTAATATATGTGCCAGCAATATTTACTTGGTTTGTAACATAATTACTTTGAATCATTTTATTAAAAAAATCATATATATTAGCTGATTTGTATGTTAAAAAACATATTGGAATTAATAGTATTAAATGAATAATTCGAAAATGTTTTATTAAAAATGCATAAGGTTTTCTTAATATCATATTTTAGTCCCCTATTCTGTAATGATTATAACATAATATTTTAAATAATATGTAAATTATATTTATAAAATGGAATTTTTTTATAAATATATGAGACATGTTCTGTAAGGTTAGAAGTGTCGATAGTATTCTTTTTTATAAAATAAAAAAGAAACATACTTACTTACAAATAGTTTGTAATATGTTACTTTAGAGATTCCAAAGTTATTTTCCCTTGGCATACATCGTTATTAGCTTTGACAATATCATAGTGTGTTATTATCTTGTCTAAAAGATAATTTTTAAATCCATTAGTTACGAAAGTTTTTATATTTTTACCATTTATAATAATATTTTTTATTATCTATGTTTTCTTGTTGCGTCTAACTCATTAATATCTATTAAAATATTTGGATGTTTTATTAATCTTACCATATTCATTGGAACCGGATTTTTATAACCTGATGATTTCATATGCCTCACACTAGGATCTGCTGATAGATGACAACCATTATCTCTAGCTGGAACAAAATATTCTTTACTAGCTAGGCATTCAATTACAACATTTCCATATCTTAAACTTACACCACCTAGATACCAATCTACACCTCTGTTATTATTAAAATCTTTGCCATTTTCAGTATATTCTACATATTCATCATCTTTATCTGTTCCATAAATAAATCCTAATTCTAAATATCTATTATATAACTCTTCACTAATCGCTCTATAAACACAATTAGATTTCAACTCATAACCATCAATATTTTTAACAGGATGATCACGTCCCAAAAGTATTTTTTCTTTTAATGATAATGGTATATTATTTAATTTTTTTTCTTGAACTAATCTTAACTCCGGTTCATTAGATAGAGGCATAAGGTTAGCATCATAATTTTCAAAATTATTCATAAATATTCTCCTAATCTTTAAATATTTTATTTATCCAACTTTTGGATACTTCATCTATTAAAAATATGAATATTACAATTATAAAGCAATAAATGAATTGTAATAAATCTAAACTGACTATATTAAATATATTCTTTAGTGGTGTAGTAAAAATAATAACTTGTATAATTCCTAGTAATATTATACTTTTATTTATATAACTATTACTAAAAATATTTTTATCAATCACACTTTTTTTCAAATTTCTACAAGAATAAGCACAAATCATTTCCAATAGAATTAAAGTTAAAAATGACATTGTTGTTGCTATTTCAATATTATACAATTTTAAATTTAAGAAATAAACAAGTAAAATTGCAATAGTTTTCAAAATCGCTGATAAGCTCATTTTAACAATTAGAAATGGTGTAAAGAAGGAACTATCTTTTTTTCTAATATTTCTTTTCATAATATTCTTTTCTTCTTTTTCAAAAGCAAGTGCAATTGCTGGTATAGAATCGGTTATTAAATTAATATATAATAATTGAATTGGCAAAAATATTTCTATCCCGAATACCATACCTATAAAAACAACTAACACTTCTGCAATATTTCCAGTCAATAAATATACCAGCACATTTCTAATGTTATCATATATTCTTCTACCTTCTTTTACTGCTGTTA
Organism: Bacilli bacterium; assembly: GCA_051872535.1. Taxonomy (GTDB): domain Bacteria; phylum Bacillota_I; class Bacilli_A; order RF39; family UBA660; genus CAOJBM01. The sequence goes on along the minus strand of JBJEDY010000008.1, from coordinate 14,477 downwards.
TAATTGTAGAAAAGCTATCATCTGATAAAATTATATCCGAAACACTTTTTGAAACTTCCGTCCCTGTAATTCCCATACCAACACCTATATTAGCACTTTTTAAAGCAGGTGCATCATTAACTCCATCTCCAGTCATTGCAACTACTTTATTATTTTGTTTCCAAGCATTTACAATAGCAAGTTTATTCATTGGGCTTACTCTGGCATACACAGAAAATTTATTAACATTTTCTTTTAATTCACTTTCACTCATTTTATCTAAATACTCTCCACTTATTGCCTCTTCATCACTTTCTAAAATTCCTATTTCTCTGGCTATTGAAGTCGCTGTGGATAAACTATCTCCTGTAATCATAATAGGTTTGATATGTGCAGCTTTACATTGTTCTATTGCATCTTTAACATCTAATCTAGGTGGATCAATCATTGCTGTCATCCCTACAAAAATTAAATCATTTTCTAAATTGTTATCTAATATATAAGAATTATCTATTTCTTTATATGCATATGCTAGAATTCTGTATGCTTTATTAGATTCGATAGTTTCTATTTGTTTTAAATTTAAAATCTTGTCCTCTGTTAATTTTACTATTTCTTCATCTTCATAAATATATGAACAATGTTTAATTAAAGAATCAAAACTACCTTTAGTATATAATTTAATAGTATTTTCATTTTTATTAATTGTTGACATCATTTTTCTATTAGAGTCAAATGGCAATTCGTCAATTCTTTTATTATCATTTCTTAATTTCATTACATCAAAATACTTTTCACAGCATTCATATAGTGCTATTTCAGTTGGATCACCAATATATTCATCATTATTCTTTTCAACATCATTATCTAAAATCATAATGTTAAATAGTATATTGTCTTTATTTAATTCACTAGCTTTGCATATTTTGTTATTGAAATATATCTCTCTTACCTTCATTTTGTTTTGTGTAATTGTTCCTGTCTTATCAGAACATATTATTTCGGTACATCCAAGCGTTTCAACACTAGACATTTTTCTTACAATAGCCTTTTTTTTAGCCATTGAGTTCATACCAATTGATAATATAATTGTAATAACTGCAGGAAGTCCTTCTGGAATTGCTGCTACTGCAAGTGAAATCGATAATATAATAACTTCCATTATATTCATACCTTTCACAATACCCATAAAAAACACAATTACTATTATTACAGCAATAATGAGAGATAAAAATTTACTAATTTCATCTATTTTCTTTTGAAGTGGAGTTATTTCTTTTTCTCCCTTATTTAAGCTTTTAGCAATAATACCAAATTCTGTATTCATACCAATTTCACATACTACTGCTAAACATTTGCCATAAACAATGTGAGTTCCAGAATAAATCATATTTTTTCTTAATGATAAAGGTGTATCTTCATCTAAAGTAATAATATTTTTCGAAACAGGAATAGACTCACCAGTTAAAGATGATTCATCAACTTTTAAAGATGCTTCCCAAATAATTCTAGCATCCGCAGGAATTGTATCTCCAGCTTCAAGGACTAAAATATCACCCCTTACAACATCTTCACTATTAACAATATATATTATATTTTCTCTTTTAACTTTTACTTTTGATACCTGCATTTTTTTTAGTGATTCTATTGATTTATCTGCTTTTAATTCTTGAATAAAACCAAGTAAAGCATTTAATACAACTATTGCAAGAATAATAATACTATCAGTAAATGGTTTATTATTTAGAATTGATAAAACAAATGAAATTATTGCAGATATAATTAAAACAACAATCATTAAATTTTTAAACTCATTTAAAAATTTAACAATTTTAGGTTCTTTTTTTGATTCAACTAATTTATTTTTTCCATCTTTTTTTAATCTAATTTCAACATCTTTTTGTAAAAGCCCTAAATCAGAAGAATTTAAATAATCAATTACATCTTTAACATCTAAACTATAATACTTCATTTTAAACCTCTACTTATTAATAATGATTTCTTTTCCCTTTGGTTCTAATTGTTCTAATTTATCTAAAATAGTAATCATTTGTTTTTCTTGTTTTTTCATTTTCTTTTTTAATTTATTTATTTGTCTATTAAGTTTTAATCTCATCAATTTATTTTTCATTATAGCCTCCATATTATAATTATCACTTCAATTATTATTGTAACACACTTCAATTTAATTTGAAGTAATAATTATATAATTTTACTATAAAGTTCAAAATAGTAGTGGAGGTGATTGTTTGAAAGACGAAAAAACTACAATGAAAAATTTAAAAAAAATTGTAAAAGCTAAAAACAAATCTCTTACATCATTAGCAATAGAATTGGAAGTATCTCAAGAAGCAATTAGCCAATATATAGGTGGAAAAATAAAGCCAAAAACTTCTACTATTATTAAAATGGCAAAAATATTAAATACATCAACAGACTATTTGTTAGATTTAACTGATAATCCTAATCCAATAGATTTTACTCTAACCGAAAAAGAAAATAATTTAATTTTAAATTATCGTAGTTTAGATAATGATGAAAAGATAAGAATTGAAGCTTATATCCAAGCAATGGTAGATTTTAAAAATGATAAGTAATACATCCTTAAAAAGGGTGTTTTTTTCTGAATTTTGTAACACTCTTTCATACTTTTCACTAACATATGTATGAACCAATATGATTAAGCTTCTATTATCTCAACTCCCCTTATAATCACATAGTCTTCTTAAGTATACTCCTATATTACGACGCAACTTTCTATAATATTTTCTTCAATATCTTGATGTAAAGACTATGTGATATTGCCAGTTTCATCTTGTATGATATAAAACACTTTCATCCTACTTTTTTTAAACACTATCGCTTTTTCAGCTTTAACTTGCATAGCGGGTGGTTTTATTATGTTCCTATCCAGGAACATAATAAAAAAATCGCATATAGCGATTTTTTAACCATTTCTATTTACTAATAGCTGACCAGGTAACAAATAAATTATTTGATTATCTTTAAGCATTTTATCTTTTTCAACATTAAAACGATTAGCAACAATATCTAATGTATCTCCTTCTTTAGTTATATAGTAGCTATATCCACTTTTAGGAATTAAGATTTTTTGATTTGGATAAATATAGTCTTCTTCATTTAAACCATTTAATGTCATAAGTAATTCTGGATTAATGTTATAATCTCTTGCTATTCTGTATAGAGAATCTCCTTTTTGAACAGTATATGTTTCAAAATACTTTTCTTGTTCTTTAGGAACAATTATTTCCATACCTGCTCTAACCATATCTTTATATGGAATGTTGTTAATATCCATCAAAGTTTCTTCTAAAGTATTAAATTTATCAGCAATAATATTTAAAGTTTCACCATTTTGAATAGTGTATTTGTCATACATTTTTATCACTCCTAATAATATGATATGAAAAAAAGTAATTTTGGTTATGGAATATATAAGAACATCAAATCCTTATAATTAAACTTCCAATCAAAATTACTAGCTAATTTAACTTCACCAAATTTCAAATTGTATAAATATAGAGTGTCATCAACTATATATAATACATTATCTTCTTCTACTCTTATAATATCTTTAACTTTATTATTACTTACTTTTGTTTTAGAATTTCCTGCTACTTGATATAATATTTCATCTTCTATTTTATATTCAAAATAATAATTATGATAAAAAGACATTTTTTCATTGCTCAGTTTATTAAGACTTATTTTTTCAAAACCTTTTTCTGTAAGAATAGTACCTTTTTTTGATGGTGTACCTACTTTTCTAATTTTTTGTTTAAAGGGAACTATTTCATATTCAATTTTATTTTTATTATCTACTAAATAGACACTATTGTCATAAATACCTAGAATATAGCTATCAAAAGAAATGTCATAATCTATTTCCATTTCTTCTTTGGAGCCTTCCAAGATATTATAAACATAAAATTTATTAAATGAATATTTACTGCTATAATCTGGTATTAATATATATTCATTGATTTTAGCTGCTAAAGAAAAATCATAAGAGTTAGATGAATCAGATAAGATATTAGTTTTATCTATATTATCATCAATTTTAAGAATATTTTTATAATCCCAAATTAATAATTTATAGCCTAAAGTATTATAGAATTTGTAATTACCATACTCTTTTACTTCTTCATTTATTTCTTCTACACCAAGTTCTTTTTTCATATCTTCGCTAGTTAGACGATAATCAATAGCAATACTTCCATTATTACATAAAGGTATGACATCAAAAGGTGCATCAATAATTATACACTCTTCATTATTATAATTTAAAGAACTCATATCTCTTACTAACTTTTGATTTTTAAGATATTTTTCTTGAAAATAAACTGTATGCTTGATATTACCTTTTGTTATTTCAAAAGTATAGACTTTTTCTTTATCAGTATAATTCTCTCTTATATTAAAACCATCTACTTCATATTCGACTTCATAACTTTTATCAAAAAAGAATACTATTTTTAAAATTAAAGCTATTAACAAACATAAGATAATTGCTATTACGATAATAGCTTCTTTTCTTAATTTTAACTTTTTCATCTTTATTCACTTCTAATTGGATATTTTTTCTTTTCTTCCATCATAAAAGTAGTTACTTTTGTTTCAATTTCTGTTAGTGAATTTTTGTCTAGATTAGTTAACGTTACTACTTCTTTAATAGTATCAATGGTAACTTTACCAAATATCAATCCTTGGTATACACTTAAGTCGTTAAATAAATCTGGAGTAATTGAGTAAAGGAAATAACCAAATACTAATCTTTTTTGTCCTATTAAAATTCTTTTATTAGTTACAGCTACTACACATGTAGAATAGATATCTACAACAGAATCATTTTTTTGACCAGGAAATGCAAATACAACTTCTTCTCCTGGATTTAAATGTTTTTCAACAATTGCAGAATGTTGTTTTAATCGCAACCAAGTTATACTTTTAGGATATTTCTTTTTAAATTCCATTACTAAATCATATACTTTAGCCATAATAATCACCACTTCTTTTATTAATTTAATTTTATACTTAAAAAGGAAATATAGCAAGAAAAAAAGATGGAGTTCCATCTTAATTATCCATGAAGTATCATATAAGCTACAGTAATTCCAATTCCAGCTATAATAGAAATTAATCCACCAATTAATGCCGCTGTTGCATAACCATTAGGTTTTAAAACTAGGGTTTCTTCTCCTTCTGTTATTTTGATACGATCATCATCAGTTTTTTCTTTTTTTAATTCTTCTTTTATATTATCACGAGGATTAACTGGATATTTTTCAGCTATTTCTGATTCTTTTTGTGATATTGTTAAATTAAGTTGTGCTGTAGTATAAGCAAGTTCAACTTTATTAGCATCTTCTGGTATTTGATTATAACACATACAAATCTTATCAATATTAGCAAATATAGTACTTTCTAAATATAAAGCATTATCTTCATTTGTATTATTATAAATAATTTTGCTAATACAATCTTTATATCGAGAACTAACAGATGAAAGTGGACTTACAATATTTTTAATATATGAAGAATATCTTGTTAATAAAACACTTAATAAAGACATTCTATCAACTATATATCCATTTAAATCATATACTTCTTCATTTAAATGACCTTCTAAGGATTCTTTTCTATTTTCAATATCATAATTAAAAATTCCAGGTATAACTTCTAATTTTCTACCATATTGTTGATCAAGTGATATAGATACAAAGTATCCGTTACCATTTCTTCTTTCTTGACCAAGAATTAAATCTAATAAAATCATTTGAATATATGATTTTGTTTCTTTATCTTTAGTAAATGAATCGCTTGCAAAAATCTTTTTACCTTTTTCAATAATTAATTCTATTGTTTTTAAGTCAGTAATTGGATTATCATTATTATTTTGTTCTAAAAGATATTCCGGATAATCTTCTTTTTTAAATACTCCTCTTTGAAGAAGACTATTGGTTTCACTAAAGATATCAGTTGTTGTGCGCAATTGAGTACCTTTTTTAGAATGTAATTCCATTATAATTCCAGGTATATTTTGTTCAGTATATATTCTACTTACCTTAGGAATATTTATATTAAATAAATCAGCTATTTCACTTCTGATTATTTCAGAATCATCATATATTTGATTTTCACAAAATCTAACACAATTTACTTCATATTCTTTTATAGGATTAATATTTGGTTCAGTTACCATCTTTTCCTTTTCTGTATCAATACGGATTATTCTATTTTTATATAAATCTCCAGATACATAAGCTTTTATAGGAGTGACATTTTGCATTCCACCTGATGTTTTTAATTTGTATAAATTTAATGCTTGAGGTCTTTGAACATTGTTTGTTTCCATACCATTCGCTCCTTTTATTATAACAATTATAACAGATTTCTAATAAAAGTGCACAAAAAGTGTAATTTTTTGTGTAGTTTTAGCATTTTTTAGATTATTTAAGATTGATTATATCAATAGACATCGGAAACAATTCGTTAAATGGTACTAAAATATTTGGAGAACAATCATGTATTTTGGTAATTCCACCAGATATAATAAGTGTTTTGTTTTCTAAATTATAAATCCCTCTAGTGAACTTAGTTTTAAAGAACCAAGTTCCATCTGGACTGAAAATACCTTTATTACCTTTAAATATAGCATCAATTATTGGTGGTACAACTCCGTTGTGCATATGACCTGATAAGATTAAATTTATATTATTTAAGATGTTTATAGTTTTAGGTGTTAAGACATATAAAGGAGTATGACATAGTAATATATTATATTTTTTATTATCCATTTGGGGTATTTTATTTTGTAACTCTTTTAAAAACAAATCTTCATTTTCTCTTTCGTTTTCATAATATTCAGAAGAAGGATTAAAACCTATAAATCTTATATTATCTTCTTCATATATTTCATTATCTAGAAAGATAACGTTATCAATATTATTTATTTCTTTAAACCATTTTTCATTTTTATCAAAAGAGAATGTACAGCGAAATCCTTTTTTTAAAAGATTATAATTGTCATGATTTCCAATTGTAATAATTGTTTTAGATATTTGTGCTATTTCTTTTAAGAAATTAGATATAAAATCTTTTAAAGAATTATCTTTTAAAACATTAGTACAATCAAGAATATCACCAGGAATGCATATATAATTTGGTTTTATTGCTTTAATTTTATTTATAATTAAATCAACTTTTTCTTTTTTAAATTTTGAACTAAAGTGAATATCAGATATTAAAACAATCTTTTTATTTAAATTCATTTTTGTATCTATGTGATGATTTTTTTCATTAAATGTATGATTTACTAGTTGCATAATATGTTTTCTATATTAATACTTTATTTATTAATAAATAATCCTTCTACTATTTCAAGTTTTTGTTCCAACTCTTCTACATTTTTCTTGAGCTGTATTGATTGTGTTATATCTTTTATTGTTATTACAAAATTTATTGATTTATCTACAATTATATAGTTTTTATTGTTACTTAATGTTAATAAATCTTCTTTTTCTAACATTTTTTCACCTCTACCTTATTTAAAAAAGTTTATCATATTATTACAGCTTTTTAAAATTGAAAATACTTTTATTTATAAATTATTGACATTTTATAAGCATTTTACAAAAGAATAGAAAAAGCAGCAATAATTAATGCTATTCTATATACTTTTGTTTATTATTATACTTTTCTTTTAGTTAATGCTTTTTGAAACATTTCTGTTTTTTCTTTACTTATATATATTCTACTAATAAACTTCTTTAACGGAATATATAATAATCTATATTTATTCGTTCTAAATTTATTTATCAAGTCTTGATTTTCTTCATAATATTGTTTTATTTTTGATTGATTTATTCTAATTTTTTCTTCTTCTGACTTTTTATTATGCTTTTCATACAATTCATTATTTGGCCATTTAATACCACTATACTTTATATCATCAGGATTTACTTGTGACATCATAAAATGAACTACATCAAATCTTGAATATGAAAAAGTACCATCATTAATGTTTACAATCAATGCAACTTCTAGTAAATCTGAATTTATTTTTTCACTTGTAAATCCATCAACCTCATTGTTTTCATTTACAATATTTTCACTGTCAAAAGTTAAATAAACTCCTTCTCCTAAGTATTCCCTTATGTTTTTTGAATTAATAACTCTTGAGTATAATTCTCTGTCAGATAGTTGCATTTGATTCTTTTTTATTTTATTATACACAATATTAAAATCAATTAAGAGTGCAATTGTTCCGTGAAAACCTTCTGAAAAAAACACTTTTTTTCTATTATCACCAATTAATCTAGAGTTTCGTCCACAAGAAGGAATTATGCCTTCGATATAAACTCTTTCAATCGTGTTAATTGATGTTGATCTAAAACATTTCATTAGACTATCACCTCGTTTGATTAATTATTATAATACATTTTTTATTTTTAACCATTTTTTTCTTCTTAAAACGTCTAAAAAATGTGCATTTTCTTATGAAAATACACATTTTGGGTCGTAATGCACTTAATTGTGCACTTTACTTAGAATTTAACGTATTTTTTATTTATTCCATCATAAAATGCGGTGAAATTGTAATCATAATATTCATTTAAATATAAATTTTCTAATTCATTTATAATGTCGTATGATTTTTTGTTTTTATTTTCTTTTCCCTTATTTTATGAATAAAGCCACCTTTTCCTTCTTCTTTATATTTATTAACTAAACGATTAATATTTCTTCTAGATTGATTTAGTATATTCATTGCTTCTTTTATAGTTATTCCATTATTAATTATTTTTTCTATTGTAGTATATTTTAATTTTTCTTTTTCGTTAATTTTGTCACCTCCAATCTATGTCAAAAGACATAAATTAGAATAAGATAAAATTACTTATTATCAATAAAAAAATTAGTAAAAATGTCTATAGGACAAAATCACTAATTAGTCACAATCAAATTGTTTTTTATATCCAATTCTTTTATTTATTAAATTATAAATAAATGTGCTTTCTTGTGTTGATAGATTTTTTTACAATTCCCACATATTTCATCTTCTTTAGCATTTATTCCATTTATTTCTTTATATGCAAATGCTGCTTTTCTTAATAATCCTAAATGTATTGAAAAAAGATCATCACTATTTCTTTCATTTATTGTTCCATTATATAAATCATATATTCTATATATTTTATCAGTACCATTAACAACATCATAAATATAAGAAATATCTTCGCCATTTATTTTAGTATAAGTTGAGTAAGGTGAATCAGTGTACCATCTAAGAAAACCAACAGGTTTTAGTAATGTTTTGAAATGACTTTCAAAGGTAGTTTTCATCTTGCATAATTGTTCAAAATTATTAATATCATCGATTGAAACATTTTTATCAAAAACATACCTATTAGAAACTAAATCAACCAAAACTTTTTCATCTTCTGATTCTATTGTAAAATCATAATATTTTTCTATTACTTCAATAATACAACCATTATCTCTTTCCTCTTTTATTACATCAATAACCTTAACATATTCATTATTATCATCTTGAGGTAAATTAACAACTGTAGATTTTTTATCATCAAAATTAAATAGTATATTATTGTCATCAATCACTGCAATTATTTCATTTCCTTTAAAATCTACAAAGGTTATTGTATTATCTCTTAATGTTTTTATAGTCATATCATTTATAATATCTTTAAATACATTCTTATTCTTTTTCAGTATTGATTTAAATTTTATTATTTCAAACATAACAAAACCTCCTCTGTGTTTTATATTATAAACCAAATAACAGTAATTTGATATATACTAACTTATTATTTTCTTTATTTGTTTTCAATCAAAAACCTATTGTTTTCATTTATTCTTTCTTGTAATAATTCTAATTCTTTTATTAAATAAAGTTTTGAAACAATTCCAATTGCATTAGTTTCTTTAATCCATTTTTGTGGAGAGATTTTAAATTTATTACTACCTGCTTCGTTTTTAAAGGTAGCGAATTCGCCCCCTTTAATTTCTAATTGGAAGCCTTGGTTCTTCTGCATCAGCGTATCTCGCTAAATCGGTAAGTGATATATAATCAATCTACATCTCCAATTCTCATTATTCCTATTTTAATATCTATAAGATTTATTTCAGTTTTTACTAAATCTTTTGCCATATTTTTGCTCCTTTCTAAATAGTCAGACTTGTCTGACTAATCGTCTTCCTATATCAATTTTACCATAAAATTTAGTTAATTATTTTTATAATTCAAAATCATCATTCTTTTTATCTTCTTTAATAGTAATATCAGAAATTCTTTTATATTCATTTTCAGTCAGTATACTATTCTCCATTAAGTCACCTGAAACATCTTTATATTTATTTTTTATCATATTACCAAAGAATCCTTTAACTCTTTCAGATATAAAATCTACAATTTCATTAACTCTTTACTTCCATGCTTCTACTTTTGATAACTGAATACCATTTTCAATGGCATTATTGTTAAAGTTTGTAGGTTTTTATTTAGCAATTTGTTTTGCCTTACTTGTTTTAGTTCTTCAATCATATATACCCCCATAAAATAGTATCTTGAATAATTAAGACAAGATGTATAACTCCCTAAATATCTTGACATTCTATCAAGATATGGGAGCTAAGGACACCTTTGAATCCGTTAAACAAATGTTTCTTTGAACATTTTCTTTAACTTTTAATATATGCGGTTTAACACAAGCAAACCGACATATCATATCTATCTTTCTATTAAGTTCTTCACTTATTTCATGTTTTTAGTTTCTATCTCAAACATAATTATCACTCAACATTCGCTTTAAGCAGAAAAAAACTAACTATTTCTAGCTAGTAATTTATTACTTAAACTCAGAATATGTCCGAGTATCAATCAAATCTGGTGCCGACTAAAGGAATCAAACCTTTGACCTATGCATTACGAGTGCATTGCTCTATCTACTGAGCTAAGCCGGCATGATTTATGTAAAGATTATATCATTATTCTAATAAATTAAAAAGATATAAAAATCAATTTCATAAAATCAATTTCTATATCTTACTTTTTTATAGATATTCATAATTATAATTATGATTGTGGATAAAATAAACATTATCAACATATCTAAAACTGGAACTTTAGATGTTTGTAATAAACTACTTAAGAAAGGTACTTCACTTACAAGTATTTGTAAGAAAATGGCACTAAGTATACTAAAAACTATTAATGGATTTGTATTAAGTGGGACTTTATGTGCACCTACTTTTTCGCTACGGCAGTTTAAGACATGCATATTTTGCATAAATACCATTAAGACCATTATATACCCTCTTGCTGTACTTATTTCCATATGCATTTTATTAAGTAAAAATACCCATACACCAAAAACGATTAAACCAATTGATACTCCAGATATTAATACTTCATTTAATAATGTTTTATTAAATATTGATTCTTTAGGACTTCGCGGTTTTTCTTCCATAATACCTTCTTCAGCACTTTCAAAAGATAAGGCAAAATCTTGAAGACCATCGGTTACAATATTTAACCATAGTAGTTGAACTGCTAATAATGGTGTTTCCATATTACATATAACTGATAATAGAAAAAATAATATTTCTGCAACTCCACAAGATAGTAATAAATAACTTACTTTACGAATATTACTATATGCATTTCTACCTTCTTTAATACCTGCAACTATTGAATTAAAATTGTCATCAGTAATTATCAAAGAAGCTGTCTCTTTTGCAACATCTGTACCACTACCCATTGATATACCAATATTAGCCGCTTTTATTGCTGGAGCATCATTAACTCCATCGCCAGTTACAGCCACAAATTCACCTTGTCTTTTATATAACTCAATTATTTTTAATTTATTAAGTGGTGTTACTCTTGTAAAAACTCTTTTATTTTTAATAAAATTATCAAGCTCTTTTTCATCTTTTAATAAATACTCTTCTACTTCGGAACCAGTAGTAACTTCATTAAAATCAGTAACAAGATTTAATTCTTTAGCAATTGCAAATGCTGTTAATGGATGATCACCTGTAATCATTGATACTTTAATACCAGCTTTTTTGCATTCTTTTATAGCACCTAATACTTCTTTTCTAATTGGATCTATAAATGCAACTAATCCAAGAAAATGCATTTTATTTAAATCTTCATTAATATCATTTACTTCTTTGTAAGCAACTGCTATGACACGATAACCTTCTTTAGCTAATTCTTCATTTTGTTTAGTAATTAAATCTTTATCTAATTTAGTAATTTTTGTTCCTGATTTAATATCAGTACAGAAATCTAATACTTTTTCTAAAGATCCTTTGACTGAACAATAAATATGTTTTTCCTCTTCATAATAAACAGCTGAATATTTATTTTCGGATTCATAAGGAATATTTTTTAAAATATGACATTTCTTTATATCGACTTTAAGTTTTAATCCAAGTGCTAAGAAAGCAATATCAATAGAATCTCCAAAGGATTCAAAACGCTTTCCTGTTCTTGATAAGACAGCCTCATTATTTAAAGTTCCTAACTTCCCAATCATATAAGCACCCATAATATTAGCATTACCAATTGCTTTAACCTTACCATTATCATTATATCCCGTACCAGTTACTTCAAAAATATCTCCATTAGCTAGAACAATCTTTTTTACAGTTTGTTCATTAACAGTCAAAGTTCCTGTTTTATCTGATGCTATAACAGTACAACTACCTAAACTTTCAACAGCATTTAGTTTTTTTACAATAACATTTTTTTTACGCATTCGATTGGCAGCGATTGTTAAAGCCATCGTAAGAGCAAGTCCAAGTCCTTCTGGCATAGCCGATACTGATAAAGCAATTACTGATAAAAATATAATATTAACAGGTGTTCCTTTTAAGTATAAAGTTATAGCAATAACGACAGCTATAATTATTACTAATATACTTATTTCTTTACTAAACTTTTCCATACGAATTGTAAGTGGTGATTTAGTTTCTTTAGTTTCTGTTACTTCTTTAGCTATTTTACCTACTTCCGTATTTATAGATGTTGCTACTACAATAGCTTTAGCTCTTCCAGTTAAAACATTAGTCCCAGCATAAAGCATATTAAAACGTTCTGCTAAAGGAGTATTTTCTTTAATAATTGTATTGCTTTTATAAACACTAATACTTTCTCCAGTTAATATTGATTCATCAACTTGAAGATTAGTACTAGTCATTATTCTTAAATCAGCACTTATTTTATCGCCTGATTCTAAAAGAACGACATCACCAATTACTAATTCAGAAGAGTCTATTTCAATTTCTTTATCATCTCTTAATACTCTTATACGATCTTTAATTAAATCTCGTAATGCTTCAGCATTTTTATTAGCTTTCCATTCTTGATATGTACCCATTAAGACATCAATTAAAATAATAAATAATATAGCATATCCATCAACTATTTCATGAATAGCAAAAGAAAAAATCATTGCAATAATTAAAAGAATCTCCATCGGTTCAAAAAGACCTTCAAAGAATAGTTTAATAAAAGAATCATTTTTCTTTTTGGGTAAAACATTTTTTCCATATTTAAGCAATCTATCTTGAGCTTCTTTATTTGTTAATCCGGAAGATGTACTTTTTAAATTATCTATAACATCATTTACTTTAATACTATGCCAATTACTCAAAATATACACCTTCTTTATTATTCTTTATTATATAATATCACATAATCTCTAGATAATATACTTTCATTGACATAAAAGATAATTATTAACATATATTATAGTGATGCATATGATATATATTTTTATTTTTGTTTTCTTATTTAATGTTTTTCTTTCTGTCTTATTCCATTTTCTTTATAATAAATTACCAAATAGAATTAATTCAATCTTTTTTCCAGTTAATGAAAGTATTTGGGAACATATGAAACTCATTGCTAGCCCAATGGTTATTACAATTTTCTTAGAGATATTTATTTTTTCAGCATTTAGTATTTATGCTAATAACTTATTTTTTGCTAACGCTATAAGTTTTATTATTGGAATTTTAGTATATTTAGCAATTTATTTAATAATAACAAAATATATGAATCACAATACTTTTATTGCCATTAGTTTATTAGTTTTAGTATTCCTTTTTATTAATTATATTAGCTTTAAAATAATGTTTAGTTCTTTAAGTAATCTTAATATATTAGGGGTTATTTTAATAATAATTAGTTATGTTGTCTTTTATATATTTACTTATAATCCACCAAAAACGAAATTATTTTATGATATTCAAGATAAGAAATATGGAATATAAAAAATCCTTTAATAAGGATTTTATTTTTTTGGCTACCCCAGTAGGATTCGAACCTACGGAATGTCGGAGTCAGAATCCGATGCCTTACCGCTTGGCTATGGGGTAATTACGACAATAATTATATCACGTATAATGTTGAACATAAAGATTTCAATTTTTTAAATTTGATT
>JBJEDY010000007.1:0-20976 GCA_051872535.1 Bacilli bacterium | reverse complement strand
TTAGTACCAGTAACAATAGCAAATGATGGAACAGTAACAAAAGCTGATTTATATAGTGCATGGTATGATTATACAGATAAGAAGTGGGCAAATGCTGTAATATTAGAAGATAATACAAAGACATATAATAGTGGCGATACAATACCAGAAGATAATATTGAAGCATACTTTGTATGGATACCAAAATATTCTTATGAAATATTTAATTTAGGTACAACTGATGGTTATACATCTGAAACTCCAACAGGAAGCATTGCAAAAGAAATAAATATTAAGTTTGGTTTAACTAATACAATAGATAGTAATTCAAATGAATGTACAACACCAATGACAAGTGGAGCAAGTGGTAATTGTAAAATTGAAAATGGTGTAGGAGATTATATGACACATCCAGCATTTATAAGTATGAATGCAAATGGTTTATGGGTAGCAAAATTTGAAACAACTGGAGACATAAATAATCTAACAGTAAAACCAGGAATAACATCACTTAGAAGCCAAACGGTAAAATCCATGTTTGAAGCAGCATACAACTATCAAAGAGATAATGATAGTCATATGATGAAAAATACAGAATGGGGAGCAGTAGCTATATTAAGTCATTCAAAATATGGAATTAATACCGAAGTAAGAATAAATAATAATTCAGGATACTTAACAGGATATGCTGCTGTTGATGGAACAGATCAAAGTTCATATCCAGGAACATCTGGAACAAGTAGTGATATAACACTTCCATATAACACAACAACAGGATATAAAGCAAGTACAACAGGAAACATTACTGGAGTATATGATATGAGTGGTGGAGCTTATGAGTATATGGCAGCATATCGAAAAGATACATATGGTTCATCTGGATTTGATGCAACAACATTAGCTACTTATAATACTAAATATTATGATGAATATGATGCAAGTAGTAGCTCGACAACACATAGTAAAAGAATCTTAGGAGATGCAACTGGTGAGATGGGGCCGTTCTATTACTATGCAGACAAAGATGGAAATAACAGACAACATAATAATTGGTACGCTGACCATTCGTACTTCGTAGACTCGTCTAACCCTTGGTTCTTTCGAGGCGGCGATTACAGCAATGGTGTTCTCGCAGGCCAGTTCGGCTTCCATAGGCACACGGGCACGACTGTCAGCTCCTTTTCGTTCCGCCTAGTATTGGCATAATAATATATAATTAAATTAAAATATATAAAGATAAAAATAGCGATAACTAATAAAGTTAATCGCTATTTTTTATAGATACTAAACTCATTTTTTTAGATAGTGTCAAATTATCATCGTCTTCTATTACTTTAAAACCGCACTTGTTATTAATATCAATAACAGGTACAATTTCAATATTACCATCCTTGTTGATTATTTTTAACCCTTCTCGTTCCATTCCGACACAAAGATAAAACTTAAAGTTCATTAAACGATCTAACATTGGTGTTTTATTTTCTTCATAAACAACTTTATAGAAAGGCTTAAAAATATTATTCCTAATTGCTGTTAATACAGCATATAAATGTTTACAATAAATATCACTAGGACAAGAACAGAAAATTTTTATCTTTTTACCTTCTTTAATTTCTTGAATTATAATGACAAATTCTTCAATACCTTCAACAAGTGCAAAATACTTATCTTCAATTTTTTCTAAAAATTTAACAGTATCTTCTTCATAATACTTTTTACCTTTGACAATTTCTTCTTTAGAAAATAACTTATCAATATTACTTTTCTTTAAATTAAAAGATATCTCATCATTATAATAAAATTTATTTGCATTTCCAGAAATATAAGCCACCATTTCATAGAAGAAACCTTCTATTTTCTTTGGACAATTATTAAACATAAGAATTAAAACATCAACTAGAAAATACAATTCTTTTGGTAAAAATCTATTAAACTCAATATGAATAAAATCCTTTAAATAAAAATTAAAACAAACACGATGATTACTATCTTCAACCATATTATTATTTACTTTGTTCTTATACATAATATCTTCAATATAATAAATTGTATCAGGTTCTACTAAACAACTATTAATCCAAGTCTCAATATTAGTTGATTCAATTGAATTTAAATCGATATAACTAAGTTTATAAACTTTTTCCTTTTTATAAAAATCTATGCGAAGATAGATATTACGATTATTGTAATTTTCTAATAATAATTCCATAAAAGGAAGTGTTTTTTTCTTTTTAAAGTATTTATTGATAATCTTTATATATACACTAATATTTTTCATACAACCACCGCTTTTCAATTATTTTAACATATAAATAATAATTGTTTAAATAATTTTTATCTTTACGATTTATTTAATAAGTGGTATTTATCTTTTAAATTAGAAATATATGTGTTATAATACGCCCTAGGCGGTGGGGTTATGGAAAAAGAAAAAGATATAAAAATAGAATCAATATATTGTCGTGAAATTCAGAAAATTCCTATTCTTTCAAAAGAAAAGGTTTATGAATTAGGTGTAAGAAACAAAAACGGCGATTTAGAAGCTAGAAAAGAACTATTTATAGGACACTTAAGATTAGTAGCATCAATTGCTCGTAGATTTGTTAAAGGAGTAACTTATTTATCATACATGGATTTAGTTCAAGCTGGAAATCTTGGATTATTATCTTCTCTTGAAAATTATGATCCAGATAAAGGCACATTAACAACATATGCGTCAAATCGAATTATAAGTCAGATAAAATATGAAATATTAAAACATGAAAATACTATTTCATTACCAATTTATCTTCAAAGAGCTAAGGATAAATATAATAATTTTTCCGATATGGATAAAACAAGTTCTGATGATGAGTTAACAGAAATGTTATCTTGCTATAGAATATCTAAAAATAATTTAGAATATATTAGAAATGATAAAGAAATAGAATTTGTTAATATAGAAAGTTTAGAAGAAGATTGTGATTGTTATTCATATAATCCTCAATATGATGAACGTATTGCTAAAGCAATAAATAACTATGAACTATTTATTGCTTTAAAAGAATTATTAAAACCAATGCAATATTTTGTTCTTTATCATTTTGTATTAACTGATAGCGGTTTTAAATATACTGAAGCAGGTAAATTATTTGGTATTAGTCATCAAGCAATTCAACAATCAGAACAAAAAGTATTAAATATAACAAAAGATTTAATGGATAAAAAGGATGAAGCTTTAGTAAAAATAAGAAAAATAGAAAAAGATTTATACTATAAACTAAAAACAGAACCAATTCATCCAAATGATATTATAAAATATTTATATTTAAAGGATTCTTTTGATGAAGTTGAAAGAAGTATATTATATGAATTACTTCTTGGAAAATATAACTTAAATGAAGAAGAGTATGCTCGTTATTTTAATATGAGTTTAAATGAATATTTAAATAAATCTAATTTAATTAAAAAAAGAATAGATTCTATTTTGCAAGATGAAGAAAAGTATAATTGTTTTGTAAATACTATGCGTAGTACTTTTAAAACAGATATATATAATCTAGACTTAAATACAAAGTATAATTTCAATAGTAGTGAAGTTAAAACTCTCTCAAAAAAAATATCAAACTAAAACTGAAAAAGATTTAGCAAATATTTCTATAAATTTAAAAGTATTATTAGAAGAAACTGCCTAATTAATAGTTCAGTTTCTTTTTTAATACATAAATTATAAAAATAATATGCATATCTTCTAATAATTTGATATAATATTCTTAATTAAAGGAAGGTTGTAAAAATGGAAAAGAAAAAGAAGTTAATAATTGGTGGTATTGCTGTAGCAATAGCAGCTGCCGGAGTGGGAGGATTCTTATATTTTAATAGTGATAAAGATGATAAAGATGATGATAATCGTAAACATTATAAAAATGTAGAAAAAAAAGCTGAAGAAGCAGCTGAAAAATGGATAAAAGACGATTACTATTATGGAAACTATGTTTTAATAAGTGAGCTTATTGAAAATGAGGTTTTAAAAAGTAAAGATTTAGAAGTAGATGGCGATAAATGTGATGGTTATGTAGCTATTGAAAGAGATAGTAAAAAGATTAAAACTAATGCATATATAAAATGTAGTAAATATACTACTAAAGAATATGACAAAGAAATAATGATGGGTACTGAATATAAATCTTTATCTTATGAACTTAAAAATGAAGATAAATTAAAAGAACCATTAAGTGTTAAAAGTGTTAGTTTATCTTCAAGTAGTATTTTAATTAAAGCAAATAAAAATGATCTTAAAAAGATTGATAGTGTTAAAGCTTTAATTGATATAAAAGATTTAGACATTGACGAAGAAGGAGAATATAAAACTGATGAACTAGAAATAATTGCTTACGATGAAGATGGAAAAGAAATAAAAGATATTGAAATTGATACTACTGTAACAGCTCGTGTTCAAGTTTCTAGTTTTTCAAAAAGTGTTAAAATAGAAATTGTTCCAAAAGGAAAATTAGTTGACGGTAAAGCAATTGGTCGAGTTCAAATAATGGGTGATAATTATGTAACTATACATGGCTCTAAAAAAGCCTTAGATGAAATTGAAACTCTTCAAGTTGAAGTAGATGTTGAAGGTTTAGGAAATGAGGATTCAAAAGAATATAAAGTTTCATTAGCTAAACCAGAAGGTGTAACATCAATTAGTGAAACTCATTGTGATGTAAAAATATCTTTTGAAGATATTATTCAAAAAGAAATTAAAATTAGTGATATTAAAATGAAAAATTTAGATTCTAGTTTATCAGCATCATTTAAATCTGAAAAGGATAAAGAAGTTGTTATTGTTGTAACAGGTGCTGAGAGTGTTATTAATGGTATGGGTAGTTATTCAATTGATGCTTATGTTGATTTAAAAGATTTAAAAAAAGGAGAACATGAAGTAGAAGTACAAATTGATAATAAAGATTCAAGAGTAAACTACACTGTTAATAATAAAATAACAATTGTAATAACAAAATAAAACATTAGAGATAAAAATCTAATGTTTTTTATTTCTAATAAAAAGTTAATTTACATAAAAAAAGTTATTTAGAAAATAATATTAATAGGTGATTCTTATGCCAAATATTCATAGTAATATTTCATTTGGATTAGTTAATATTCCTGTTGTTATGAATCCTATTATTCGAAATAATGATACATCTTTTAATCAGTTACATAATAAATGTGAAGAACGAATTAGTTATGTTAAATATTGTCACCATTGCAAGGTAAATGTTAAAGAAAAAGATATTATAAAAGGATATGAATATGAACCAGATAAATATATTACTTTTAGTAAAGAAGAATTAAATAAATTAAAACCTGAACAAGAAAAAGAAATCGAAATAGTATCTTTTGTTCCTATTAATGATATAGACCCTATGTATTTTGAAAAAAGTTATATTTTAGAAACAGAAGGTAAAGGAAAAGCATATAATTTATTTTGTGAAGCACTTAAGAAAAGTAAATTAGTGGCAGTAGCTAAAACCGTTATTGGTTCCAAATTCTATTATTGTATTCTAAGGTTTTTTGATAAAAGAATAATAATGACAACATTATATTTTAAAGAAGAAGTTAATGTCAAAGAATCTGATAAAAAAGTTGAAGTTAATGAAAAAGAACTAAATATGGCCTTAGAACTTATTAAGGAACTAAAAGGAAAATTTGAACCATCTAAATATAAAGATGAATATCAAAACAATATTAAAGAAGCGATAGATGATAAATTAAATGGTAAGAAAATAGTTAAATCAAAAAAGAAAACAAAAAATCATATAAATGATTTAATGGAAGCTTTAGAAAAGAGTTTAAAAAGAAAATGACAGATATTTGGGAAAATAAAAAATGGACGCCAATGTTATTAGAAGAAATTTATAAACCATTTAATGATGAAGATTATTATTTTGAAATTAAGTTCGATGGATTTCGTGCTTTAATTTTTGCAAGCCCAAATAAAGTTTATATTCAAAGTCGAAATGGTACCGATTTAACCGATGTTTATCCAGAGCTCCAAAGTATTAGAAAAATAGTTAAAAAGAAAGTGATTTTTGATGGAGAAATAATTTCAACTATTAATGGAATTCCATCTTTTTCTAAATTGCAAAAAAGAAGTCGAATAAAAAATAAAAATATTATTAAAATGTTATCTAAAGAAGATCCGGTTATATTTATGGCTTTTGATATTCTTTATGAAGATCAAAATATCACTAATGAAAAACTCTATAAAAGAAAGAAAAGATTAAATAAATATAAAGATACTGATACTTTTATTAAAACTAAAATATTTGAAAAAAATGGTATAAATCTTTTTAAAGAAGTAAAAAAAATGAAATTAGAAGGAATAGTAGCTAAGAATAAAAATGGTACTTATCATATTAACGAAAGAACAAATGATTTTATTAAAATAAAAAATATGCAAAGAGAAGAATTTGTAATTGGCGGATATATCGAAAAAGAAAATACTTTATCAATTCTTTTAGGTGAATACAAAAATAAAAAACTTTATTTTGTAGGTAAAGTAAGTGTAGGAAAAAAGAATGAAATCTCTAAAAAATTACTTGCAACTGCAAAAACTAAAAATAATTTTGTTGATTTTAATGAAAATGCTAAATATGTAAAACCAAATAATACTTGTTTTGTTGAGTATTTAGAAAAAACTAAACAAGGTCATTTAAGGCATCCAATTTTAAAAGAATATAGGTGAGGTATGAACAAGTTAAAAGAATATAATCAAAAAAGGAACTTTGATAAAACTAAAGAACCATTTGGTAAAGAAGAAAAATATAAAAGAAAAAAATATCGCTATGTAATACAACATCATCAAGCTAGAAAAGACCACTATGATTTGCGTTTAGAATGGCAAGGAGTATTTATAAGTTTTGCTGTTCCTAAAGGTCCATCCTTTGATCCTAAAGATAAAAGACTAGCTATAAAGGTAGAAGATCATCCGCTTAATTATGGTAATTTTGAAGGAACTATCCCCAAAGGAGAATATGGTGGCGGAACTGTTATGTTATGGGATAAAGGATATTGGGAACCTATCACAAAACCTGATTTTAAAAATAACTCAATGAAGTTTATAATAAATGGTATACGTATTAAAGGTGCTTATTCATTAGTTAAATTTAAAGAAAATAATTGGTTACTAATTAAAGAAAAAGATGAATATGTTTGTAATATTGATATAAGTAAATATAAAACAAGTATTAAAACTAATCGAACAATGGATGAAATAAGTGGTAAAAAAACAAATATACATCTTGATGATATAGAAATAACTAGTCCTGAAAAAGTAATTATACCAAAAGGGAAGATTACTAAAGGAGAAATTATTGATTACTATAAGCTAGTTGCTAAAAGAATGATGCCATATTTAGAAAATAGACTTATTAGTACTATTAGATGTCCAAATGGTCTTACTGATGAAGTATTTTTTATGAAACATTTAAATACAGATAGTAATAATATTGGTAAAAAAAGAATTAAAGACAAAAACAATAATTATAAAGACTATTATTATATAAAAAATATTATGGGATTAATTGAAGAAACTCAAATGAATAGTTATGAATTCCATATATGGGGATGTCTTCAAAACAATATTAATAAACCAGACATCTTAGTTTTTGATTTTGATCCTGATAATGAATTATCATTAAAAAAATTAAGAAATGGAGTAAAAGATTTAAAAAAAGTTTTAGATAAATTGAGGTTAAAATCTTATTTAAAAACTAGTGGAGGAAAAGGATATCATATTTTAGTGCCATTAAAAACTAATTCTTGGAAAAAAACAGAAAATATAGCCGAAAACATTTCTCGTTTAATGGTTGAAAATAACCCAAAATTATATACAATAAATATGCGTAAAGAAAAAAGAAGTGGTAAAATATTTATTGATTATTTTCGTAATAAAAAGGGCGCTACTAGTGTATGCCCATATTCAATAAGACTTCGCGATAATGCTCCTGTATCGATGCCTATATCATGGAACAATATAGATAAAATAAAACCAAATAGTGTAACTATAAAAAATATAAAAGAATACTTAAAGAAAAGAAATCCTTGGCAAGATTTTTTTAAATAAAAACACTAAAGGTATTGCAATTTAGTGTTTTTTTTGATATTCTATTTGTGCATATGGCGGAATTGGTGAAGTGGTTAACACGCCGGATTGTGGCTCCGGTATGCGTGGGTTCGATCCCCACATTTCGCCCCAGAAGGAGAAATCGTCGCACCATTTGTGTGACTTAATGATAAATCAACTGAAAAGTTGATTTTTTTTGTAAGGCAATGAAAAGAAAGGTGTAATCATTAAGAAAAAAATAAATATGAGTGAAGAACTCAAATATAAAATCGAATGGGCTTGCCTATTTAATAAGCAGAAATACCAAATAATAGAAGGCTGCTTATGTATTGTGGAACATACTAATTTAGCGTATGTAGAACCACATAAGGTCATAGTGAATAATCGGTTGTATTTATTCTTTAATGACCAAGATTATTTCTATATTGGAAATTTAAAAGAAAAGATTCCAATAAATCAGTTACGCGTTTACTTCGCAAGTCATTAAGATTTTAGTTATTTAAAAAATCCTTGTATTGATTGTTTTTACTGTGTTTTAGTCAATACAAAAATCAAGATGTCATACGAAGTGACATCTTTTTAAGTGTAAAAGGATTTAAATTATTATTAAAAATTTTATTAAATTCATTTAATATTTCGTTAAAAATTAGTATAATATTCATTGGTAAAAACCTGCTTTCTATTTAGTATTAGCAATTAAATTATAAAGCATTTTTTAGGTTTTTACCTTTTTTATTGTAATTAAAAGGATTTCTTTACAAATCTCCCCACTTTGGAAACACTATCAGAACTTTACGTAGAATTGACATTTTTATTGTTATGTGGTAATATATCATCCAATCAAAGGGAAATTGGTTATTAATATTAGTTATTTAATTTAAAAGAAGAAATTATATAAATTAACATTGTCAGTATTTATAAAACTAATTTAATATTTTTATCCTATATTTGATAAATATTGTAGTCTATTTTTGGAATATATGGAGGTATATTATGAGTAATACAGGTTATCCAAGTATTGATAAGAAACATAATGATGGGGAAAGTTTTTTTAAAAAGAATCAAATTATTCCAAGTATGAGTATTTATAATATGTTAGGAATGATTAGTTCATTTTATAGAGATGCAATTGCAGTTGATTGTTTAGATTTAAGAGTAACATATCAAGAACTATTAGATACAGCTGATATATTAGCAAGATCGTTTAAAGAATTAGGAATTAAAAAAGGTGATATAGTAGTAGCTTCTATGCCAAATTATTTTCAAGCAATAGCTGTATATTTAGCTTCTAATAAAATTGGTGCGATTACTTCATTCTTAAATCCAGGATGTACAAAAGAAGAAATTAAACATTATTTAAATGAATTTGAATCTCCTTTATATGTAAATTATGACAAGAACAATGAATATAATGAAGAAATAAAAAAGGATACTAAAATACGACAAATTATTACATTGAACAAAGAGCATGTTAATATTAAAACATTTAACGAAATTAAAAAAGGCGATATTGGATATAATGATTTTTTATCATTTAATGATATGAAAATAGTTGCAGATTATTATCGAGGTTTTATTAATCCAATTCAAAGTGGAAAAAATGATTCGTTAATTCTATTTACAAGTGGGTCAACAGGTAATCCAAAATCAGTTGTATTAACAAATCAAAATTTAATCGCCTCTGGTTTGTATATGAAAAACACAGGAAATATTGTTACAAAAAAAGGTGAAAAATGTTTAATATGTGTTCCTTTCTCTTATCCATATGGATTTGCTACATCCACAATTATGTCTTTAATTTGTGGTAGAGAAGCTATTTTAACTCCAGGTATGGATATTAATACAGTTGATTATTTTATGAAGAAAAATCCAAATTATATATTTGGTAGTCCAGCTGTATTAGAATTAATAATGAGAGCGACTTCTGATAATATAGATTTATCATCAGCTCATTCATTTATTTCTGGTGGAGATTTTTTAAGTCCATCAAAAGCTGAAGAAGCGATTGAATGGTTTAAAAAGCACAATTCAAATATAGAAATGTTTAATGGTTCTGGAAATGCAGAAACTGCAGGTGCTTCTACAATAGCAGTAGGTTCTCCGATAAAAAGAGATACAGTTGGAAAAGTATTAGTTGGAAGTTCTGCAGCAATGTTAAAAATTGGTGATGACGGTAAACTTCAAAAACCATATGAAGAAGTTAAATATGGTGAAGAAGGAATTCTTTGTATAGGTGGTAAACATGTTTTTAAAGGATATTATAATGACTTTAAATTAACAGCCGAAAATATGGCAGAATATAATGGAAAAAAATACATGATTACTGGTGCAGTTGGATTTCTTGATGAAGAAGGATATTTTCATATGACTGGTAGAGCATCAAGATTCTATATTAAAGCAGATTCAAATAAAGTATATTTAGAACATTTACAAATTATTATGAATAGTTTAGATATAGTTGATGAATGTATTGCAGTAAAAAGACCAAATGATGAAGAATTATATGATACTAAAGTGTTTGTAAAATTAAAAAATGGTATTGAACCAAGTGAAGATTTAAAAAACTATATTTATTTAAGTTTAGATGGTTTAACACCAAATGATAGTACAAGACCTTTAAAATCATTTGAAATGCCAGCAAGTATTGAATTTGTTGATGAAATTAAAAGAATTCAAGATTCTGAAAAACTTGACTATAGATATTATGAAATTGAAGCTCAAAAAGAAATTGAAGAGCAAAAAAAATTCCAAAAGAAATTATTAAAATAAAATCCTTTATTTAAAGAATTTTTTTGTGCCTCAATATGGATACAAATTAGATTTTTTATGATATAATGAAAAAGAGTAGTGTATCTTTAAAATGGAGGTCGATTATATGACTAGTGGAATATATTTTCCAGTTGTATGTATATTTTTTAATTTGTTAATAATGTGGGTTTACTTTTCAAAAAAAAGATTAGATAATATTGAAAATAAAATATATAAAGTTTTATTAATATCAAATTTTATAGGCTTAGTAATTGAAATATTATGTTATTTCTTTATAAGAAATGTAGATACTTTTCCGATTTTAAGTAATGTTGTTTTGAGAGGGTACTTGTTTTATTTATGTTTCTTTATTGCTACATTTACAGATTATAATGCTGTAATTACTTATAAATCAAAATATGAAGGTAAACGTGATGTTAATAAATTTTTCAAGAATATTTTTATAGTCACAATTATTTTAGTATTAATGGAAATACCTTTTTTAATTTTTTTACCAATGGAAATATATAATGATAATAATATAGTTGCATATACTCATGGATTTGTTGTAGATTTTGTTTATTTTGTTGCAGGAGTTTCAATTTGTATATGGTTCTTTAATATGATAATTAATTTTAAAAATTTAAAAAATAAAAAGTATTTACCTTTATTTATATTTTTAGTAATAGGAACAATTGCTACAATTATACAATATAAATGGCCAGCAGTTTTATTAATGACATCAATGGAAACTCTAGTTGTATCATTAATGTATCATACAATTGAAAATCCTGATCTACAAATGATAAATCAATTAGAATTAGCAAAAAATCAAGCAGAAAGAGCAAATCGTGCTAAGTCTGATTTCTTGAGTAGTATGAGTCATGAAATTAGAACACCTTTAAATGCTATTGTAGGATTATCAGAAGATACTTTAACATATCAAGATAGATTACCAGATGAAGTGGTAGAAAATTCAAAAGATATAGTAAATGCTTCACAAACATTATTAGAAATAGTAGGAAATATTTTAGATATCAATAAAATAGAAGCTGATAAAATGGAAATTACTGAAAATCCATATAATTTAAAAGAAGAAATCAAAAAAATGTGTAAGGTAACAGCAGTTCGTATTGGTGAAAAAAATATTCGTTTTAATTTAAATATTGCAGATGATATTCCTTATGAAGTAATAGGCGATAAAGTACATGTTAAAGAGATTATTAATAATCTATTAACTAATTCAATTAAATATACTGAAGAAGGACAAATTAATTTAAATATTAAATGTGTTAATGATTATTCTAAAAATATGACTAATATAATTGTTACATGTCAAGATACAGGTCGAGGAATTAAACCAGAATTAATAAATAAATTATTTACTAAATTTGAAAGATTAGATATAGAAAAAAATACTACAACTGAAGGTACAGGATTAGGACTTGCTATTACGAAATCATTAGTTGAAATGATGGGTGGAAAAATAAATGTTCGAAGTCAATTTGGACAAGGGTCAATTTTTATGGTTCAAATACCACAAAAGATTAGTAAGTTATCCAGACCATTAACTGATACACAAATAATAAATACAGCTGAAATATTAAAAAGAAGTAATGAAAAGTTAATTCAAGATGAAATGCCACAAATAAAACAACAGGAAATTATACAAGAAGAATTATCTTCTAATTATGGGAATAAGAAAATATTAATAGTAGATGATAATAAGTTAAATATCAAAGTTGCTACTAGAGCGTTAAAAGATTTTAATTTTGAAATTGATGAATGTTATGATGGACAAGAGTGTTTAGACAAAATAAATACAGGAAATACATATGATTTGATTTTAATGGATATAATGATGCCAAATATGAGTGGGGAAACTGCTATAGCTAAATTAAAAGATATTAGTACTTTTAATACGCCAGTCATTGCTTTAACAGCAGATGCAGTTGCAGGAGCAAGAGAAAAATACATAAGTGAGGGATTTATTGATTATATTGCAAAACCATTTAGTAAAGACCAAATTAAAGAAAAACTGGATTTAGTCTTTAAAGATAATAAAACTGTTTCAAATACAATTGATGAAGATTTACCAAAAGAACTATTTGATATAAATATTCCTTTAAGTAGTATAAATTTTGACAATAAAGTGAAATCTAATTTAAGTGACGATAAATGGAAAGATGTTCCTAAATATGTAATTACTAGTGAAAAAAACACTGAAGATGAAAGCAATTAATATAACAGGAATTACACACGGGTATGTAAGAGATTTGGAATGTTTATCTATAGATAAAACTCCTTTATTAGAAACAATAGGCAAATTTGCAAATGCTTTAGAAATAGATATTAGACAACTTTTTGATGATATTAATTAGTTTTCCAAAAAACTAATTTTTTCTTTTTCTTAAATATAATTAGTATTATAATTAATAATAGGAAGTGTTTAATATGAATAGTATTGCTGACGAATTTAGGTCGATGTTTACTGATATAAAAGATATGCTTATAAATATTGGAAAAGAAATTTATTCTTTTTTATCAAGTATTGTAGGTGAACAAGTTACTAATTTGTTTTTAATTGCAGTTGGTGCATTACTAATAATATTACTTATTATTAAGTTTATAAATAGAGATTAGGTGATTAATATGGAAAGGGATATTACTATTTTTGATGAAATACTAAATGAGGCATCTAATGGTGAAATTAGTATGGATAAATGTTTACCGCTTTTTTTTCAAACATATGAAATGAACTATGCTAAACTTGAAAGTAAAACAAATTGTTTAAAGTATTATCCCAATTTATTTGTACCAAATTTAATAATTATTGATCGTCGTAAGTTGGATAAAACATTAGAAGATTTTATAAAAGAAGCTTCTATATATTATGAAAATGATGAAAATTACTATAACTCTAAAAATCCAATTAAGTACTTATTATATAATACTCTTCATAATACAATGTTAAATGAATTTGACGATATACGAACTTTATTTTTAAGATATCTTGATTTTTTTAAAATCGATCGTTTAAGAGATTTTTTAAAACCTAAAAATGTTGGATACTCTGAATTACTATGTGGAAATATTGTTATTTGCATTGCTAAAGAAGATGTTGCTAGTTCTTCTTCATTATCCTTTCATATAAGTATTGAAAGAGTTATAAATAACAAATTATATTTTTATGATTTTCCTTGTGTGAAATATGGTATTTCTAAAGATATAGCTTATATTTTTGAAATTGAAAAAGTAGAAAAACGAAAAACGGACATTAAAGATAAAGAATATCAAATGGAATTAAAAATGTACCAAAATACTATTGATAATCTTCTAAAAAAATCCATAAAAACTAAAGAAATAAATTACCAAAATATATTTGTTATGTCTTCTTTATTAACTTTATTAAATCGTAGAGGAATTAAAGAAATAATTGTTCCAACTGTCAATATCAATAAGTATAATGGAATAGAAATTCTTTATTATAACGAAATAAAACAACTAAATAGTATTTCTGAAGAAGCAAGTATAAAAGGTGATACTAAAACCTTAGAATTAACTATCAGTAAAATTAATTATATTAAAGATAAAGCAAGTAATCATCCTCTTATTGTTGTAAATAATAGTATAAATTTAATTAAGAACTTTAAATATCTAGAAGAAGTATTTGCTGATTATAAAATATATGATTATCCGATGCAAAAAGATACTAATCTTCACTTTTATATTATTGATGATAGTGGAAAATGTAGCAATAAATTATTAGATGAATTAACCCAAATAATAATTAAAAATGAAGAAATAAATAATTTACTAAAACAGGAAAAATAAAGAATAAAAAAAATATCTATTTCCATACTACTAATAGGTGATAGTATGCGAAGTTTTAATTATAAGAAAGATAATGATTTTACAAATAGTAATAAATCAGTCTTTCTTTTTCTTTCTTTAACTTCTTTATTAATAATAGGAGTAGGTTATGCATTGTGGAAAATTCCTAAAACCAAAGGAAATCCTAGTATAATTAGTACAGGTTGCTTCAAAACCATTTTCACAAGCGGTACAAGTAATATTGACTTAATTGATGCCTATCCAATTTCTGATGAACAAGGTGCTTTAACAAATGCATATAATTTTACAATTGAAAATACTTGTTCACTAGCTGCATCATATCAATTAAATTTAGAAACACTAAATGATACTACATTAAGTCTATCTAGAATTAAAATATCTATTGATAATGAAGAACCAATCTTATTATCATCATTAGATAATACTAATTCAACTATTTCTGATGCTGCATCTGCTAAGATTTTAAAAGTTGGCAAATTGACTGCTGGGACAACAAAGTCATATAGTATAAGAGTATGGCTAGATGATACAAATGGTACTGATCGAATATCAAGTGATGTTTATAAAGGTAAAATAGTGGTAACAACTACCTCTAATAAAAACTAACTAGCTTATTTATTAAGCTTCTTTTTTTTGATATAATTTTACTAGGTGATACATATGCAGTACGAAGATAATACTATATTAATAGTTCCTCAAAGTATCAAACAAAAAATACTTTTAGAAATTAACTCTTTAAAAAAAATAATTAATATTAAAATTTACACAATTAATGAATTTATTTCTAAATACTATTTTTCTTATGATGAAAAAACAATTTATTATGTAAGTAAAAAATATAATATTAAACCAGAAATAGCTAAAATATATATTGAAAATCTATATTATTTAGGTAAATTATGTGATAATTCTAAAATTAAATTTTTAGAAGAACTAAAAAAAGATTTACAAAAAGAAAACTTAATAACTCAAAACGAATTATTTATTGAATCTTTAAAAAATAAAAGAATTGTTATTGTAAACATTCCTGAAACAAAGTATAATCTTCGTTTAATAAAATCTTTAAAAGAAATAGCATCAGTAACAATTTCTAATATCAGTACTGGTTCTTATTTTCATAATGTAATTCATTTTAAAACTTTAGAAGAAGAAGTTGTATCATCAGCTAATAAAATATGTGAATTATTAAAACAAGGTATTGATATTAATAGTATTTTCCTAACTAATTTAAGTGAAGAACATCGCCTAATTGTAGAGAAGATTTTTTCTATATTTAAAATTCCTGTTCTTTTAAAATCGACAGAATCTTTAATTGGGACAAGTCTTGTTCAAAAATTTTTAAAGAATTATCAATCTGATATTAATGAGACATTGTCTAGTTTAAGAAACGAAATTAACTCTTTAAATAGTGAAATTATTTATAACGAGTTAATAAGAATAGTTAATAAATATTATTTTGTAACTGATTATAATGAAGTTAAAGATATGATAATAAATGATTTAAAATCTACTAAAGTAAATAAAGTATTAAGTAGTAATTGTGTTAAAGAAGTATCTTTTTTAGAATATCCTTTTTCAGAATCTGATTATGTTTTTTTGTTTAATTTTAATCAAGGATGTATTCCGAAAATATATAAAGATGAAAACTATTTAAATGATAAAATAATGCAAACTCTAGAATTAGATACAGCGCCATATCTTAATACCTTAGAAAAAGAACGTGTTATAGCTAAAATAAAAAGTACTAAAAACTTATTTATTAGTTATATAGATAAATCTATAAGTGCATTATTCTATCCATCATCTTTAATTTCCGATTTAAAAATGGAAATCATTGAAGGGATAAATAATACCTATAAATATTCGCACATATTTAATAAAATTGAATTAGCTAAATCTTTAATAGAGTATAAAAAGTACAATACTTTAAGTGACTCATTACCAATTCTTTATCATAACTATAATTTAAAAACTTATGATAATTCTTATCAACAAATTGATAAAAAGAATCTTTACCAATTCTTAAACAATAAACTCAACTTATCTTATACATCATTAAATAATTATTACAAATGTAACTTCAGTTATTATTTAAGTAATATTTTAAAACTTGATATTTATGAAGAAACATTTATGCAAATAGTTGGAGATATTTTTCACGAAGTCTTAGAAAAGTACTTCCAAAAAAAATCTAGTTTTGAGACTTTATATAATGATGCAATTAATCATATGAATTATGAATATTCTTTAAAAGATCGCTTTTTCTTAAAGAAATTAAAGGATGAATTAAAGTTTGTTATAAGCACTATTGAAGATCAAAATAATTATAGTAATTTAAAAGATGAATTACATGAAGAGAAAGTTGTTGTTAATATTCCTGGAAATATTGAAGTTATTTTCTCTGGCAAAATTGATAAAGTAAAATATGCTCATAAAGAAGATAGAACTATCATCGCCATAATAGATTATAAAACTGGAAATCCGGAAATCAATTTAAACAATGTTATTTATGGGTTAGATATGCAATTACCAGTCTATATTTTTCTAGCTAAGAATAGTAACAAGTTAAAAAATATTGAAGTAGCAGGTTTCTATTTGCAAAAAATATTAAATAATGAAATTGTAGCTGATAATAAACATAGTTATGAAGATTTGAAAAAAGACAAATTAAAACTTCAAGGATATTCCAATAATGAGTACAATACTATTTGTGAATTTGATAGTACTTATGAAAATAGTAAAGTTATTAAATCATTAAAAGTAAGTAAAAATGGTTTTTATCCATATAGTAAAGTTTTAAATTCAAAGCAAATTGATATTTTAACTGAAATTGTTGAACAAAAAATTAAAGAAGGTGCTACTAATATACTTGATGCTAAGTTTTCTATTAATCCAGTTGCTATTTCTAATGTAAATATTGGTTGTAAGTTCTGTAATTTTAAAAATATTTGCTATATGAGTGATAAGAATGTTAACAACTTGAAAGAATACAAAAATCTGGAATTTTTAGGTGGTGATAATAATGCCAACATGGACTAAAGAACAACAAGAAGCGATTGAAACAAGTGGGACTAATATTATCGTCTCTGCTGGAGCAGGGTCAGGAAAAACTGCTGTCTTAACACATCGTGTTATCAATAAGTTACAAAATAATATTCACATTAATGAATTATTAATTCTTACATTTACAAAAGCAGCCGCTGATGAAATGAAAGAAAGAATTAGATCTTCAATAAAAAAGGAAGTATCATTAAAAAACGAATTAGAATACTTAGATTCTTCTTATATCACAACATTTGATTCTTTTTCTTTATCTGTAGTTAAAAAGTATCATTATAAGTTAAATATTCCTCATGATATTGGCATTACTGATAGTACTATTATTGCTATGAAGAAAAAAGAAATAATAAATAATGTTTTTGATTCTTATTATGAGCAAAACGATCCGAACTTTACTAAATTAATTTATGATTTCTGTGTTAAGGATGATAAAGAATTAAAAAAAAATATATTACAAATTGCTAACAAAATTGAATTATTAACTGGTAAAGAACAATTTTTAGATACATATTTGGAAAAACATTATGATGAGAAATATATTAAAACGTTATTGACTGAATATGAACAACTACTTAATGAGAAAAAAGATGATATATTTGAGGAGTTGGAAAATTTTTATTATATAGTTTCAAGTGATTACTTTAATAAAGTATCTGCTTCCTTAGAAACTTTACGTATTTCAAAAAATCTCGAAGAATTAATGAATATTCAAATATCTATACCACCTTTACCACGTAATAGTGAAGAAGAAGTAAAAGAAGCTAAAGAAAGATTAAAAAAGAAAACAGATGAATTTACGCATTTTCAAATTTATGGTAATACTAATGAAATAAAAGATAATATTCTTTTAACAAAAAATATAGCTACTATTATTGTTGATATATTAAAAAAATATTTTAAAGAATTAGATAATTACAAAGTTACAAACAATATTTATGATTTCCAAGATATTGCTATTCTTGCCATAAATCTTCTTAAGAACAATGATGATGTCTGCGAAGAACTAAAAAAATCTTTTAAAGAAATAATGATTGATGAATATCAAGATACCAATGATATTCAAGAAGAGTTTATTTCTCTAATAAGTAATAACAATGTTTATATGGTTGGAGATATAAAACAAAGTATATATCGATTCCGTAATGCTAACCCAAGTATTTTTAAGAATAAATATGATAACTATTCTCAAAATAATGGTGGTATAAAAATAGATTTATTGAAAAACTTTCGAAGTAGAGAAGAAGTTTTAACAAATATTAATACAATATTTAACTATATTATGGATGATTTAATTGGTGGAGCAGATTATATAAAAACGCATCAAATGGTTTATGGAAATATAGCTTATAATGAAGAAGGAAAAACTAAAGAAGATTATAATATGGAATTTTTAGAATACGATAAAGATAAACGTTTTACTAAAGATGAAATAGAAATCTTTGCTATAGGTCGAGATATTCAAAATAAAATATTAAATAAATATCAAGTATTTGATAAAGATACAAAAAAACTCCATGATGCAACTTATAGTGATTTTGTTATCTTAATGGACCGTAGCACTAAGTTTGATTTGTTTAAAAAAGTATTTGAGTATTTAGGAATACCATTAACAATTTGTAAAGATGAAAAATTAAATGAAGGTTATGATTTATATATTATTAAAAGTCTAATTGATATCTTAATTTGCATTCATAATAAGGATTTTGATACAAAGTTTAAATATGATTTTATAAGTATTGCAAGAAGTTATTTATATAATATTAGTGATAATGAAATATTCGCTTATTTTCTAAATAATAACTTTAATACTTCACAAATATTTTTGGATTTAGAACCGCTTGCTAATGATATTGATAATTTAACAACATATCAAATATTGACCGAATTAATAAATAAAACTAATTTATATGATAATCTAACTACAACAGAAGAAATAACAAATAGTATGGTAAAGATAACTAAGTTGTTAGAGTCATCTAAATCCTTAGGTAGTATAGGTTATGATATTTATTCATTCAATACTTATATAGAAACATTAATTGAAGATAAGTATGAAATGAAATATTCAGTTGACTCTTCCGACAATAATGCCGTAAAAATAATGACTATTCATAAAAGTAAAGGTCTTGAATACAATATTTGTTATTTCTGTGGCCTTGATAAAGAATTTAATATTAAAGATATTAAAGAGAAGTTTACTTATAGTAATAAGTACGGAATTATAACTCCTTTCTTTAAAGAGGGAATAAGAGAAACAATAATTAAAGAACTTCTTAAAGATAATTATTATAAAGAAGAAATATCAGAAAAAATAAGACTTCTTTATGTTGCTTTAACAAGAGCTAAAGAAAAGATGATATTTATTCTTCCAAGTAATGATTATACCAATGTTTATAAAAATGAATATGGTGTTATTAAAAATAGTACTAGGAAAAGATATCGTTCTTTCTTAGATATTATTTTATCAATAAAAAAAGAACTTAATAGTTACATAAAAAAAATCGATGTTGAAAGTCTAAATATTAGTAATGATTATTTATTTGCCAAAGAAAGCATTTTTGCATCTTCAAGTAAAGAAGAACTCAATGTCGAAGAATTAAATATTAATGAAAGTACCATTAACTCTAAAAGTTTTTCTAAAAAACTTCATGAACCAATAACACAAAATCAACACAATAACATAGAATTAGGTCTTTTAATGCACGAAACTTTAGAATTATTAGATTTTTATAATCCTAATTATAATTTAATAAAAGATAATTTTGTTAAAATTAAAGTGCAAAAGTTCTTAAACGACCAATTACTTGCTAATGTTAAAAATGCTAAAGTATATAAAGAATATGAGTTTATGTATCAAAAAGAAGATGAACTTCTTCATGGTATTATCGACTTAATGCTTGAGTATGAAGACCATATAGATATAATTGATTATAAGTTATCTAATATTTTAGATGATAACTATTTACAACAATTAAATGGATATAAGGAATATATAAGTACTATTTCAAATAAGCAAGTAAACTTATACTTATTTTCGATGATTGGCGAATATTTTAAAAAAATCTCATAATAAAATGAGATTTTTTACTTAAAACATTCACTAGTACTAATACTACATTGCCATTTTTTTCCATTTAGTATGCAATCTACACATGTTTTGTCATTTTTTACTTCTTCATCTTTTAAATATTCAAATTTACAAGTGTATTTGTAAGTTAACTTACTATATTTAA
>JBJEDY010000006.1:0-21984 GCA_051872535.1 Bacilli bacterium | reverse complement strand
GTAATGCGTGGAAAAGTTAAAGGTGAAATATCAAATTTAAAAAAATTTCTTGAAATAATAGGAATCGTTGCTCTATTAGGTACTAGTGCTGTAATTGCCCCAAAAGTATATAATACTATTCATGAGAGTTATGAAAATCATCAGCTAGATGAAAAAGCTTCAGAAAATTATGGTTTATATGCTAAAGCATTGGATCCTGATGTATTATTAGCATTTTTGAATAATGTTGAAAGAGACTTATTACAAAGTCAAATGGATGGAACTAGTACAGAGAATGATATGGCACTTTTTTCAGAATTGAGTGAATCTTTAAGAAAAATCGAAAATTATCAATTACAACGTGATCAAGCTAGAGCTATTATCGATGTAAATGTTGTTAGAATGTATGATGATGAAATTGAAAGAATGGCTAGGGAATTAACTACTCTTTGTGGGGATAGAGGTTATATGATTGGATCAAGTGAGTATTCTCGATATATAAATGCAATTTATCATGATGGGCAAGTTATGTATTTAGCGGAAGATATAGATGAAAAAGATACTGACTTAGATACAAGATTTTTTGTAGCTGTTGGTGATAAATATTATATACCAACAGTTCCTTCTAAAGTAGCAGGATCAGTTACATTTCCATAAATCATTAATTAAAAAGCGAAAAAATATTCGCTTTTTTTGTTTTTGTGATATAATGGCTATGGTGAAACATATGAATTACATCAAAGGAAAAGTTAGAAATATGATCTTTGAAAGTGATAATGGTTACAAAGTTGGTCTTTTTCGAATAAAAGAAACAAATGATGATGACTTAAAAGACTATGTTAATAAAACAATAACTTTTACCGGTTATTTTGCTGAATTAAATGGTGATGACTATTATATTTTTAATGGTCAGATGATTGACAATGAGAGATATGGTATGCAATACCAAGTTAGTAGTTATGAAAGAGAAGAACCTAAAGGAAAAGATGCTGTAATTGAGTTTTTATCGAGTTCTTTAATTAAAGGCTGTGGCGAGAAAACTGCAGAAGCAATTGTCTCTGTATTAGGTGATAATGCATTATCTAAAATAAAAGAGGATTATCATCATTTACTAATAGTACCTGGTATTAGTGAAGTAAAAGCTAAAAGAATATATAATTCAATTGTCAAATATCAAAGTACAGATGAAATGATCGTTAAGTTAAAAAGTTTAGGTTTTTCTATTCAAGAAGCATTAAATATTATTAATAAATATGGAGAAAATGCTATAAATGTAGTTGAAAGTAATATTTATTCTTTAATTGAAGTTATTGATTTTGCGAAATTAGATAAAATATTTTTAAAAAATAATGAAGCTAATGATAGTGTTAGAATAAATGCTTGTATTGTTGAGACTTTTAAAGAATTATCGATGTCTTTAGGTGATACTTATTTTTTTGAAGATGAAATATATAATTATTTGAAAACTAATTTTCATATTTATATTTCTTTAGAAATTTTTTTAGATTATCTTGGTAATTTATGTTTAGATAATATTCTAGTTATGGAAAATGGAAAGTATTATTTAAGAGAATATTATGATTATGAATATGATATTGCTAAGAATCTTTTGTTAATTAATTCATTAAAACCAACAAGAATTTCTGATTTTAATAGTTTGATCTCTGATTTGGAAACAACTATAAATGTGAAATATAATGTAGAACAAAAGAAAGCTATTAAAGGTTCTTTAGAAAAAAGAGTTAGTATAATAACAGGTGGACCTGGTACAGGGAAAACAACAATTATTAATGCCATAGTAAAATTATATATTCGAATGAATTGTTTAAATGCTTCAGATATCGTTAATGATATTGCCCTACTTGCTCCAACTGGAAGAGCTAGTAAGAAAATGAGCGAAAGTACAGGTTTAGGGGCTATGACTATACATCGTTTCTTAAAATGGAATAAGGAAAAAAATGAGTTTCAAATAAATGAATTTAATAAAAATAATCATAAACTTATTATAGTGGATGAAGTTAGTATGATTGATACTTTTCTTTTTGATAGTTTATTAAAAGGAATAAACAGTAATATTAAATTAATACTAGTTGGTGATACTAATCAATTACCATCAGTTGGACCAGGTTTAGTACTAAATGATTTAATTGGTAGTAATTGTTTTAATCATTTTCCTTTAGAAAGAATTTATCGTCAGAGTATTAATTCTTATATACCGGTATTAGCTAAAGAAATAAAAGAGTGTGCATTATCTAGTGATTTTGTAACTCAAAAAGACGATTATAATTTTTTAATAGCTTCTGGATCAAAAATTAAAGAAATGATTAAAAAAATTTGTGAAATGAGTATGATGAAAGGTTTGACAGAAGAAGATATTCAGATCCTTGTCCCTATGTATAAAGGAGAAAATGGTATAGATAATTTAAATGTAATTTTACAAAAACTTTTTAATCCACCGCATGAAGATAAAAACGAAATTAAAGTTGGTGATATTATCTATAGAGAACATGATAAAATATTGCAACTTGTTAACTCTCCAGATAATAATGTTTATAATGGAGATATTGGATATATAGAAGAAATTAAAATGATTAAAGTTCCAAAAAAGAAAGAAATACTTGTTATTAATTTTGATGGTACAAGAGTTGAATATACAAGAGAAGATTTAAATATGATTCGTCATGCTTATGCAATATCTATTCATAAGAGTCAAGGTTCAGAGTTTAGTCATGTTATAATGCCAGTAAGTAAGGGATATTACAAAATGCTTTATAATAAACTTATTTATACTGGAGTATCTCGTGCGAAGAAAAGCTTAGTAATTATTGGGGAAACACAAAGCTTTATGATGGCGGTAAATAATAATTATAGTGCTGAAAGAAAAACAACATTAATGAGTCGTATAGTTAATTTATAGGTCTTTTTCTAACCTGATATGTATATATTTTTTATATAGGTCAATAATAGTACTAGAGGTGAGTACTATGAAAAAAAGTTTATGTATTATTGTTTTAGGTGGTGCCTTAGTAGCAATACATGCAATAATGATTAAAAGAGCTATACAATTAGAAAGTCAATGTGGTTGTTTATGTACTAATTGTGATAATGAAAAGACCTTTTAGTTCTTTTTTGGAGATAGTATGCGAAAATTAAATTATGATTTATTAAATGAATTAATGCTGTTTGGTAAAAGAATATTAAAATTATTATATATTTTTATTATTGCAATTATTCTTTATGTATCATTAAGATTATTAAAAGAAACTAGTGTTTTAGAATTTATATGGAGTATTATAAAAGTAATATTCCCTTTTTTTGCTGGTTTTGCAATATCATGGATTCTAAATCCATTAGTATGTAAATTAGAAGAAAAAGGTTTAAATCGAACAATGAGTAGTGTAATAGTTTTTGGTATATTTATTATTTTTATTGCGATAATACTATTTATGTTAATTCCAATATTATATAATCAAATACTTGATTTTGGTGATAATATTCCAAAAGTATTCGAAGGAATAAATTCAAAATTACCTGATATTGATTATAATAAGTATTTAAAATTATTTAATGAAAAATTACCTTCTTTTATATTATCTTTTATTAAAAGTGCTATTTCTATGATAGGGTCGATAGGACTTAGTTTAATTGTAACATTGTATTTCTTAATTGATTATCCGCGTATTGTTAAATTTATTAAAGATTTAGTAAAAAAGAATGAATATATTTGTTTATTAGTTGGAATTAATCGTGAAGTGAGAAAGTGTGTTAATGGAACATTATTAGTAGCAACTATTGTTTTTGTTCTTGATACAATTTTCTTTATTATATTTAAGTTACCAAGTCCTTTCTTATTTGGTCTTATTTGTGGTATTACGGATTTAATTCCATATATAGGTCCTTATATTGGTGGAATTATTGCCGTAATAGTAGGATTTAGTGAAAGTCAATTTATAGGTTTTTCAACAACAATTATAGTAATAGGTGTTCAATTATTAGAAAATATGATTTTACAGCCGATTGTAATGAGTAGAGCTATTAAATTACATCCAATTACGATAATTATTGCTCTTACAATATTTGGAAATTTATTTGGAATTTTTGGTATGCTTATTGCAACACCAATAGTAGCAATGCTTAAAGTAATAGTTCTGTACTTTAAAGAGTGTGCAATCATTAAATAATTTTTACTATGTAAAAAAGTCAATTTAATATGAATTAGATGACTTTTTTTGTTTGATATGATATTATCAATAATAGTAAGAGTGGTGTTTTAGTATGAATAAAAAAATAATTCCATTAGTAACTATCTTAATTATAATTATACTTATAAATGTATTCTCAACATATGCTTTTTATCAATTAACAAAAACTCAAGATATAAAGAATAATGCAACAACGGGAATGTTAAGTTTAAGAATAACTAAAGAGAATAAACCTATTAGTTTAGAAGAAACTTTTCCAATAAGTGATGAAGAAGCAGATAATTTACAACCTTTTGAATTTACAATAACAAATGATGGTGATATGTTTACATATTATACGGTAAATTTAGAAAGTCTTGCTGGAAGTACATTAAATGATAAATATATTGCTTCGAAATTAGATAACAATTCTAAAAAAATATTAAGTAGTTTAAAAGAAGGAGAAAAGAAGAATGATGATTCTGTATCTTCTAGAACTTTGGTTACTGGTGGATTAAATGTTGGAGAGAGTGTAACCTATAATTTAAGACTATGGATTGATAGTAGTACTACTTTGAATGAAGAAACTACGAATAAAAATTTTGAAGCAAAAGTCGTTATAATAGCAAATTCTTCTAATCCAAAAGAAAATGAGACAGGTGCTGAAATGTTAATAAGTAATGCTGAAGAGGATGCGGATAATAAAGATGGATTAGTGTTAATGCATCAACCTTCTACATATCAACTTGAAGCTACAGATGAGTATCGTTATGTTGGAGCAACACCAAATAATTATATAAAATTTAATAATCAAACGTGGAGAATAATTGGAATATTTAATGTCGATAATGGCGAAGGAATATTAGAAAAAAGAATTAAAATAATGAAAGATATTTCTGTAGGAAAAATAGCATATGATAGTGCTTATAAAAGATTTTCTTATTGGCCTGATACGACTATAAGAACTTATTTAAATGGAACTTTTTATAATAGTCTATCTTCAACTGCTAAAAACCAAATAGCTCCAGCAAAGTTTTATATTGCTGCCAACGATGTATATGGTAGTGATGCGGATAATAATTACGCCTCTAGTTATTATAAAATAGAACGAGGTAATATTGTTAGATTAGAGGGTAGAGCTATTTCTTGGGTTGGAAATGTTGGTTTAATATATCCTTCCGATTTTGGATTTGCTACCGGGGGAGCTACGAGAGGAACATGTCTTAACATTAATTTGTTTTTGTGGAGCTTAGAAGAAAATCAAAGTTGTTATATTAATGATTGGATTTATAATAAAGAAAGACAATGGACAATGACTCCACATGGAAAATGGTGGAGTAGTCGTGGAGAATATGCTTATATAATAGATAATGAATACATGGGTGGTGGACTTACTTATTCTTCTGTTTCTAGTATGACAGATGTATATCAAACACGTCCTGTAGTATTTTTAAAATCTGATATCAAAATTTCTGGAAAAGGTACATATAATGAACCTTATATAATAGTTAATTAAATTTATACATTCTTCTTTACATATTGAAAAAGTAGATTTTGTATTTCTTATTTGATTATCCCTATATTGTTATGTGTAAGTATAACAAAGTCTTTTCTTATTCGGATTGATATGTGGGATTACGGATTTAAAACTATATATATCCTTATATTGCAACATCAATAGTAGCAATGCTTAAAGTAATGAGTGAGCAATCATTAAATAATTTTTACTATGTAAAATAAAAGTCAAAGTAATGTAAAAAAATTGGCTTTTTTTCTTTGTTAAATTATAATTAAAATATAAGAATAGTGAAAGAGTGATAACATGGACAAGAAATCAAAAATATTAATATTGGGAACATTAATAGGTGTAGCATTAATATTAGTGGTAGGTTTTACTTATGCATATTGGAGTACAACTAAAATACAAGAAAGTACTAATATAATAGCAACTTCATGTATTGATTTAACAATAGTTAATGAAGAAAATGCTATAAATTTAGAAAAAACATATCCAATAAGTGATGAAGAAGGAATGGGATTAACACCATTTGAAATAACAATAAAAAATACTTGTGATACTACAATAGAATATCAAGCGAATCTAGAAGTATTAGGAAATACAACTTTAGATTCTAAGTATTTAGCAATAAAAGTAGATGATAACGAAATAGCTTTATTAAATACATTAGATAGTAATGTCGAAACAACAATAGAAGGAGCAAAAGAAGGAAGAAAACTAGCAACAGGAGTATTAGGACCAAATGAATGGTATACTCATTCAATAAGAATATGGATGGATAAAGATGTTGAATACACAGAAGAAACAATAAATAAACGCTTTGAATCTAAAGTAGTAATAGAAGGAAATGCAATAGAAGATAAAAGTGATTATAGAATAGAAGGAATAATAACAGAAGATAATGAAGGAAAAACACCTTTAGGAAATACAGATATAGTATTGAAAGATAATAAAGAAAATGAATATCCTACAACAACAGATGAAAATGGAAACTTCTCAACAGAAGTACCAAGAGGAGGATATGATGTATATTATGGAGATACATTAATAGGGTCAATAGGAACAAATGGAACAACAATTTCTGAAACTGGCTATATAATTTCATCGATAGCAGCATCAGTATTAAAAGCAACAACATATAATGATACAACAGCATTTAGATCAAATACATATAAACAAAAAATAAAGAATATAACAATAGAAAATAAAATAGATATACCAGAAACAGTAACAG
This sequence comes from Bacilli bacterium, assembly GCA_051872535.1. Classification (GTDB taxonomy): domain Bacteria; phylum Bacillota_I; class Bacilli_A; order RF39; family UBA660; genus CAOJBM01. The sequence goes on along the minus strand of JBJEDY010000006.1, from coordinate 15,071 downwards.
AAGAAGAGAAATGGGATATATCAGAAGCCCAAGATGGAAGTATAATGTCATATGTAGTTCCAAATGAAACATCAGGATACTATGATTTATATATCCAAAGTAATAATAGAATATTAGGAAATGAAAATATGTCATATTGGTTTGCATATTTTAATTATGTAGAATCATTAAATGGATTAAATTTAATTGATACAAGTAATGTAACAGATATGAGTTATATGTTTCATTGGACAGGATTTTATAGTAAAAACCTTACAATAGATTTAAGTAATTTTGACACAAGTAATGTAACAAATATGAGTTATATGTTTTATCAAACGGGATATAAAAGTCAAAATCTTACAATAGATGTAAGTAACTTTGATACAAGTAATGTAACGAATATGAGTTATATGTTTAATCGTACAGGACAATATAGTACAAACCTTACATTAGATTTAAGTAGCTTTAATACAGGTAATGTAACAAATATGCTTGAAATGTTTTACTATACGGGACAAAATAGTACAAACCTTACATTAGATTTAAGTAGCTTTAATACCAGTAAAGTAACCGATATGAGTAGTATGTTTTATGGTACAGGAGAAAATAGTACAAGCCTTACAATAGATGTAAGTAATTTTGATACAAGTAATGTAACAGATATGAGTGAAATGTTTTACCATACAGGAAGTACTAGCCAAAGTTTTACTTTGGATGTAAGTAGCTTTGATACAAGTAAAGTAACTGATATGAGTAGTATGTTTTATTATACAGGACGAAATAGTAAAAATCTTACAATAGATGTAAGTAATTTTGATACAAGTAATGTAACAGATATGAGTAGTATGTTTAATTTTACAGGATTTAGTAATCCAAACTTTACCTTAAATGTAAGTAATTTTGATACCAGTAAAGTAACAAATATGAGTAGTATGTTTAAAATGACAGGGTATAGTAGTACAAACTTTACAATAGATGTAAGTAATTTTGATACAAGTAATGTAACAGATATGAGTTATATGTTTGATTATACAGGATATAGTAGTCAAAGACTAACATTAGATTTAAGTAGCTTTAATACCAGTAAAGTAACAAACATGAGTGGAATGTTTTGTGGTACAGGATATAATAGTCAAAACTTTACCTTAGATTTAAGTAATTTTGATACGAGTAATGTAACAAATATGAGGAGTATGTTTAATGATACTGGATATAATGTTACAAACTTTACCTTAGATTTAAGCAGTTTTGATACAAGTAATGTAACTAATATGGAGGAAATGTTTGACAATACAGGACATAATAGCCAAAACTTTACCTTAGATGTAAGTAGTTTTGATACAAGTAATGTATCAAATATGAGTTATATGTTTTATAGTACAGGATATAGTGATCTAAACTTCACATTAGATGTAAGTAACTTTGATACAAGTAAAGTAACAAATATGAGTTATATGTTTTTTGGTACAGGTTACAATAGTACTAAGTTAAATACAACAATTACAATTAGAAATACAGGAACAACTTCCTATAAAAACATATTTGATAGTATAGCAATTAAGACAGGAGCAAAACTGACAGTAAATTATACAGCTTCCACTAGTGATTTAGTTGATAAAATGATAGCTACTGCCGATGGAAATAGTAATGTCGTAAAAGGAGTACAAGTCGATTAAATAGCGTTGAATAAAAAAGATAATACTCGTAATTATCAATTAGGATTAAAAAAAGTAAATGCACTATTTTTAAACTAAAATGGTGTATTTTTTATTGTATTTTTTCAAAAAATATTTAATAACTAGTGAAAAGAATTTACTATTTTAATCTCCGAATAATTTTTACTATGTAAAATAAAAGTCAAAGTAATGTAAAAAAATTGGCTTTTTTTCTTTGTTAAATTATAATTAAAATATAAGAATAGTGAAAGAGTGATAACATGGACAAGAAATCAAAAATATTAATATTGGGAACATTAATAGGTGTAGCATTAATATTAGTGGTAGGTTTTACTTATGCATATTGGAGTACAACTAAAATACAAGAAAGTACTAATATAATAGCAACTTCATGTATTGATTTAACAATAGTTAATGAAGAAAATGCTATAAATTTAGAAAAAACATATCCAATAAGTGATGAAGAAGGAATGGGATTAACACCATTTGAAATAACAATAAAAAATACTTGTGATACTACAATAGAATATCAAGCGAATCTAGAAGTATTAGGAAATACAACTTTAGATTCTAAGTATTTAGCAATAAAAGTAGATGATAACGAAATAGCTTTATTAAATACATTAGATAGTAATGTCGAAACAACAATAGAAGGAGCAAAAGAAGGAAGAAAACTAGCAACAGGAGTATTAGGACCAAATGAATGGTATACTCATTCAATAAGAATATGGATGGATAAAGATGTTGAATACACAGAAGAAACAATAAATAAACGCTTTGAATCTAAAGTAGTAATAGAAGGAAATGCAATAGAAGATAAAAGTGATTATAGAATAGAAGGAATAATAACAGAAGATAATGAAGGAAAAACACCTTTAGGAAATACAGATATAGTATTGAAAGATAATAAAGAAAATGAATATCCTACAACAACAGATGAAAATGGAAACTTCTCAACAGAAGTACCAAGAGGAGGATATGATGTATATTATGGAGATACATTAATAGGGTCAATAGGAACAAATGGAACAACAATTTCTGAAACTGGCTATATAATTTCATCGATAGCAGCATCAGTATTAAAAGCAACAACATATAATGATACAACAGCATTTAGATCAAATACATATAAACAAAAAATAAAGAATATAACAATAGAAAATAAAATAGATATACCAGAAACAGTAACAGAAGAAGAGAAATGGGATATATCAGAAGCCCAAGATGGAAGTATAATGTCATATGTAGTTCCAAATGAAACATCAGGATACTATGATTTATATATCCAAAGTAATAATAGAATATTAGGAAATACAGATATGTCATATTGGTTTAAAAATTTCCAATATTTAGACTCTTTAAATGGATTAGATTTAATTGATACAAGTAATGTAACAAATATGAAATATATGTTTTCTTTTACAGGATCTAATAGTGAAATACTTACATTAGATTTAAGTAACTTTGATACAAGTAATGTAACAGATATGAGTGCAATGTTTCAGGGATTAAGATGTTATAGAAATCAAGAATTTGCTTTAGACTTAAGCAGTTTTGATACAAGTAAAGTAACTAATATGAGTAATATGTTTGAAGATACAGGACAAAATAGTACAAACTTTACCTTGGATGTAAGTAGTTTTGATACAAGTAAAGTAACTAATATGACTTATATGTTTTCTTATACAGGACAAAATAGTGAAAACTTTGCATTAGATTTAAGTAATTTTGACACAAGTAATGTAACGAATATGAGTAGAATGTTTGAATATACAGGTTATAAAAGTCAAAATCTTACATTGAATTTAAGTAGTTTTAATACAAGTAAAGTAACAAACATGAGTATGATGTTTTCTTATACAGGACAAAATAGTACAAACCTTACATTAAATTTAAGTAATTTTGATACAAGTAATGTAACGAATATGGTTAGTATGTTTAATTCTACAGGACAAAATAGTACAAATCTTACATTAGATTTAAGTAGTTTTGATACAAGTAAAGTAACAGATATGAGTGGTATGTTTTCTTATACGGGACATAATAGTCAAAGTTTTGATTTAGATTTAAGTAGTTTTAATACAAGTAATGTAACTAATATGAAGAGAATGTTTTATTATACGGGATATAGTAATCCAAACTTTACATTAGATGTAAGTAGTTTTGATACGAGTAAAGTAACAGATATGCGTGAGATGTTATATTATACAGGATATAAAAGTACTAAATTGAATACAGCAATTACAATTAGAAATTCAGGAACAACTAGCTATAGTAACATGTTAAAAGGTGTAGCAAATATGACAGGAACAAAACTGACAGTAAATTATACATCTGCTACTAGTGATTTGGTCGATAATATGATAGCTACTGCTCAAGGAAATGTTAATGTCGTAAAAGGAGTACAAGTCGATTAAATAGAACATACTTTACATATTATAAAAGTAGTTATATAATTAATGTATTAATCAAAGACGGGAATCAAGTACCTTGGAAGTTTTAAAGAGAGCTCTAAATGGTGGGAAAGAGTAAATGAAAAAGAGAAATGGCTACTCCTAACAGATTAAACGGAATGTTCCGTTATCACAAATAAGTTAAATAAAAGGATGGTACCGTGCAATACTGCACTCCTTGGGTTCCATTCTTTTTTTGTTTTTTAGGAAGAGTGATAGTCTGATTTAAACCCAAGAGTTACAGGAAGTCTGCAACTCACTCTAACGTGCTTTGTAGAACACACTCTTTCAAGGTTGTTATTATATAGAAACATAAATTTAGTTCAAGTTTTTTCATTTCTATGTGTGGCTTGAACGAAGTGAAAGGAATGGTTGTTAATATGAAAATATTTATGATAGCTGGTAAAAGCGGTTCAGGAAAAGATGAAGTTGCCAAAATTATAAAGGAGTATTATGAATCTATAAATAAGAAAACCGTTATAACGAGATTTAGTAAGTATATTCGCTTATTTGCGATAGAAATGCTTGATTGGGATGGGAAAGAAGAAACAAAACCTAGAAAATTTTTACAAGATTTTGGGCAATTGGTTAGAGATTTTAAACCAAGATTTTTATTAGACAGAATGTTAGAAGATATTAATTTATATAGAAAATATTATGATAATGTAGTAATTTGTGATGTAAGACTTATTAATGAGATTGAAACATTTAAAACAGAAGTAGATGATGTTGTAACAATTCATTTACTAAGTAATGGTTCAAGAAATAAGTTAACGGATGAAGAAAAGAAACATATTACAGAAGTTGAATTAGATTCTTATAAAAACTTTGACTATGAATTAGTAAATGATTATGAAAGTGATTTAAAAGATAAAGTGTTTGCAATATTGAAAGGATTGAAGTGAAAATGAATTTAAAAGATATTTATATTAATTTTTTTATTAGTAAAGGACATAAGCTAATACCTAGTGCACCTGTAGTGCCTGAAAATGATCCATCAGTTTTATTTAATACTGCTGGGATGCAACCATTAATTCCTTATTTAATGGGAGCTACTCATCCTTATGGAACCAGATTATGTGATTATCAAAAATGTCTACGTACTACTGATTTAGATAATGTTGGAGATTCCTATCATCATACATTCTTTGAAATGTTAGGTAATTGGAGTTTAGGCGATTATTTTAAAGATGAAAGCATTGAATGGAGTTTTGAATTATTAACAAAACATTTAAATATTCCTATAGAAAGATTAGCTGTTACAATATTTGCTGGTAATGACTTAATTCCTTTTGATCAAGTTAGTTATGATAAATGGTTAAGTTTAGGAATAAAAAAAGAAAGAATTGCCAAGACTGTAGAAGATAATTTTTGGATAGCTGCGGAAACTGGGCCTTGTGGTTCAGATACGGAAATATTTTATTGGCGTAGTAATGATGAAATTCCAGAAGTTTTTGATCCGGATGATGAAAGATGGGTAGAAATTTGGAATAATGTTTTTATGCAATATAATAAAGCAGAAGATGGTACTATAACGGAGTTGCCTAAGAAAAATGTTGACACAGGCATGGGAGTTGAAAGAACTGTTGCTATTTTAGAAGGAGTTAATGATAATTACTTATCTAGTATTTGGAAAGATGTTATCGAGTTAATAAGTGAAATCGCTAATTTACCATATGAAGGAAATGAAAAATCAATGCGTATTATTGCTGATCATATTCGTACTGCTGTTTTTGTTAGTGCTGATCCTTCAGGGATTAAGCCAAGTAACACTGATCAAGGGTATATTTTAAGAAGATTAATAAGAAGAGCTATTCGTCATGCTAAAAGTTTAGGTATTGATATTACTAGTGATTGGGATATTAAAATTGCCAAGTTAATTATTGAAAAATATAAGAAGTATTATAATGAATTAATTACTAATGAGAATGTTGTTTATGAAGTATTAACTAATGAAAAGACAAAATTTAATCGTACTTTAGAAAAAGGATTAAAAGAATTTGAAAAAATAGCTAGTAAAAGTGTTGAAATTAATGGAGAGTCAGCATTCCATTTATTTGATACATATGGATTTCCATTAGAGCTTACTATTGAACTTGCTAAAGAAAGAAATATGAAAGTTGATGTTGATGGTTTTAATGAAATGTTTAAACATCATCAAGAGCTTTCTAGAAGTGCTTCTGCTGGTAAGTTTAAAGGAGGTTTAGCTGGTAATGGAGAAATGGAAACTAAATATCATACAGCTACTCACTTATTAAATGCAGCATTAAAAGAAGTAGTTGGTGCAGGAGTTCATCAAAAAGGATCGAATATTACAGCTGAAAGATTAAGATTTGACTTTAGTTGTGATCATAAATTGACTGATGAAGAAAAGAAGCAAACTGAAGATTTAGTAAATGAATGGATTAAGGCAGGACTAGATGTTTCTGTATGTGAAATGAATAAAGAAGAAGCAATAAAATCAGGTGCTGAATGTATGTTTATTGAAAAATATCCAGATATTGTAACTGTTTATTCAATAGGTACTATTTCCAAAGAATTATGTGGTGGACCACATGTTAAAAATACAAGTGAACTTGGTCATTTTAAAATAAAAAAAGAAGAAGCAAGTAGTGCTGGTGTAAGAAGAATTAAAGCTGTTTTAGAATAACAATAAAAAATCGCAAATAAGCGATTTTTTTTATGTGCTAATTTATAGAAGAATAAATTTTATAAAAAAAGGAAATAGTAGTTTTACCTATAATATATAAGTAGAAGGAGGAAAGAAGTATGAAGCAAATTTTATTCTCTACTTTTATTATTTTTATAGCATTTTTAATTGGAAATAAAATAGTAAATGCTCGAGAAATTCAATATGAAAGGAGTACATCAGTTTATGTTCGAAGAAATTTAGGTAATAGTTTTATTGATGGAAGAGTTAGAAAATATATCGAATACAATACTAATCATACTTTATTTAGTACGGAGCCGTTTAAAGGTGTTCCTGATGTTTATGCCCATTATGATATTAATGATGAAATAACTATTTCTAATGAAGTTAAAGAAATAGCTTATGTAGCAGATTTACTATATCAAGATACTTATGATTTGACTTATATAGCTGTTGGACAAAAAATGATTTGGGATTTAGTTAAGAATAAAGAAGAAATTTATTTCTATGATAAAAATGGTCGTAATGATATTCTTTATATTAATTATGAAAAAGAAATAAATGATAAAATAAATAAACTATTTCCAAAATTAAATATTCCTACTGAAATAAGTCTTAATTTAAATGATAATATTGAATTATCTGATGAATTACTTAATGATTATGAAATAGTTAATTCAAAAGGGACTAGTTCTATTTCGTATATAAATGATGATAAATTAATGATAAAAGGGGAAAGTAGAGGAATCACAGAATTAATTTTAAAGAAAGATATAGGTTCAAAAGATTATGAGATGAAATTATTTTCGAATGAAACTGAATCTGATTTTATTAGTTCTGGTAATTTTTCTTCTTTTGTAATTTTAAACATTAATGTTACTTCAGGTGATTTCTTCTTAAATGTTTTAGGGGAAGATATAGAAGATGGATACAATGCAAGTTATGGAATATTTAAAAATGATAAACTTATTTATCGATTTGATATTAATAATAAAGGATTTTATAAAACAGAACTACCATGTGATAATTATGTGGTTAAACAATTAAGTATTAGTCCTTTATATCTTAAAGATGATAAAGAATATGTAATAAAAATTGATGAAAATAGAGAAACTATTTTAGAAGTCAATACATTAAGAAATCGAGAAATTAATGAAGTAGTTGATAATATAAATGAACAAAATAAAGAAGAAAATACATCTGGAGTTTTAAGTGAAATAATAGAATTATCTGTTCCTGATACTTTTAGCAATACTAATACTATTATTTTATTAGGAAAGAGTTTATATGTTAAGAAAAAAGATTATATTTAGTTTTTTACTATTAGTATTGTTATTCTTTTTTCTTTTTTCTTTTCCAAAAAACGAAAAAAAAGAAGTTTATGAATCGTTATCAAACTATGAATTAAATTCTTCTTACAATGAAATGATATGTAAAAATATTCTTATTATAGATAAGATTAATTTAAAAAAATGTATGAATGTAAATGATGTAGATAAAGATATAGCTGTTTTGTATGATGATAAAACATTAGTATTAGCAGCACACTCTGGCACAGCTTTTAATGCTTACTTTAAAAATCTTTATAAGTTGAACCTTAATGATGAGGTGATTTTTTATCATAATAAAGAGAAAAATACTTATTATGTAACAGATATTGGTAAGAAGAAAAAGAAAGATAAATTAGAGTTTTCTAATATTGAAAATCAATTAATTTTAATAACTTGTAGTTATAATAAAAAAGATGAACAAATTATATATTTCTTGCAAAAATAAGCAAAATTGATTAAAATATTGCAAAAAAAAGGATTTTTTGCAATTTTTTTGCGTCAAAAAAAAGGAAATTGGGCATTTGCCTATAATATATATAAGTAGAGGGGTGATTATAGTGGCCTATATATCCGATGATGAAATAAATGACATTAGAGCTAGTGCAAATATCGTCGATATAGTTGGTGATTATATTCCTCTTACCCCAAAAGGAAAGAATTATCTTTGTGTTTGTCCATTTCATGATGATCATTCGCCAAGTATGAGCGTATCTTCAGAAAAACAAATATATAAGTGTTTTTCTTGTGGAGCAACTGGAAATGTTTTTACTTTTGTTCAAAATTATGAAAATGTTAGTTTTGCTGAAGCTGTTAACATTGTTGCTACAAAAATTGGTAAAACATTAAATGCAACATTTGCATCACCAACTAATTATAAATATAAAACAGAATATGAGATTATGGATTTAACTCTAAAGTTTTATCAAAATAATTTAAAAACAGCATTTGGTGATGAAGCTAAAAAATATTTAACATCACGTGGAATAAATGATGAGGCGATTAAAGAGTTTGGTATAGGACTTTCCTTAGATAAAAGTGATGCATTATATACTTTACTATCTAAAAAAAATTATGATATAAAAAAGTTGGAAGATATTGGTCTTATAAATATTAGTAAAAATGGTGTATATGATACTTTTACAAAAAGAATAACATTTCCATTATGGGATAAAGATGGTCATGTTGTTGGATTTAGTGCGAGAGTATATCGTGGAGAAAAAGATACATCAAAATATATTAATAGTAAAGAAACAATAATCTTTAAAAAAGGTGAAACTTTATATAATTATCATATTGCTAAAGAGTATGCAAAAAGAGAAAAGTGCATAATAGTAGTAGAAGGATTTATGGATGCCATTCGTTTATCTTTAAATGGAGTTAAAAACGTAGTGGCCCTACAAGGAACAGCACTTACGAAAGATCAGATTGAACTTTTAAAGAAACTGCGTTCAAAAGTAATCCTTTGCTTAGATAATGATAATGCTGGAGAATTGGCAACATTAAATAATGGGGAATTAATAAGTAATGCCAATTTGGACCTTAGTGTTATAAGATTAAGTGGTGAGAAAGATCCAGATGAGTATATATTAAAAAATGGTATAGATGCTTTCTTACAGAACTTAAAGAATCCAATTAGTTTTATGGATTTTAAAATGAATTATTTAAAAAAGAATAAAGATTTAAATAATTCGGTTGAACTTGCTAAATATGTTAATGAAGTGATTGATAATTTAGCTAAATCTGATGATGAAGTTTTAAAAGATATAACACTAAAGAAACTTAGTTCTGAATATGATTTATCACTTGATGTGTTAAAGGATAGATTAAATAAGATAGAACCAACGAAGATAATAAAAAGAAAAGAAGAAGTTGTAAAGCCAGTAAAAAAGAAAAAAGACATATATAATGTTGGAGCAACGAAAATATTATTTCTGATGATGAATGATCCAGTTTATATAAAAATATATATGAAAAAAATTGGCTGTTTCATAGATGCTTTACATCGAAATATTGCTAATGAAATCGTATATTATTACGATAAAAATAAAACAATTAATGTTGCAGATTTTATTACTTATATTAGTAATAAAGAATTATGTGAAGAAGTAATGAAAATTGTTAATGATTGTGCAAATGATGAAGTTAACGTAGAAATTATGAATGATTATGTCGTCGCAGTGAATAAAGCTATGACGTGTAATAAAATAAAAGAATTAAAAGAAAAGTTGAAAGCTGAACTTGATGTTGATAAGAAATTAAAACTAGCAGAAAAGATAGCTGAGCTTAAAAAAGGAAGTGTAGAATAATGGTAGAAATAAAAACATTAGAAGAAAGAAAAGCGGATTTATTATTAAAAGGAAAAGAACAAGGTTATATAACTTTTGAACAATTAGCTAATGCATTAAAAGGGTTAGATGTAGAAGCTGATACATTAGATGATTTATATAATTTCTTTGTAGATAATGGAATTGATGTCATAACTGAAGAAGATGCTGATTCATCTAAAGACGGAAAAATTATAATTGATCAAGAACCTATTTTATTAAATGATGAAGAAATTACAAAGGATATAAATATTAATGACCCAGTAAGAATGTATTTAAAAGAAATTGGACGTATAAGCTTATTGAGTCCAGCAGAAGAACTAGATTTATCTGTACGTGTTGCTAATGGGGATGAATCAGCTAAAAATATTTTAGCAGAATCTAACTTACGTCTTGTTGTATCAATTGCAAAGCGTTATGTTGGTAGAGGCTTATTATTTCTTGATTTAATTCAAGAAGGTAATATAGGGTTAATGAAAGCTGTAGAAAAGTTTGATTATGATAAAGGTTATAAATTTTCTACTTATGCAACTTGGTGGATTAGACAAGCTATAACTCGTGCATTAGCTGATCAAGCAAGAACTATTCGTGTACCAGTTCATATGGTTGAAACAATTAATAAGATGGCTCGTATTCAAAGACAAATGACTTTGGAACTTAATAGGGAACCAACTGAAGAAGAATTATCACAAAAGATGGGTATAAGTGTTGAAAAAGTAAGAGAAGTAATCAAAATTAGTCAAGATCCAGTTTCTTTAGAAACACCTATTGGTGAAGAAGATGATTCCCATTTAGGAGATTTTATTAAAGATGAACGTAGTATGTCTCCAGAAGAGTATGCTACTAATGAAATTTTAAAAGAAGAAATACGTAGTGTATTACTTACTTTACAAGAAAGAGAACAAGAAGTATTAGAGCTTAGATTTGGGTTAGTTGATGGTACTAGTCATACTCTTGAAGAAGTTGGAAAGAGATTTAATGTTACACGTGAAAGAATTAGACAAATTGAAGCTAAAGCTTTAAGAAAATTAAGACATCCATCACGTGCAAAGAAGTTAAAGGATTTCTTAAGTGAATAAAATTAGTAAAAGATTAAGTTCTATAATTTCTTTTGTAAATAAAGATGATAGAGTAGCAGATGTTGGTTGTGATCACGGATTACTTAGTATTTATTTATATAAGAATAAACTATGTAAAAGCGTCATAGCATCTGATATTAATAAGAATGCTTTAAGTAATGCTATTAATAATATTGAATTAGAAAATGCCTCAATAAAAACTTATTTAAGTGATGGTATTAAAAATATTCCTGATAATCTTTTTGATACTCTTGTTATAAGTGGTATGGGAACTAGTACAATTTTACATATATTAGAAGATGATAAAAGATTGGATAATATTAAAAAGTTAATTTTACAATCAAATAATGAACATAGTGTATTAAGAAGTGTTTTAAATAAAAAAGGTTTTTATCTTAGTGATGAAAACGTTATTTATGAAGGAAAAAAATATTATATAACTATGAAATTTGAACATTGTAGTAATACTAATACTAAAAAAGAAATTAAATATGGATTACTAAAAGAAGATAAAAAAGAATATTATCAATATTTAATTAAAACTAATGAGGATATTTTAAGAAAAATACCGAAGAAAAGAGTTTGGCTAAGATTAAAATACAAAAGAATAATTAAAGATTTAAATAAATTATATAAAAAGACGAATTAATTGATTTAATTCGTTTTTTAATGAAAAAATGTTGGTAGGTTAGTTGGTTCTACAACATGTATTGTCTTTGTTTTTTCATTAGTTACATTATTATTTATATTATTATTATTATTATTATTTTTACTTTCAGTCATAAAACTAGATGCTAAATCTTTTAATTTCTTTTTTGATTCATTAAAACCACTTATTAATGGTTTAGCTTGGCGATATAAAGGTATTACTTGATTGGCAATGTTAACTGTTTTAGATAACCCACCAATAATTCTTGTTAAAGTTAAAGGAGAACCATTTCCAAACATTTTAATTACCTCAATATATATTATTCTAAAGAATTAAAAAGATGTTTATATTTATTTATTTTATGGTATAATCTATTATAGATAAGAATAAATTGCGGAGGTGCATTTTTAATGGTAACTGATACTAGTATTAGTAATATAAAGAAAAACAATGTATCTTCAAATAAACTAAAAAAGAAAATAATTAAAGAAAATGCTTTAACTTTAGTAATAAAGTATTTTATTACAGGTTTAAAAGAAACTTTATATACATTTAAAGAAGTAGGATATTGTGCTTGGTCTGGTTTTAATATCGTTATTTTAAATCCGTTATCTAAATTAAGTGGTAAACAAAAAGTTGCTGCAAATACACAAGAAGCATTTAATGGAACTTTAAATGGTGTTAAAAACGAAAAAAACGTAGTTAAGGAAAAGTCTGCAATTGAACAAGCTTTGGAAAATTTATGGCATAAAACAATATTCTACAAGAGTGAATTAAAAGCAGAACAAAAAGAAAAAGAGGAATTTTTAGCAGTTTTAGGTAGTGAAGAAGGAACTAAAAGACAAAGTAAACCAACTACTTATCGTTATAAAATTAGAGATGAAAAAGGTAGAATAGTTCAAGATACATTTGTAGGAGTATCAATGGCAGATTGTAATGCTTTCTTATTAAATCAAGGATATGAAGTAATATCTATTAAGACTAGTAAGAAAATAGAATTCTTATATGGCCAAAGTAGTATTGGTGCTAAAAAACTTAGTACAAAAGACTTAATCTTCTGGCTAACACAATTATCTACATATGTTAAATCAGGAATTCCTGTTACTGATGCAATGCGTATTTTAGCTAAACAAATGAATAAGGATGCTTCTAAAAAAAGATTATTTGATAGTATTGTTTATGAACTTACTTTAGGAGAAAGTTTCTCTCAAGCATTGGCTAAACAAGGAAGTACATTTCCACCACTTTTAATTAATATGTTAAAAGCTTCAGAAGCAACTGGAGATTTGGAAGGTACATTAGATGAAATGGCTAATTACTATTCGGAAGTCGATCAAACAAGAAGACAAATGATAAGTGCTTTAACTTATCCGATTCTTGTCATGATTTTTGCTATTGGAGTTATTACATTTATACTTTTATATGTAGTTCCTCAATTTACAAATATTTATAATAGTTCAGGTGTTCAAATTACTGGTTTAACTAAGTTTGTTATAGATACTGCAAACTTCTTGAAAGCAAATATCTTTAATATAATCGGAATTGTTTTCTTAGGAGTAGTTGCTATTGTTGTTTTATACAAAAATGTTAAAGTATTTAGAAGAGAATTACAGGTATTAGCAATGAAAATACCTGTTGTAAAAAATGTTATTATCTATAATGAAATAACTATATTTACAAAAACATTTGCATCTTTACTTAAGAATAATGTTTTTATTACTGAAAGTATTGATATTTTAAGTAAGATTACTCAGAATGAAATATATAAAGAGATAATGTTTGATACAATTAATAATATAGCCCGTGGTGATAAAATAAGTGATTCATTTAAAGATCATTGGGCTGTACCAGATGTTGCATATTATATGATTGTTACTGGGGAATCTACTGGTGAACTTGCAGTAATGATGGATAGAGTTAGTAAGTTCTATCAAGAATTGCATCGTAATATAGTTGGAACATTAAAAGCATTTATAGAACCTATTTTGATTGCTGGGTTAGCGGTTGTAGTAGGTGGAGTTATTCTAGCAGTAATAATTCCAATGTTTGGTATGTATGAACAAATATCAATGCAGGGTGGTTTATTATGGTTTATGTTATAGTTTTATTATTTATTATTGGTACTATATTTGGTTCATTTTTTACAGTAGTAGGGATGAGAATGCCTATGAATGAGTCAATAGTAAAACCAAGAAGTCATTGTACTAATTGTAATCATCAACTTTCTTTTTTTGAACTCATTCCTATAATATCTTGGGTGATTCAAAAAGGAAAGTGTCGTAAATGTGGTACAGCTATTTCGATTGCTTATCCGCTAGTTGAAATATTAACTGGCTTTCTATTTGCAATAGCATTTTATGAATACGGATTTAGCTATGAATTTTTTGCAATGATAATAATATCAAGCATCTTAGTTACTATTTTTATTAGCGATTTTATTTACTTTGTAATTTTAGATGAAGTTTTAATTATTGGTTCAATATTAATACTAATTTTAAAATATATATATTTTGGTCCTAAAGTTCTTTTATATTCGATTATAAGTGGCTTTGTTTTATTTTTATTTATGTATGGTATAAAGTTTTTTGGTGATAGGGCATATAAGACAGAATCTTTAGGTGGTGGAGATATAAAACTGGCAATGTTTTTTGGATTTACTTTAGGAATAAGATTAAGTTTTATTTCTTTAGTACTAGGGTCTTTATTGGCTTTACCATATGCTTTATATTATGTAATAACTAAAAAAAATAGGCAAATACCTTTTGGACCTTTTTTAATAAGTGGAATGTTGATTATTTTCATTTTACAAACGAAAATTGTTAATTTTATAGATATGATTTTATAATTTTTCATAAAAAAGAATGCTTTAATAAGGGTTCTATAATTTCTAGTGGGGAGTAATAAACTCCCTTTTAGAATTTTTAGTG
>JBJEDY010000005.1:0-22006 GCA_051872535.1 Bacilli bacterium | reverse complement strand
GAACTGACAATACCCAAAATTCTACCATTTTTACTGGTAATTTATATGGTAATTTTACTGGTAAAATAACTGTTAATTTATCTTACCTTATTCATCTCATTTAATAAGGAAATAAAATGATTTAATGAAATAATCACATTAGAATTAGGAATATAAATTTTATCGTTGTTATCATATAAGTAAGCAACTATTACAGAAGAAGAATTACTAGCAATAATCTTATGTGGTTCTGTTACACTTAAATTGGTCTTGTCAAATTTTATTAAATGTCCATCAATATACTTAATGTCTAAATTTCCAAAACTTCCTTTAATTTTTAGTTTATTTTTAATTTCACAAGGAAATATTAAATTTTCTATGGTCGTTTTCAATAAAATACACCTCCTAACATAAGAAAAAGCCCATAATATCAAATACTATGAACCTGTTTATATAAATAAAAAAACTCGCAATCACTATATAAGTGTGCGAGTATTAACCTCAATGGAGCGGGTGATGGGAATCGAACCCACGTTATCAGCTTGGAAGGCTGAAGCTCTACCATTAAACTACACCCGCATTTGTATAAGTAATTTAATTATATCAGGTTTTTAGAAAAATGCAAGTATTTTAATACTTTTTTTGTTATAATGTTGAACAGAAGTGATATTATGACAATTATAATAAATGGAAATGAAATAAGAAATACTAAAACGAAAAAATTGAAGCAAAAATTATCTGAGCTTGAACAACCACTTGGCATAGCTGTAATTCAAGTTGGTAATGATAAAGCAAGTAGTATTTATATTAATCAAAAAAAGAAATTTGCCGATGAACTAGGATGCTTATTTTATCATAAACAATTTCCAGATGATAGTGAAGAAAGTATGATAATTAAAGAAATTGAAACACTGAATCATGATAATAATATAGATGGCATTATTGTTCAAATGCCACTACCAAAAAGGATAAATACTACAAATATTCAAAATGCTATATTACCATTAAAAGATATTGATGGTATAACAGATACTAATATTAATAACTTAGTAAATGGTAAAGAAGAATTAGTTCCATGCACAGCTAAAGCAATAATAGATATTCTTGAATATTTCAATATTACAGTTAAAGATAAAAAAGTTACTATTTTAGGAAGAAGTAAATTAGTAGGAAAACCAATTGCGCAAATGTTATTAAATCGTAATGCAGATATAGTAGTATGTCATTCACAAACAGAAAACATTAATGAAAAAACCAAAGAAGCAGATATTATTATATCTGCAGTAGGTAAGAAGCATCTTGTTACTTATGATATGGTAAAAGAAAATTCTGTAATTATTGATGTAGGAATTAATTATGAGAATAATCATATTTATGGAGATGTTGATTTTAATAATGTAAAAGATAAATGCAGTTATATAACTCCGGTTCCTGGTGGAGTAGGTCCTATGACTGTTTATGAATTATTTTCTAATGCTCTTATAGCTCGTAAATTAAAAAAGTAAGAAAAATTTAGTATTGATCATAATAATTATAGACCAAGCTATGCATTACAATACAAAACCCCAATCGAGTATAGAGCTCAATTAGGGTTTAAATAAATACTTTTTAACTGTCTACTTTTTATTGACTAGTTCAACAGTTTAATCATTTGCGACTCTTTTTCTTTGATTCAGCTTCTTTTTCTTCAATAACAAATTTGAAGAATAACGCAGCTAATATAGCACCTGCAATTGGTCCAACTATAAATACCCATAATTGTTCAAGTACTAACTCACTACCACATAAAATGGCAGGTCCAAAACTTCTAGCTGGATTAACACTTGTTCCTGTAAATGGAATACCAAAGATATGAACTAAGAATAGTGCTAAACCAATGATAATACCATTATTTGAACTTTCTTCTTGTTTTCTTGATGTAACGCAAAGAACCGTTAACACAAAGATAAAAGTAAGAATTACTTCAACAATTAATGCCGCATTCATTGTAGTACCTAAAGCACTTAATTCTCCGTACCCGTTAGTACCAAGTGATTTATAACTATCAAAAATAACAGCTAATACTTCAGCACCTGCTACAGCTCCAATTAATTGAGCAGCAATGTAATAAACACAATCTATTGCAGATATCTTTCCGTTAATTAACATTGCAATAGATACTACTGGATTTACATGGCAACCTGATATACGTCCTATTGTATAGCAAAGAGCTACTAGAACTAATCCAAATGCTAAAGCTATTGGTACTATTGTAAAAATTTCTGAATCAATAACAGCTTTTTCAGCTAATGGTGTAAGAGCTACTGCAGTTCCACAACCAATAATTACTAAAAACATTGTTCCAATTAATTCAGCAAAAAATTTTCTTATCATCATTAAATCCTCCTTGAAATAATTATATCATTACTAATTAAAGAAGTAAATTAAGCATTTTGTAATATTAAAAATATTCTTGTAATTAATGATAGTTTTTTGTAACGTAATAATTTAATATTTACTTTATCATTAGGGATATGTTATTATTATCAAATGTGGTTAGGAGTAATGGAAATGAATATATTAGATGAAATTTCAAACTATGATAAAAATTATATAAAAAATGAAGATAAATTGAATAAAATATTAGATTATTCAACAATTGATTTTGCCTTTTTTGTATCAGTATTAATGAACTTATTACCAGGTGGTAAAGATAATTATATTGTTACAAAAATATTAATGAGAAATGAAGGTGGAATTAACCCTATTGGTCCTGGAATTGTTAAAATGTTCTGTATTTACCGAAAAGAAAATATAAAGAGTATTATTACAGAATTGCAAAAAACAGATCAAAGAATTGAATTTAGTTATAATATTGATGAAAATCGTCCTCATATAACAAATCAATATAGGACAGGAATAGAATATTATACAATTAACATACAGCCTTTATATGAAGAGGATTTATTAAGTAATAGAAAATATATTACAAAAATTGTAAATTATATTATTAATAATAGTACTGTAACATTTAATGATTTATTCTTTTCCGTTGGAGTAGAAGATCCGTATGATGATTCTTATGATCCTATTCCTCGTAACATTTCATTATTTCATCCTAAAAGAAAAAACTTTATCACTCATGTTTCTAGTACATTTGCAATCGATGAAGAATATAAGGAATATTGTATACAATTGTTAAATGCCATTAATGAAGAAAAGAATTTAAAAAATACAACACCTAAATTATTAACTCGTAAATTAAGAAAAGAAGATTAGCGAAAACAACTAATCTTCTTATTTTTTATTACTTTCATATATTAAAGCTTCTAAAAGTAAATCAACTATATAATTACTTGGAGCAAGATTATATTTTAGAATTATTTCTTCAATGATATTATCACTATATTTCATATTAAGTTTTTTAATTATGGATTCTTTTTTGTTTTTTATATCACTTAAGTAACTTTTAGTATAATCATTATCAATTATATATAAAGGAAGTTTTTCGCACCAATTAGAAAAAAGTTGTAAAATTTGATCAGTGGAATCACAATAAGTAAAACTATCTTTATCATATTTAATCATATCTAACAATTGATAATTAAAAATTTTATCTTCATTTAATCGATAATCAAAACGATCAATAACATTGTAATTATCAATTTTTAATGCTGATAATTGAACTATATCACCATTTTCTTTTGTTCTTGCAGAAGGAATTAACTCAACAATAATGTATTTTTTCATACTTTCTATACAACATATCTTCCTAAAGTTAATTTTTTAACAGTTTCAACTATTTTATCTTCTTCATTTTGAGTTTCTTCATTGATAAGTTTGAACATTTCACAATCAATTGAATCTATTTTTCTTTTTTGACATTTCTTTTTATTATGTGGATCTATTTTACTATCTGCATCATTTTCTGAATAAAGGTAACATATATTCATAATAAAATCTTCTTGAAAAGACTTATCTTTTTTATTTTTAGATGATAATATTTTAAGCATTCTTCCTAAAAAAAATTCAATCTCTTCTTTTCCATGTAAAAATGTTAAAACCGATTCATATCCATTATTATTTTTTAAAAGACGATATTGATCATTATCTTCAGAATATTCATAAACCATTTTTAATTGTTCTAACATATCCTCTTCATCTACTGCTGCAAATATATCTTGCCATATAAAACTTCTGTTATCCATAATTTGAAAAATATATTTTCTATTTCTATATTTATCTTTTTTCATAAAAAAACCACCACAAGCATATTGTAACATCATATAAAAAGAAACTAAAGAGTTTCTTTAATAATTCTATTATTCTTTTTAAGCCTTTTATCTTTTGGCGCCATTTTTAAAGCTTTTTCACTATAGAATAAAGATAATGGTATATTATTTGTATAATAATATGCAATACTTAATAAATCGTAGGCTGTATGATCGAAAGTAAAAACTTCATTGATATAGTAACGTTCATTAATTTTTATTTCTAAAGCTTTATTTATTAATTCAATTACTTTTTCATAATTTCTTTCTTGATACATTAATAATGCTTTTTCCATTAATGGATCTCTTAAATGTGGTGCTTCTACTATTGCTTTATCTATCCATAATAAAGCTTCATCTTTTCGACCTAAAGCATTATAACAACGAGAAATAAAACGCATTGATGCACTTCTTTCATCTTTCCAAGTTGCTGATGGTAATTGTAAATGTTTTATTAAAGTATCAATTGCTTCGTTATAACGTTTATAATACATATACTCTCTTCCTAAATAATGCATATTACGATCATTATTAGGATCCTCTTTAACTGATAACTCTAATAATGGTAAATAGCTACTACGAGATTTAGTATTATCTGGATAATGATTTAAAACTATTTCATCGATTGTTATGATATTTTCGTTTTCTTTTTCATATTTTAATATTTCATGAACAGGATTAATCCATTTGTAGTTGTGACGAGTATGAGTTTTTTCATAATAAAAACTAACTTGAGGTACACCATCTTTTAAACTCCAATTATAAACAAAACGACTTCTTGTAGTATTATCTTCCCAACTATTTTCTAATTTCTCTCGCCATCCTGGTTCAAAAACTTCATCTAAATCAGTGCAAACACAAATATCTGTATCCTCAGGCACTAACTTTAAAGATTCATTTCTTGCTACATCAAATCTCCAAGGTTTGATTATCTTTTTTTTAACAATTACATTTCTCTTTTTTAATTTTTTTATTGTATTATCAGTTGAACCAGTATCTAGTACATAAATAGCATCGGCTTCTTGCATTGAATCTACCCATCTATCAACAAATTTCTCTTCATTTTTACAAATTGCATAGACACATATTTTATATTTTCTGATAAATATCACCTCTTTTTATATTTAAAAAGGAGATAATTCTCCTTTTATTAAGCAACTAGTTTGACACACTCTTTCGATATTATATACTATTTTTTTGAAATAGCATAAGATCGACAAGTTCTATTATTGCTTTTAGTAGAGTCATGTTCAACATTATTCATCTAATTTATCTGAATTGTAATTATTGTTTCTTGCTTTTTCGGCTAATAAAGAAATTACTATTTAAAATTATATATTTATAATACAATTAATGATACATCATCTATATCTAATGACTGACTTCCATCAGCACTTACTAAAAATTTAATTGTAATTCCTGTTACATTTGCTGGAGATGCTGAAGTAACAATTTGATAAAAAGAAAAATCTCTGTTTGAATTTGTAATATCTTGTTGTCTTATATTAATTGTTCCACCATTTACGGGACCAGTTGTAGTTTCGAATACAACTGTTGCTGTTAAACCAACTTGACTTCCTTCTCCTTTAGCAAAGAAAGAAAGAAGATAAAAACATCCACCATTTGTGACAGGAATAGTTTGTTGAATAGCTGATGTATTTTCTATATTTACTGCCCAAGCACCTGAGTGAACTCTTCCTTGACTAGTAACAGAAGTAACTCCATTAGGATTGGTAAAAATCCAATTTGCTGGCTTATTATTACTTATATTCTCCATTCCACCATTTAAAACAAGCTGACCAGTTGATTTACATTTACATTCACATCGACCAGTAGGTCCTGTTGGACCTGTGGCTCCTGTTGCTCCTGTGGCTCCTGTTGGTCCTGTTGGGCCTGTTGGACCTGTTGCACCTGTTGGACCTGTGGCTCCTGTTGGACCTGTGGCTCCATCTTCGCCATCAAACCCTCTAGGAATTACAAAATCTAAAACATGATTTGGGCTTCCACTAATATCAGTTACACTAGCTGCAGTTCCAGGATCACCAGTTGTAGTATTTCTGATAGTTATAGTATCTGCAGTACCTGTAGCTCCTACATCTCCTGTTGGACCTGTTGCTCCTGTTGGTCCTGTTGGGCCTGTTGCACCTGTTGCACCTGTTGCACCTGTTGGACCTGTTGCACCTGTTGCACCTGTTGCTCCTGTTGGTCCTATTGGGCCTGTTGCTCCCGTTGCACCTGTTGGACCTGTTGCACCTGTTGGACCTATTAGACCTATAGCACCTTGTGGACCTGTTGCTCCTGTTGGACCTGTTGCACCTGTTGGACCTGTGGCACCTGTTGGACCTGTTGGACCACCGGCAGGACCAGTCGGACCTGTTGGACCAGTTACTCTAGCTAATGCTATTAATCTATCAATATCTATACAACATCCTGATGATATTCTATTATTCATTATTATTCTCCCTTCATAAGTAGTTTATTAATTTTGAATAATTTTGATTATTATTATTGTCATTATTTTTTGCATTTATTTACATTTACTTTTGTAATATACTTGTTTACTAGTCAACTATTATATTAAAATTATAATAGAGGAGATGGTATTATGGAAAAATACATAAGAGAAATTATTTCTCAACGTTATGATAACGACTTTATTAAAGAAAAGCTTTATGTCATAATACCTAAAATTATTGAATACTTCGGAGAAAAATATTTAAATATCATTGTTGATACTATTAGAAATGTTGATATATATCTTTGTCCTTTTGAGCAAGAAATGGTAAGATTTATTAATAGTAAACTTAATTTAAAAATTGATAATTATTATAATAATTATTTAAACAAAGATTTAGTCAATAGTAGTAATGGAATTTCTTATTCTTTAACAGCAGATATTGCTTATGATAAAAATACAGAAGAGTTTATTAACAAAGGAAGAGATAGAAAAATTATATTTCTAAAAGATATGTCTAAATATGCATATGTTAATAAAGAAAATGCCAGATTAGCAAACGAACACTTATCTAAGACATTAATTCATGAGTTTGTCCATCAAATAAAAAGTGTCTTAAAAAATAATATTATTAGAAATGATAAAAGAATATCTAGAAGTGGTGTACAACAGTCTTATAGCGCTATAAATAAAAAGAACAATATTATTTCTTTAAGCTTTTTATCGGAATCAGGAAGAGGTTTTAACGAAGCAACTTGTGAATATGACACAATAGAAATATTTGCAAATATTTATGGTTACGAACCACAAATTTGTGCTCATCCTTTAGAAGTTAATGTTCTTAAAGGGATTATAAAGAAAGATGGGCTTATTGAAGATATCCACAAATATGAAATTAATGGTGATATACCTAGTTTAAGAAACATCTTTGATACAAAATTTTATGATGGTGCATTTGATAAAATAATTAGTTTGTTTGATAAAATGATTCGTACATCATATAAAGATAACAAAGAAACTTATGATAGTCTTAGAAATGATTCTTTAAAGTTACTTTCGTCATTAAATGAAAATGAAAGTAAAGTTGCAAAAGTAGCCTAGGGATTATGAATAATATCAAATAAAGTTTTTATATTATTTCTTTTTATATTTAGAAAACATCTCAAAAAAGTAAGATACTAAATTAAACTGTTTCACTAATGATAATCAGTTTAATAATACTACTTTTTTTTTGCTTAATTCTTCATAAAAAAAGATAACTTTTATCAAGTTACCTTAATTTAGTCTATATCAATAACTCTTTTTGTCTCTTTAACTTCGTTTTTAGGTAATGTAATTTTTAACATTCCATTATTAAATTCAGCTTTAATTTCTTCTTCTTTAATATCACCAAAGTTAAAACTTCTTGAGATACTTCCATAAACTCTTTCACGACGAATGAAGTTCTTTCCTTCATCATTTGTTTCGCTTTTCTTTTCTGCTGTGATAGTTAAGTATCCATTATCGCATTCGATTTTAACTTCATCTTTATTAAATCCAGGAATATCCATTTCTACATGATAAACATTATCTTTTTCATAGATATCACATTTGAAGTCATTTTTTCTAACAACTGGTTCTAAACTATCAAACATATCATCTAAATAAAAACTTCTTGGAATTAAACTCATTGTTAATTCACTTCCTTTCATAATAATCATTATAATACCATTATTAGCACTTGTCAACTATAAGTGCTAATTTTTTTCTATAAAATAGAATCTATTGTTATTATTACCAAAATATGGTTTATTATTCATCCTTATCATATTCATCTAAGAAATGCTTTTCAATAATATTATTATGATAACTAATTACAGTATTTAAATTAACTCTTTCTGCACTCTTAAATATATTATATTCAACATATTTGTTATCTTTTCTTAACTCAGTGATTAATTTTTTAATTAATTGTCTTTTACTTTTACTATCATCACGTTCTAACTTTTGAGTGAAATTACAAGCACAATTCAAGAAACTAAGTTCATTATAATTAGCCCAAGAAATAATATCTCTTTCTTTAACCAAATATAAAGGTCTTATAAGTTCCATTCCTTTAAAGTTGTCACTATGTAATTTAGGCATCATTGTTCCAAAAGAACCACTATATAAAACACCAAGTAAAATTGTTTCGATTACATCGTCAAAATGATGACCTAGAGCTATTTTATTACATTCTAATTCTTGTGCTTTTGCATATAAATGTCCACGACGCATTCTTGCACACATATAACAAGGACTTTCCTCATTAAGTTTATTAGCTACATTAAAAATATCTGTTTCAAACATTGTAATAGGAATGTTCATAAGCTTGGCGTTATCCACAATTTGATTTACTTTTTCTTCTGTATAACCAGGATTCATAACAATAAACTCTAAATCAAAATCTACCTGACCATGTTTTTTTAATTCTTGCATACACTTAGCTAAAATAAAAGAATCTTTTCCACCACTAATACAAACCGCAATTTTATCACCAGACTGAATTAGTTCATAATCTTTAATTGCTTTAATAAACTTACTCCATATTTCTTTTCGGTATTTTTTTATAATTGATTTTTCAATTTCTCGATATTTTTCCATATATAAAACCTCACTTTTTATATTTTAACATAGTTTTAATTATTTTGCTTTTTTGACATCGTTATGCTTTAAAATAAAGAAATAAACTAAAAAATTAAATATCTCATGATATAATATAGAAAAGGAAGTTGGTTTTATGATTATGAAAACTAAAGTAGGAGTAAGTGCAAGACATGTTCATCTTACTAAAGAAGATTTTAGTATTTTATTTGGAAAAGATGAATTAACACATTTGAAAGATTTGCATCAAATAGGACAGTTTGCTGCTTTAGAAACAGTAACTTTAAAAACAGATAAATCTACTATTGAAAATGTTCGTATAATAGGACCATTAAGATCTTATAACCAAATTGAAATATCCAAAACTGACGCTTATAAGCTTGGATTAAATCCACCAATTAGAAGAAGTGGAGAAGTTAGTGGTTCATCTCCTATAACAATAGTTGGACCTGTTGGTCAACTTCATTTAGAAGAAGGGTGTATAATAGCTGATCGACATATTCATATAACTCCAGCTATGGCAAATGAATACAATATTCAAGATAAACAAAGAATAATTGTTAAAATAAATACAGAAAAAAAAGGTATTATTGAAGCGTTTGCCAAAATAAGTGATGACGCTTATTTTGAACTTCATTTAGATACAGATGATGCTAATGCTTTCTTACTTAAAAATGATGATGAAGTAGAAATAGAGTTTTAAATTTATGATTATTACAAGAATTATTTAAATAAAAACACTTATTATTTGATATAGAAAAAAGAATAAGAGGTGACAATTAATAAAATGAAATGGAAAATAGGTAATATAGAAATAGAAAATCAAGTAGTATTAGCACCAATGGCTGGAATCTCTAATACATCATATCGAAAAATAATTAAAGAGATGGGTGCTGGACTTATTTATGCGGAAATGGTAAGTGATAAAGCTATAAGTTATGGAAATGCTAAGACATTTGATTTGTTAAAAATGGATGATATGGAAAGGCCAATCGCTCAACAAATATTTGGTAGTGATAAAGAATCTTTTGTTAATGCTGCTAAGTTAATTGAAAATACAATGCATCCTGATATCATTGATATTAATATGGGTTGCCCTGTTCCTAAAGTGGCGTTACGAGCTCAAGCAGGAAGTGCTCTACTTAAAAATCCTGAAAAAGTATATGAGATAGTTAAAGCAGTTGTTGATGTGGTATCTGTTCCTGTCACAGTTAAAATTCGTAGTGGATGGGATGATAAGAGTATTAATGCTGTTGAAATAGCTAAAGTAATCGAAAGTGCAGGAGCAAGTGCTATAGCTATTCACGCTCGTACAAGAAATCAAGGTTATAGTGGAAAAGCTGATTGGAATATTATTAAGAAAGTTAAAGATTCTGTAACAATCCCTGTAATTGGTAATGGAGATGTAACAAGTTGTTATAAAGCAAAAAAAATGCTTGATGTAACAGGTTGCGATGCCGTTATGATTGGTAGAGGAGTATTAGGTAATCCATGGCTTATCAAAGAATGTGTTGACTATCTTGACTCAGGAAAAGAGCCCGTTACTATTAGTTTTCAAGAAAAAATTGCGATGATGAAAAGACATTATGAATTATTAAAAAATGACAAAAATGAAAAATTAGCTCTTTTGGAAATAAGAACACATATTATTTGGTATTTAAAAGGAATGCCAAATAGTAAAGAAATAAAAAATCAGATTTGTAAATGTCAAACAAGTGAAGAAATAATGACTTGTTTGACTGAATATGAAAAAACAGTAAATTAAAATTTTACTGTTTTTTCAATTCAAAATTAATTTATATTTTTTTATTTTGATATTTAAGTGTAATAGGGTTTGGATTATTTTCAATATAATTATTAATTTTATTATTAATTTCATCTATATTTTCATACACTTCTTTTGATAATTCCTTAAATGAAGTTGCTTTCTTAAAAAAATAACTAAAATCATCTTCAAAATGAGCAGATTCTTTTTTTATAGCAATTTCTCTAGCTTTTTCTAACATGTTATAAATACCAGTTGTATAATCTTCAAAAGCATAATTATTTATTGTTCTTAATATTATTTCTATGTCTTTACTAGTTAAATTTTTATTATCAGTTACCGGTATTCTAAAAGGCATTTCTGATAAAGATAAAAAAACTACATCTTCACCTTCTATTTCTATGTGACAATAAGAATTAACTTTTTTTATTAAAAAAAGAACAGGTCTTCTTTTTCTAAGAATATCACAATAAGTAGAGATTAAAAGAACAGGATTATTTATTTCTAAAATATTTCCAAATAAATCATCAAATTCCATATACGAATAATTATCTTTAATGGGATTTGATCCAAATTTAATTATAAAACTTTGATAATCTTCTCCTATTTCACAATATAAATCATTATTATATGTAAATAGCTTATTACTATCTTCGGTATCTATTATTGTTTTTTTAAGAACTATTTCTTTTTTTTCATTAACTAATGCATATTGTTCAAAAGGAACTTCAACATTATCTTTATCACCTATTTCCTTATAAAGACAATATTCATCATATTCTCCCTTATAAATAACTCTTAATACAGTAGATTCACCAGTTTCTTTAACATCTAAAACAGAATAAGAATAAAATGGCTCATTATCATCTAGAAAAAAACTATCAGTTGTTTTACAACCATTTTCATCGTAGTAAGTAATTTCATAATTACCATCAAAAATTCTCATAAAACAAAAAATATTATTAGTATCATCTTCATATTTAAAAGATACCTTATTAAATGCAAATAAAGCTGTACTATCTTTAAAAATCTTAGGTAGCTTAATATTAAATAATTTTAAAATAGCAAAAATTATATTTTTGTCCTTAGTTACTTTATATTTTTCTAATAGTTCTTGGTATATTGTTTTTATCATTCTAAATCCCTCTTTTTGTAAATGGTTATTCTAACATAAAATAAGTTAAAAAAAAAGAAGTTTAATTCTTTTTTCTTTTTAAGAAACGATTATAAATTTTATCACCAAGTACATCTTTTAATACTCCTTGCTTTATTAACAGAAGAAAATATACTAAAGCTCCAATAATTGAATTAATTCCAATATAAATAATACAAGAGAACTTATTGTCATAATTAATTGGTATGAAGTATTTACTTATTGATACAACAATTATCATTGCTATAATCGGTAAAATTAATTTTTTTATTGTATTTAAAGTATCTTTATAATTTAAACTATGTTCTTTATGTAGTTTACATAAAGCATATAATGAACTAATAGAATAACCAATAATACTTGATGTTGAAGCACCTAAATATGGTGGAATATTTAGCTTACTAAACAAAATCATTAAAGGTGCATCAAGTACCATATTAATACCTAATCCAAGAATGGCACATTTATAAACTAATTTAAACTTATTTAAGCTTTGTAAAGTACTACTTACAATCATATAAATACTAGCTAAGAATGCTACAAAAACTGATATCGATAATATTTGGTACCCCATATTATTTTGAATTCCATAGAAAATACTCCACATTGGTTTTCCTAGTAATGATAATCCAACTGTCATTGGAAGACCTATCGTAATTAATAGTTTTAAAGCTTGATTAAGTTTATTACTAACTTCCTTAAAATTATTTAAAGTAAATTCTTTAACAATAGTTGGTATTAAACTTGTTGTCATTCCCATAGCTACAGAAGTAATAATAATACTTATTTTTGGTGCCCAAGTAGATATAGAAGTTGAAATAAACTCAACATCTAAAGCTGAATAGTTTAAATAATTCATTGTTCTTAAAACAATAACCATATCAACAAAGTTATACAAACTAAATATTGCGTTGATAATAATAAAAGGAATAGAATAAGAAATAATCTTTTTTCCAATTTCTTTATTTGTTATATTATCATTTTCTTTAACTTCACCAAAATCTTTTTTATTTCGTTTCATCTTAAGAAGAATATATAAATAAGAAATTAAAGCACCAATAAAAGCACCTGATAAAGCTATTCCAATCGTATGGGTAATACTTAAATTGAAAACATTGATAGCAATATAACATCCACCTAAAATAATAGCAATTCTTATAACTTGTTCAATAATTTGACTAATACTTGAAACGTTAATGATATTATGCCCTTGTAAGTAACCTTTACTAACACTTAAGAAAGGTACTACTAATATTGAAAAAGCTACACATCTAATAGCAAATGCAACATCTTCAATAGTGTTACCACCACTTAGTTCTCCAACTAAAACTTCACCAATAAAAGGGGCAAAGATTAATAGGATAATGAATATCGCAATAACAACAATACCAATAATTTGTTTACTAATTTTAAATGCCCTTTGTTTCGCATCCAATTTTCCTAAAGTATCATATTCTTTAATAACTTTTGATAATGCTATAGGAAGACCAGCTGTTGATATATCTAAGAAAATATTATAAATATTATAAGCGTATGCATATAAAGCACTTCCTTGAATACCAACCATTGCATAAAAAGGAATAACATAAAGCATTCCAAGTATTTTTACAATAAAAATAGCAATTGTTGCAATTAACGTTCCTTCAATAAAAGAACTCTTCTTCATATTATCTCCTCTTTTTTCTTTAAAATATTATAACATAATAATTAGTATTTTTCTTTATATAAAATTGTATTATAATAAATGATAGTTAGGAGTGTGTTTAAATGGCATTTTATTCATATATTTTTAGCGCAAATTACAAAGGTTTTAAAGATAAATTAAAAAAAATAGCCAAAAAAGAAAATAAAAGATATTTAGTATTATTATGTGATACATATCTAAGTATAATAAAATATGGCATTGGGTTAACTGATTATTTAAATTACGAGTTTTATAAAAAGAATAAAACAGAAAGAAAAACTTATGCTGGTATTAAGATTCAAGATTATTTCTATGAACGAGTAAGTCCTAGTGCTTATAAAAAAAGATATACTATTAAACCAGATTTTCTTGCTGATTTTAAAAAATATACAAAAAGAGATTTTATTGTGCCAGAAAAATCTAGTTTAAAAGACTTTAAGAAATATATAAGTACTCATGAAGTATTTATGAGTAAGCCTTATGATGGACTAGGTGGTGCTGAAGTAGAAAAAAAATATTCTAAAGATATTAAAAATATTGAAGAATTCTATAATTATTGTCAAAAAAATAGAATCTTTTTAGAAGATGTTGTTAAACAACATAAAGAGATGAATCGTATGTGTGCTGCATCTTGTAACACTATTCGTATTATGACCTTTAATAATAATGGTAAACCAGAAATATTATGGGCTGGACTTCGAATAGGTAATGGTATTAATAGTGTAGATAATTTCCATGCTAAAGGAATGGCTACAGAAATAGATTTAGAAACTGGTAAGTTAGTAAGACCAGCCCTTGATAAGGATTTACAAGAATATACACATCATCCAACATCCGGTGTAGAGATTGAAGGTTTTCAAATACCATACTTTGATGAAGTTAAAAAAATGGTTAAAGAAGCCTCTTTAGAAAGTGATAAAATCTTAGTTGTGGGATGGGATGTTGCTATTACCGATGAAGGCCCTATTATTATTGAAGGAAATCGTCGACCTGGTTTTGATGTTGTACAAGTAGCAAGTAGAAGAGGAAGAATAGATATTATAAATCATGTATTAGAATGTATTGATAATAATGATAAAAAATAAATTTATAATACTCATAGGAATGTGATAATATGAAGAAAAGTAAAATCTTTGGTTATAGGTCCCATACAATATGGAAAATGATTCTTGCTACAATTTATTATTTAGTATGTATTATTCTTATTATAAAAGGAATATTTACTAAACCACTTGTAGGAGAAGTACCTTCTTATTTTATTGGCCTATCTTTATTATTACCAGCTCTAATGACCAGTAATTTTAAGATAAAAAGATTTATTCCTATATTAAGACACAGAAGAGGAATAAGTGATCTATTTGGTTTTTTAGATTTCCTTTTATTATTTTTAATACTCTCTGTTATTTTTTTTACAATTCCTAAAGAAGAGAAGATAGTAGAAGATCAAGAATTTAAACAAGAAGAAGTAGTTTCTTATAGTGAATATGATGATTTAATAGTCCATTTTATTGATGTTAATGAAGGAGATTCTACTTTTATTGAATTACCTAATAATGAGACAATATTAATTGATGCTGGTGAAAAGAAATATGGAGATACTGTTAGTAATTATATTTCTAAACTTGGTTATGAAGGTATTACTTATTTAATTGGAACTCATCCTCATAGTGATCATATTGGTGGTTTAATTACCATAATAGACAAGTTTGATATTGAAAATATTTATATGCCAAAAGTAGTATCTAATAGTAACATATATAAACAATTACTATTAAATATACAAGAACACAACTTAAGTGTTAAATCAGCTCAAAAAGGTTTAAAAATCATTGATACAGATGAATTAGATGTTTACTTCTTATCACCAAGCGATAACAAGTATGAAAATTTAAATAACTATTCAGCAGTTTTAAAAATTGATTATAAAGATGAATCGTTTCTATTTATGGGAGATGCTGAAACATCAGTAGAAAATGCTATAAAAAAAGAATGTTTTTCTTCTGTTATCAAAGTTGGACACCATGGAAGTGATACATCTTCAAGTTTAAGTTTTGTTAATAATGTAAAACCAAATTATGCAATAATTAGTGTTGGTGCTGATAATAATTATAATTTTCCTGTACCTTCTATTATAAGAAGATGGAAAAATGTCGGAGCAACAATCTATCGTACTGATGAAAATGGTAATATAATCATTAGTACTGATGGTAATAGTCTAAAAGTTGTAACTAGTAAGTGAGTGATATGGAAGTTATAGTTGAAAGAATTGAAAAAGATATTGTGGTAGTTGAACTACCTAATGGTAAACATCTTGAAGTTCCTAAAGAATTGTTTGGTAATGTTAAAGAAAATGATGTTATTACAATAGTTGTTGATAAAGAAAAAACAGCATCTAAAAAAGTAGAAATACAGGATATCATAAATCAAGTTTTTGAAGATTAAAAAAGGTTCATAAAACTATGTTTTTTGTCCTTTTTTTTATTTTGTAAAATTAATGAAAAATTGATTTTTGAAATAATGTCAATTTTTTGAAAAACGAAAAAATACTAAATAGTAAAATGTTGTAAATCGAACACTATTTTTTGAAAAAAGTTCATAAACCTAGGTACGATGGGCGCTTTTTAGAAAAAATATAAAAAAATCAAAAAAATAAAATGCCGTAAAATCGAGAAAAAATAAAAAATTAAATTTTTAAAAAAATAAAAAAATGACAAAAAACATTTTTTTTATTTTTATAATGTGCTATGCTTAAATCAAGAAAGGTAGAAAGAGTAGTATGGCAAACAACGAAGACGTTTTAGCAACTATAGAAGTTGTTAAAAGAAATGGAAAAAAAGTTGATTTCAACGGAACGAAAGTAGCTGTTGCAATCAAAAAAGGCTTTGATAGTATAATTGATGACTCTGATGGGGAGAATGGAGAAAGAAAGTATACTGAAAAAGACATGCAAAAAGTTTACCAAGAAGTCATTTCTAGAATAGAAAAAGACTATAAAGGTAAAGAAAAAATTAAAATTGAAGAAATTCAAGACTTAATTGAAGAATCACTTAAGAAGAAAGGCTATGAAGATGTATGTGAATCATTCTCTAGTTATAGAGAAAGAAGAAATGCATCACGTGCTGCTTTTATGGATGATAAAAGAGCACATAAGTTTTTAAAAACATTAGAAGGTTTAGGATTAAAATCAGCAAGTGAAGATGATGCTAAAAGAGAAAATGCCAATGTTGATGGTGATACCGCAATGGGTACAATGCTTCAATATGGAGGAACAGTATCAAAAGAATTTGCTAAAGCATATTTAATGAAAAAGAAATTTGCAGACGCACATGATGATGGAGATATTCATATTCATGATATGGACTTCCTAGCAATGGGAACAACAACTTGTTTACAAATTGATTTAGATAAATTATTTAAAAATGGTTTCTCAACTGGACATGGTTTTTTAAGAGAACCTAACGATATAATGAGTTATTCTGCACTTGCAGCTATAGCTATTCAAGCAAACCAAAATGATCAACATGGTGGTCAAAGTATTCCACTATTCGATTATTATTTAGCGCCTGGAGTTGTAAAAACATTCAAAAAGCAATTTAAGACAACTTTAGAAGATTTACTAGATTATGCTGATTTCACTGATTTAATAGCAATTAAATCAATTGAAGCGGAAATCAAAAACATAAAAACAATAGATGTACCTCTAGAAACATTTGAAAAATATTATAAAGACAATGAATCTTTAAAAAGAATATTTAAAATGGCACTAGAAAAATCAATAAAGAAAACTGATAAAATTACATATCAAGCTATGGAATCGTTTGTTCACAATTTAAATACAATGCATTCTAGAGCAGGAGCTCAAGTACCATTCTCATCTGTTAATTTTGGTACAGATACTTCTACAGAAGGAAGAATGGTAACTAAAAATTATTTATTAGCAGTAGATGCAGGACTTGGACATAGTGAGACACCTATATTTCCAATTTCAATCTTTAAGGTTAAAGAAGGAATAAACTACAATCCAGGTGATCCAAACTATGATTTATTGCAACTATCTTGCAAAGTATCGGCTAAAAGATTATTTCCTAACTTTGAATTTATTGATGCTCCATATAATTTACAATATTATGTACCAGGAAGACCTGAAACAGAAGTTGCAACAATGGGATGCCGTACAAGAGTTATGGGTAATATCGTAGATCCAGAAAAAGCCGTAGCTCCAGGACGTGGTAACTTATCATTTACAACAATTAACTTACCAAGATTAGGAATTAAACATGGGATAGTTGGACCTAATGCAAATAAAAAAGCTGATATGAAAGCATTCTATGCTGACTTAGATGAAATGATGGACTTAGTTAAAGACCAATTATTAGAAAGATTTGAAATTCAATGTAATAAACATGTTTATAATTTCCCATTCTTACTTGGACAAGGTAACTGGATTGATTCAGAAAAATTAAAAAATACTGATAGATTAAAAAAAGTATTAAAACATGGAACTTTATCAATAGGTTTTATTGGTCTTGCCGAATGTTTAAAAGCATTAATAGGGGAACATCATGGAGAATCTGATAAAGCTCAAAAACTAGGATTAGAAATTATTGGGCATATGCGTAAGAAATGTGATGAATACTCTGAAACTTATAAACTTAATTTCACTTGCTTGGCTACACCTGCTGAAGGATTAAGTGGAAGATTTACCAAAATAGATAAAGCTGTATATGGAAAGATTAAGGGAGTTACAGATAGAGATTATTATACAAACTCATTCCATGTACCAGTTTACTATAATGTATCAATTTCTAAAAAAATAAAATTGGAAGCACCATATCACGCACTTACAAATGCTGGTCATATAAGTTATATTGAATTAGATGGAGATCCAAGTGAAAACTTAGAAGCATTTGAATCTATCGTAAGACTTATGAAAGAAGCTGGAATTGGTTATGGAGCTATCAATCACCCAGTAGATCGTGATCCTGTGTGTGGATATGTTGGAATAATTAAAGATGTTTGTCCAGGATGTGGAAGACGCGAAGGACAATCAGTAACTGTAGATAAAATAAAAGAGTTTAATAAATAAAAAGAAAAGGAGTGAAAAAAAATGAAAGTAGACAAAATTGAAAAAGAAATGGAAACAAAAGAATCTAAAAAAACAGTTGGAGAAGGTGTAGGATTCGAAAGAATTAGAAGAATTACTGGATATCTAGTAGGAACTGTTGATAGATTTAACAATGGCAAGAAAGCAGAAGTACATGATAGAGTTAAACATACTTTTGATTGTGGATGTAAATAATAAAAATTTCAAAAGAGCAAAAAAATGCTCTTTTTATCTGAATAAAAAAAATGTTATACTAGACTAAGAAATGCAGGTGGCATATGAAAAAGTTAAAAATAATATATGAAGATAAAGAATTATTAGTAATTAACAAAGAAGCAAAATTATTAACTATTTCTACCAAAAAAGAAAAAGATCGAACTCTATATAATGAAGCAAGTTCTTATGTAAAGAAACAAAATCCTAAAAATAAAATATTTATTGTTCATCGTTTAGATAAGGAAACTTCTGGTATTGTCATATTTGCTAAAAATGAAACAATTAAACATCAACTTCAAAACAATTGGGATAAACTTGCTAAAGAAAGAGAATATATTGCTATAGTAGAAGGAAGACTAGAAAATAAAGGTACTATTAAAAATTACTTATTTGAAACAAAAACGCTTCAAGTATTTAGTACAGATGATCCTAAAAGAGGAAAGCTTGCTATTACTAATTATGAATCTTTAATAAGTACTAAAGCATACTCAATGCTTAAAATAAATATCTTAACAGGAAGAAAAAATCAAATAAGAGTTCATATGGCCGATTTAAACCATCCTATTATAGGAGATAAAAAATATAATGCTAAATCTAATCCATTAGGAAGATTAGGGTTACATGCTACAAAATTAGTTTTAATTCATCCCAAAACTAAAAAAGAAATGATATTTAGTTGTGATGTTCCTAAAGAATTTAATAATATATTTAAATCATTAATGACATTTTTTAAAACTATGATATAATAAATTACAATAGGAGAGTATAGATATGAGCTCATTTTTTAGTTTTGTTGTAAATCATCCATTTTTATTTATATTATTAGCTTTAGTTATTTACGTGTTGGTAACTTATAACTTACAAAAAAGAAAAATTGATGAAATTAAAAAAACTTTTAAACCAATAGGGAATTACTTAGAGGAAAAGTTTATATTAATTGAAAAGTTGAATAATGCCTTATTTCAAAAGTATCAGTCTGAAGATAAAGTATTAAATGAATTACATATAATTAAAAGTAATATTGAGTTATTTAAAAGTGAAAACATTGATGACAAAATAAAAGCTGCTAATGGCATCAATAATTTCGTTTTAAATAGTGGATTATTAAGAAATAATGAATATGAAGAATTAAAAATATTAGCTAATATAGAATTATTTATGCCACAACCTACTGAAGAATCACAAACTATGGAAGCACGAAGATTAAAATATAATCAATTAGTTACTGATTTTAATCATGATAATCTAAATCCACCAAATAGTTATGTTGCTAAATTGTTTGGTATTGATAAACACTATACAACTATTGAAAATAATGTTGGAAAAACACCTAAAGAACCAGAAAAAAGTTATATAAAAATTGAAAAAAGAGAAATTTCTAATACAGATACAGAAGAAACCAAAGTATGTCCTAATTGTCATACTGAGTTTTCTAAATCTAAGTTTTGTCCAACTTGCGGAAATATGGTTATAAAATAAAAAAATTAATATAAAGATTACAAATTAATACATGAAAAAAGCAAACTTTAATAGTTTGCTTTATTTTCTAATGGCGCCTGATGTAGGACTCGAACCTACGACCTAACGGTTAACAGCCGTGCGCTCTACCGACTGAGCTAATCAGGCATTGCTATTTCATTATAGTAAAATTTATTCTATGTGTCAATAAAAAATAACAAAAAATAACAAAAAAATTATTTTTCTTAATAACTTGTACAATTAATCAAAATAAAAAGGTATTTGCTACCTTTTTAATTTATCTTGTTGATATCTAATAACTTATAAACTCCATCTTGGAAACTAAATGTATATTCTAATTTATTTAATTTATCAGCATTTTTTTCTAATGATTTATCATCCTTATATTCGCCAACAACTTTCTTAGTTATGATATTAACAAGTTTTTTTTCATTATGAGTACCTTCAATAGTACTAATAATAACTTTGTTATCCTCTTCTTTAATATCACTTACATATCTTATAATACTATCTTCTTTAAAAGAAATCTCTTTATCAGCAAGATAAATATCTTGACTACTTAAGTATTTGATTTTTGTTCCGTTATATTTAAAAGATTTATTACTATATTCTTTTGAAAATAATTCGTTATAACAATCACTTAAATCTTTGCTATTAATTATATAAGTATCTTCATCTTTCATAATTGAATCAGCATTAACTTTACTAAAAGCAATTGATAATAATAGTTCTTCATTTAAATTACCATTATAATAATCTTCTAAATAATCAGAATCAATACTTATATTAATATTATCTAGAGCAACTTTATGAAAACTTAAATCCTTTTCAGGTTCTTTTTCAGGTTCCTTTTCTAAACCTTCTTCATTATTAGTAACATTTTCATCATTTTCTTTATCTAGATTCTTAACATTACCAATGTAGAAGTATTTTTCAAAATAACCAGTTTTATATAATTTATAACCTAAAAAACAAGAAAGTGCTATTAATATAATAATTAAGAGATCTCTTCTAAAAATTTTCCAGTTTTTAGTTCTAACAACTTTTTTTTCAATTCTTTTAAAAGAATTTTGTACTTCTGTTTCAACTCTTTCTTTTGCGTAATTAATAACTTCTTCTTTAATGTCATCAATTTTCTTAACATCATTTTCTACTTTTGTAGAGACTAATTTCTTTGCCATCAAAACCACCTAAATCAATTATAGCATGATTTTAAAATAATATCTATTAACTTAAAATTAATATATGATTATCTAAGTTTTGTCAAATTATAAAATTTATGGTATTATAATCACGACA
>JBJEDY010000004.1:0-4369 GCA_051872535.1 Bacilli bacterium | reverse complement strand
TGCACAATACCACGACCTTACTTTACATTTTCTACTGGTATTGTACCCCCCCCAGAGCTTTGTCAAGTTGACATTTTGTTGTCAATATAAGAGTTAATTCAAACATAAAAAACATATCATAAGTTTGATATGTTTTCTTATATCCATCTGGAAATATAAATCTTTCTTGTTGCTCCTTCTTCATATTGATCAAATATATGAATAAGCCCTTCAACAATCGATTTTAGAATATTTGTTGTTGACTTTGATATTTTCAATTGTTGTAAACTATATTTCATTTCTTTTCTAAATTGGTAATCTTCAATGTATCTCGCTAAAACTTTATCTATTTGTGATGCAATTTTAACATCCTCTTCATTAGCTATATCTATATTAAAAATAAACTTTTCATATATATTAATTAATCTTTCTGATAAAGAATCATCCTCAAAATATTCAAAATTAATAATACGATAAAAATTAGGGCAATTTTTTAAAATAAGTTTATTTTTATTCATTTATGTCACCTACTTTATACTACATATAATTATATAATATAGGTATTTTTTTGTAAAGAAAAAAGAGATAAAACCTCTTTAAAATAGTCTTATAATATCATGGATTGTAATATAAATCATAAGTAGCATCAATAAGAAGAAACCAACTGTATGAAATGCATTTTCAATCTTACTATCCACTGGTTTTCCAATAATTTTTTCAATTAGAATAAAGACTGCACGACCACCATCAAAAGCTGGGAATGGTAAGAAGTTTATAAATCCTAAATTGACGCTTAAGAAGGCAACTAAATTAATAAAACTTAAAGCCCCATTTTTAGCAGTAGTTCCAACAATAGAATATATTCCTACAGGTCCAGACATTGCATTAAGAGAAATGTTACCAGTTATTAATCCTCCAATTGTATACCACATCTGAGCCATTACTGTTCCAAACTTTGTAAAAGCATATTTAATAGAAGCTAAAAGTCCTTTTTCTTCTTTTACTTCTAATTCAAGACCAAATACTTTTACTTTTTCTCCATCTCGTTCTTCTTCAATCGGCTCCACTTCAATAGTTTCTGTTTTCCCATCTTGGTGTTCTATTCTGAATTCATATATACCATCTTTATCTTTATATGCTAAAAAGATTGATAACATATCGGAATTACTTACATTATGATCGTTAACAGCTAAAATTTTATCACCTGCAACAATTCCAGCTTTTTCAAATGCTCCATCTTTTGTAACATTTTCTATTTTTAAAGTTGCTTTTTGATTACCAATAAAACAAGCTATAACAAAGAAAAGAATAATTGCTGTAATAAAGTTGTGTATAACACCAGCAGATATTATTATAAGTCTTTGCCACCAAGGTTTATTACATAAAAACTTCTCTTTAGGAATTTTATTGTCATCTTCATATACTTCTCCAGCCATTTGGACAAATCCACCAATTGGTAAAGCACGAATGGAGTAATTTATTCCATCTTTTCCTTTTATTGTTTTGATAACTGGACCCATACCTATAGAAAACTCATAAATATAAACTCCGAACTTTTTAGCCCATAAAAAGTGTCCTAATTCATGAACTAGGACCAAAAAGCCCATCATTAATACTAATAGAATTATGTTTATTATAACTGTCATTTTATCACCTTCTATTATAAATATCTAATAATAACCATAAATGCAAATAAAACAAAAGCTAGACTATCTAAACGATCTAATATTCCACCATGACCTGGCATTATATTAGAAAAGTCTTTAATCTTATTTTCTCTTTTAATTTTACTAAATACTAAGTCTCCTACTTGTCCAACTACACCTAAAATTAAGGTAATTAATACTATTAGTATACTATTAACATCACTACTAATTACATTCATAAAAAACAATGTTGCAATAAAAGTACCTATAATTAATCCACTTGTACTTCCTTCAATTGTTTTATTTGGAGATACTTTAGGAATAAGTTTATGTTTTCCAATTAATTTTCCCATAACCATTGCAAATGTATCATTCATAGTTGTTATTAATATTAAGTAAATTAAATACATTTTATTTAAATTATATACTAAGATGATTGAATTAAATAACAATCCTACCATAAGAATAGATCCAATCATATAAAAAGCATCTTTTGTAGTATAAGTATCTTCATCATAGTAGATAGTTGGTGATAACATTAATATTAGTAAAGTACCTAATCCTGCGTATGAAATTCCTGTTATTAATGAATAACCAGCAAATCTTGAAAATGTAACAAACACTAATGAAAAAGCTCCTAATACTTTCATTAAATCTGGTAAACGATGATGTGATTCTTTTAATGTTACTATTTCTTTATATGCTAGTAAGGATAATATTCCAATACCAATATATAATGGTAAGCCTCCTATTATTAATAAAGGTACAATTATAGCTAATGCTACAATAGCACTAATTACTCTTTTTTTCATTTACTATCTCCTCCA
The DNA here is from genome assembly GCA_051872535.1 of Bacilli bacterium. GTDB lineage: Bacteria > Bacillota_I > Bacilli_A > RF39 > UBA660 > CAOJBM01. The sequence continues at coordinate 1,917 of JBJEDY010000004.1, read as the reverse complement.
TAACGCCTTTCGCGTTTATTAAATTCTTCTATTGCTTTATCAAATTCATCTTCATTAAATGCTGGCCAAGCAATATTTGTAAAATAAAATTCTGCATAAGCTAGTTGCCATAACATAAAATTACTAATTCGATATTCACCACTAGTTCTAATTAGCAAATCAATTGGTGGTAAAGGTTGATATATATATTTAGAATATAATTCTTCATCTATTTCATTGATACTTATTTTATTATTAACAACATCTTCAGCTATTTTTTTAGTAGCATCAATTATCTCGGCATGACCTCCATAATTTAAACAAATATTATATACACCACCAGTATTATTTCGAGTTAGTTCAACGATAGTATCCATAGCTTCAATAACGTTTTTTTTAAGATTATCTCTTCGACCAGAAAAAATTACTTTTATATTTTCTTTATGTAATTTTTTATATTCTTTTTTAAATTCTCCTACAAACATATTCATTAAATAATTTACTTCTTCAACACTTCGATTAAAGTTTTCCGTAGAAAAAGCAAATACACTTAAAAATTTTACACCTTTATTAAATATATATGTTGTCATTTTACGAATATTTTCAAAACCTTTTTTATGTCCTTCTAATCTAGAAAGACCATTTTGCTTAGCCCATCTTCGATTTCCATCTAAGATAATAGCAACATGATTAGGTATTAACAATTCCATATTTTTATCAATCCTTTGTAATATTATACTATTATAATTAGTTATTATCAAGTAAAGGCAAGTAGTTATAACTTCGTAAATAGTATATTTGTTTAAATTAAGTATTCATTATTATGGTGCTACTACTAGGCGGAATGAAACATAGTCAGAAGTTGTACCTGAATTCCTAGAGAAGTCGAACTGCCCTGCTAAAACTCCGTTTCCGTAATAGCCACCTCGATTGAACCAAGGGTTAGATGATTCTACAAAGTAAGAAACGTCAGCGTACCAACTATTATGATATCTACTCTTTCCATCTCCATCATTATATGTTAAGAATGGTCCCATCTCTCCTGTGGCATCTCCTAAAATGCGATACTGATATGCTTGGACTGCACTTGATTCACTATACACATCCAAATATTTCTGGTATTCAGCAGTTGCTATTGTTGTTGTAGTAAAGCCACTTGATCCGACGTTTCCACTTATATATGCTGCTACATATTCATGAGCCCCTCCACTCATATCATATACACCAGTGATATTTCCTGTAGTACTTGCTTTATATCCGATATCTGTATTATATACTTTATTATAGCTTGTTCCATCTCCATATGTTCCTGGACTTGTTCCTTGTTGTATAGTTAATAACGAACTATATCCTGTTTTAAAAGAACTATTATTATTGATATTTATTTCTCTATCTATTCCATATTTAGAATGACTTAATATAGCTACTGCTCCCCATTCGGTATTTTTCATCATATGAGAACCTAATTCTCTTTCATAGTTATATGAACTCATAAACATATTGTATATTGTATTAGTTCTCCAACTATAGACATTTGGTTTTACAATTATCTTTGTAGAGTCATTAGCATTTACTTCAGCACTAGTTGAACTTGTTGCTCCTTTATACCCTGTTTCAAATTTTCCTACCCATATTCCATTTGTTCCTAAACTTATAAATGCTGAATGGGTCATATATTCACCATTATCACAATTGTCAATTTCGCCACTTGTCATTGGAGTTGCACATGATACCCCTTCTTCATCTGTTGTATTTGTTGTATCAAATACGATATCTATAGAATGGTATGATTGTAGCGCTGTTGTTGAAGCGGTAGTCGATTCAACATTCCATAATTTATATTTATACTTTGGTATCCAAACAAAGTATGATTGTATATTATCTTGGCTCTAATTTTTTTACTGGGGAGCTAAATTGTTATAATGTATTAGAAAATAA
>JBJEDY010000003.1:0-4418 GCA_051872535.1 Bacilli bacterium | reverse complement strand
TTTCCAATTAATACGTTTAGGCACATCACTGCCTACAACAATTCCTCTTTTTAATACATAACTCTGACTCTTTGAATTAAAGTCATATATTGATGGATTCCAATCTCTAAAAGCTCTATTACTTATTGGCTTTCTTCCACCTGACAACTCTCTACTTGCTTGTTCGTGAGCTTTTTTTAATATTACATAATCTGTATCCGAACTTTTCTGTTTTCTTTTAGAAGTCATATATTGTTTTGTAAATTCTCTATTTTTGCTCTTGTTTTCCTTTTTCCTAATTTCCTTTTCTTCAGGATATCTAGTATCCTTTTGTAAAACTTGCGTAACTGCACTCTTTGAAATCCCAAGATGCTTTGCAATATCTACCACTCTCAATTTATTTTCAAAATATAATTCAATAATTAACTCTTTATTACTTCTCATAGGTTTTAAACTACCTCTACTTAACTTTTTACTAACAACTTTTAGATATAAAGAAACTAATAGAGCCAAAATACAACTCTACTTAATCTCTAAATCTTTCATTGCTTTTTTGAATTCTTTCTTAGTCATCTTACTGAGTGGTTTTACTTTTTTATATCTCCTATGCTTTTTCTTTAATCCAATGAATATTGCAAAGGAGATAAACAATAATGTTATTATTAAAAAATACCTCATATTTTACTTCCCCTTTACAATAACATTGGCAAGTCTTTTAACCTCTTTTGTCCCAAATTTGCTATGTAACATTTTAATCTCACTTCGCAGTTCTCTTGCATTTATTTCTGTTCCACTATGTTGTAAGGTATGTACTGCTAATTGTGCATAAGCAATTGCTGTATCAAGATCAATTAACTCTTCTGATTTGGACTCCATATAGACACCTCCTTTACATTTCGCCCATAGGAGTCCAAAAATTTTGCTCTATGTTTCATTTTTTGAAAAATTTTTTAAATTTTTTTATTTTTTTCTATTTTTAGATAATTCCCTCCATATATTTAACTTTATCTCTTGGCATAAATCTTCATCAAATTTGTAATGTAACTTTGATTTACTTATTATTAAAGGATTATAATCTTCTATAATTTTTATTATTTCTTCATCACTTAAATTAAAATCATTAAACATTGTCTCCACCTCCAATTAAAGCTTTCATTACTTTATCTAATGCATCTGTTTTGATTCTCCAAGCTGTTGTTCTACTTATTTTCATTTCTGTTGCAATCAGACTTATAGGCTTGTCTTCTTTATATAAAGAAAAAAGCATCATCTTTTCTTTTAAAGACAATGCTTTTATAACTTTATACAATTTATTGTTTGAAATAACTTTTTCAAATTCAACAGCTGATTCAATCTCTTTTTCACATTTATTAATTACAGCCTCCAATACTGATTCTGCCTCAATATCCTCATAATCACACAAATCCACATTTATATCATTAATGAAGTCATAGTTATCCCTTATATATTTTCTTCTTGTATTTAGTATTATTTTTTTTAAATAAGATTTTTCTTCTTTTGTAAGGCTCCCTTCTAAATAATCCTTTCTTTCCATATAACCATTCTCCAATCTTTTCAAATTGGACAATGTCGTTAATATTAGAAAGAATTCATTTTATTGAGTTTTATTTAATTATATTAATTCTTTTCCTATCCACTCATATATATACTCCTCCTAAAAAAAACAATAGTCAATAATGTAATGCTAATATTCATTCTATCATTGGTACATTGATATTTCTCATCTGAATATTCTTCCTAACATTAAAGACTATTGTCCTAGAGAATGGTATATCATATTTTTTTCATGCTTTGGTAAAAATGGTGTAAAGTAGTATATTTTGGTATATTTTGGTGTTTTTGTTCGTTTTTGTTCGTTTTAGATATTTTTGCCATTTTTTTACTTTTTTCGTTGTTCTCTAGCTGTTTGTTGATTTTTAACTGATTTTATGATATAATCTGACCAATAAAATAACTTTTCTTTAGCAAAAATATGGAGGGTACGCTTATGGTTACAAGAATTATGGTTGCTGAAGATAACGAAGAAATATTTGAGTATTATAAAAATATTTTTTCCAAATGTACTAATGTAGATATCATCGCATATACCAAAGATGGAGAATCTACTATAGAAATGTACAAAAAGTTTAAGCCTGATGTTCTATTTTTAGATTTAGGATTGCCAAAGATAAATGGACTCGATATTATAAACACATTGTCTGAATATGAAGGAACAGAAAGCAAATGTAATATTGTAGTTATATCAGGAGATGCATATTTAAGGCATTCTTTATATAATACAAAAAAAGTATATAGAATTATTCCTAAACCTGCATCTGACGAATTATTGAATAATACTATACAATCTATTCAAAAGGATTTAATTATGGATGAATTTCCAAAAGAAAAATGGAATGACACTTTAAGGAGATTAAACATCAATCCATATTTAAAATCTAGTAAATTATTGACTGATATAATTAAACTTACTTATTGTGATGTTGACCTACTTGACAATATGCAACAAATTTATATTATGATGTCCTTAAGATATTCTTGTTCACCTAGCAAAATTCAATCAAGATTAAGAAGCTGTATAGATACAGCTAATCGTCTTTCAACCAAAAAGTCATTTGACTTAATATTTGACATTGATGATTATAATAATAATATGCTTATTTCTCCCAAACATTTTATAAGTGGTATCATTACATATTTAAAAAAATAGTTTTATAGATCATAATGGGGCTATATTCCCCATTTCTTTTTTTGCTAAAAAACTGGTATTTTTTTGAAATTTTTTCAAAAAACACCCTCTTGTTAATATGATAGCAACAGGATTTCTGAATAATATTATAAAATTGTTGCAATAGTAATAACAGGAAAGGTGAGTTTGTTGAAAATAAAAAAAATCAATGGAAAATTAAACATTATAGGTAAAAATCTTCGTAAATACAGAGAGCTTCGTGGATTAACTCAAAGACAATTAAGTGCTAAATTAGAATTATTAGGTTTAACTATATACCATACAGATATTCATAGAATAGAACATTTTAATAAAAGTGTAAAAGATTATGAATTAAAAGGCTTTTGTATTGCTTTAAATATTAATTTAGATGATTTATATGAAGATACAGATAAAGAATACGAATGAGATGTCTATTATCTCATTCGTTTTTTTAATATTTTTCTTAATTTATCAAAGAAGTTTCTATCTTTAATATTTGGAACTTCTTGTTTTGTTTCTACAATAGCACTTGGATATACATCATTATATATATATGATAATCTATCCATTAAATCTTCTGTTCTAAATGGTTTAGGTAAAAAGTATCTAATCCCGATTTCTCTTAATTCATCAATATATCCATATACTCCTGCAGACACGATAAAGAATAGTGGAGAATTTTCTTTATTATTATACTCTTTTATTATATCCAGCCCACCCCAGTCTCCTTTTCTTTTTAGGTCTGTTATTACTAAATCAGGTTTTAGATTTTCAATTAAATTCCTTTCAGAGTCTCTATCATTGGCTATGCCAATAACTTTGTATTTATCGTTTTCTTCAATCCATCCTTTCATTACATTAACCATACTCGTATTATCATCTGCAATTATAATCTTTAAAACTTCGCTCATTATAACACTCCTTCTGTTGCTAATGTGACACCAAGATGGATAAAAAAATATACTATTTTATTACTTTTATTTGATTAATACATTTCTTACATACATATTTTCCACAAAATTCATTCAAATCTTTTTCATTTTCACATATTAAACAATTCGAAACATCTTTCTTCAAGATTATTTTGTTTCCATCTACATAAATCTGCAATCCGTTGCCCTCTGCTATCTCAAGATTATCCCTTATTTCTTTTGGAATTACGATTCTTCCAAGTTCATCTACTTTACGAATAATTCCTGTACTTTTCATTCTTATTATTTCTCCTTCGTTTTTTCTTCAAAATATTTGACAAAAGCCTCCCACTCATCTAGAAATCTCTCATCTTCTCTATTTTGCTTCAAAAAGTCATCTACTTTTTTTCTTTCTTCAGCGAATATAGACATTTTAGTTCTTGTTTTGTTTAATAATTGTATAGTTCGAGTTTGTAAATCTTTAATTCTTTCAACATTCATAATTCATCACTCCCCATCTATCAGTTATAATAATTAATTATAGCAAATAGCAAATGAAAAGTTTGTCGAAAATTGTATTTTTTGGAAAAAAACAAGAATTTTCTTCACATTTAGCAACTACTATTTAGTATAGCATATATTCCAAATTTCTACAAGTGTATTACTTAGCAAAAGTGAAGTTTTTTATTGATTTCTTCACATTTAGCAAGTATAACAAAAATTTTTCTTGGTATACTTTTATATAGAAAGGAATTGATGCTATGCAACTTTCAACGGCAATTCGTAAAAGAATAAATAAT
>JBJEDY010000002.1:0-22811 GCA_051872535.1 Bacilli bacterium | reverse complement strand
ACAAGTGCCAATAATATAACATTTAGTAGTAGTAAAACAGATAAAACAAATGTTAATGATAGTTTAAATGAACTATATGATAAGTTAGATAGTGGAGTAGTAAGTTGTAGTGAACCAACTACATCACCAGTAATAAGTGGAGACTTAATCCCAGTAACAATAGCAGATGATGGAACAGTAACAAAAGCTGATACAAGTACTAAGTGGTATAGTTATTGCGAAAAAAAGTGGGCAAATGCTGTTATATTAGAAGATAAAACCCAAACATATAATAATGGCGATACAATACCAGAAGACAATATACAATCATACTTTGTATGGATACCTAAGTATAAATATAGATTATGGAATGTTGAATCAACTACAGATACAAAAACAGCATTAAGGCTTATTCATTCCATAGATATTGTATTTGATATAACAAACACTATCGATGAAGAAGGAGTATCATGTGCAACTCCAATGACAAGTGGTGGAAGTGGTAATTGTAGTAATGGAGAATATATGACTCATCCAGCTTTTATCTCATTAGATGTAAATGGAATATGGGTCGGAAAATTTGAAACAGGATATAAAGGAGCAACAAGTACAGCTAGTGCTCAAGTAAATGTTAATGACTCTACAAAGATAATAGTAAAACCAAATGTTTATTCATGGCGTTATAACACAATATATAATATGTTTATGAGTTCGTATAACTATGAAAGAGAATTAGGTTCCCATATGATGAAGAATACGGAATGGGGAGCAGTAGCTATATTAAGTCATTCAAAATATGGAATAGATAAAGAAGTGAATATAAATAATAATAGTGCATATAAAACCGGATATAGTTCATTATTAACTATACGACAAGGAACAAATTCAGGAATATCAGGAGATGGAGAAGGCTATAATAAACCATATAATACTGATATCGGATATTTAGCAAGTACAACAGGAAATATTACTGGCGTATACGATATGAGTGGAGGGGCATGGGAATATTTGGCAGCATATGTAAGTGGAAATGTAGGATCAAGTGGATTTGATGAAACAACAATAGTGACAGAAGAATATCAAAAGTATTTAGATGTGTATAATGCATCAAGTGCAGTCCAAACATATCAGTATCGAATCTTAGGAGATGCAACAGGAGAAATGGGACCATTCTTAACATATGATAATCGTTATCAAAATAGTTGGTACGCTGACCTTTCGTACTTCGTGTACTCGTCTGCCCCTTGGTTCTCTCGAGGCGGCTGTTACTACAGTGGCGTTCTCGCAGGCCAGTTCAACTTTGATAGTGACAGTGGGTCGATTAGCAGGATCCATTCTTTCCGTCTTGTCTTAGCATTACAATAGTATATAATCCGTTTTATTTAATAAAGCTATAATAGTCAATAAAATGTAAATAACTTGCTTAAAAAAAAGAAATTATGCTATACTTATTAAGGTGAATAGTATGGCTACAAAAAAATATGATGCAGATTCAATCCAAATATTAGAAGGGTTAGAGGCGGTTAGAAAAAGACCTGGTATGTATATTGGGTCTACTGATAAAAGAGGATTACATCATCTTGTATGGGAAATCGTTGATAATTCAATTGATGAAGTTATTAATGGTCATGGTAATTATATTAAAATTGTTTTAAATAAGAATGGTAGTATTACTGTAGCTGATACAGGTCGTGGTGTTCCAATTGGAATGCATAAAAGTGGAAAGTCAGCTCCTGAAGTTATTTATACAGTATTACATGCTGGTGGTAAATTTGAAGAAGGTAACTACAAAGTTTCAGGTGGATTACATGGTGTAGGTGGATCTGTAGTTAATGCTTTAAGTACAAGTATGGATGTAACTATCTATCGTGATGGTTTAATTAGTAATATTAGGTTCGCTGAAGGTGGAAAAGTTGTTTCTCCTTTAAAAACTATTGGTAAATCAAATAAAGCAGGTACTATTGTTACTTTTATGCCCGATTGGAATATATTTAAAGGATGTCATTTTTCTTATACAACTATTTGTGAAAGAATGCAAGAAAGTGCATTTCTATTAAGTGGTCTTACAATTGAAGTAATTGATGAAGAAGATGGTAGAAGTGTTAAGTATTGTTATGAAAATGGTTTAATAAGTTTTGTTGAATTTATAAACGAAGGTAAAAAGGAAATTCATAAAGTAATTAACTTTAGTGGTGGTAGACAAGGCATTGAAGTTGAAGTCGCTTTACAATATCAAGAAGGATATAACGAAAATATTTTATCATTTGTAAACAATGTTAAAACTAGTGATGGTGGTTCTCACGAAGTTGGTTTTAAAACAGGTATTACCAAAGCTTTTAATGAATATGCTAAAGCTAATAACTTATTAAAAGGTAAAGATTGTGCTTTTGATGGTTCTGATGTAAGAGAGGGATTAAGCGCTGTAATTAATTTAAAAGTTCCTGAAGAATTATTACAATTTGAGGGACAAACTAAAGGTAAATTAGGAACACCTGAAGCGAGATCTGTTACAGAGCAAATTGTTTATGAAAATTTAAAGTTTTTCTTAGAAGAAAATAAAGAAATAGCCCTTAAAATTATTGATAAAGCTTCAAAGAGTAAGATGGCTCGTGAAGCAGCGAGAAAAGCTCGTGAAGAAGCTCGTAATGGTAAGAGTAAAAAAACTTTAGAAAAAAATATGTCAGGTAAGTTTGTGCCAGCTGGTTATAAAAATCCTAAAACGAATGAATTATTTTTAGTCGAAGGGGATTCAGCATTAGGTAGTGCTAAACAAGCGAGGGATTATCGCTTTCAAGCTTTACTTCCTTTACGTGGTAAAGTATTAAATGCCGAAAAAACAAGTGTTAGTGATGTTTTAAAGAATGAAGAAATTAATACTATAATTCATATTATTGGTGCAGGTTATGGTGCTGATTTTGATGCTAGTGAATCTAATTTTGACAAAGTAATTATATTAACCGATGCCGATCAAGATGGAGCGCATATTCAATGTTTATTAATTACATTCTTTTATAGATATATGCGTGGATTAATCGAGGAAGGTAAATTGTTTATTGCATTACCACCACTTTTCTTAGTTGAAGAAAAAGGTGGAAAAAGAACTTATTTCTGGACAACTGAAGAAGTTAAAGCGTATACGCAAGATAAAACAGGATATGAACTTAAGAGATTTAAAGGTCTAGGAGAGATGGATCCTAGTCAATTAAAAGATACTACTATGGATCCAGAACAACGTACTTTAATTAAAGTTAATATAACTGATGCAGCATTGGCTGAAAAGAGAGTTCAAGTGTTGATGGGAGATCCGGTTGAACCAAGAAAAGAATGGATCAATGAAAATGTTGAGTTCTCATTAGAGGAAGATTACGATTTATAATACAGGTTTCCTGTATTTTTTTCTTAGTTAAAAATTATTAATTAAGATATCTAAAATTATTATTTTAATTATGACAAAATATATTAAACTGATTTTTTTCCTTTTTTCCTTTTTTTTCTTTATTATTCTTGATATAATATTTTATATAGAGTAAGAGGAGTTTTTATTATGACAAGAGAAAAAAGACATATGATTCTAAGAATTTTAGTAATTATTGCTTTAGTATTAGCTGTTGTAGATGTTGTGCTTCTTCTTACAAAATCCAGTAAAAGAGTAGTTACAGAAAATGAAATTCTTAGTTATAGTGAAAATAGCAATATAAATTATCAAGTTATAAGTAAAGAAGAAGGAGAAAATGGTAAAATACCTTTAAATGAACCTTTTATAAAAGATAATATAAGTAGCATTGAAACAACATTTAATTATTCTTTTTTAGGAGATAAAGAATTGGATTTTGAATATACAGAAAGTGTTGTTGCAATATTAACTAGTAGAGATTTACGAGGGAATAAAATTTTTTCTAAAGAATATGTATTATCTAATGAAAAAGAAGGAAAAATTGAAGATAATACTGGATTTAATATAAATAAAAAAGTAACTATTGATTATAATTTATATACAGAGATTATAAATAATTATTTTCTAGAAAAAAGTATTGATCCAGCTAATACAAAAACGGAATTAGTAGTTAATTTAAATGTTAAAACAAGCACTGAGATTGAAGAGGAAAAAATTGAATCAAAGACAATTACAAAACTTAATGTACCTATTAATGTTGATGAGTTTAAAATAAATGAAGAAATTGTTAATAATGATAAGAAAGTTATAGATAAAATTAGTGAAGTAGTAAAAAATGATACGCTTATTTCTTCATTATATACACTTTATGGAATTGCAGTATCAATTTTAATTATTGTATTTATTAATTATTTTATGAATCGTGACTATGTTAATAGTTATAAAAGTGAATATAAAAAAGTTCGTAAGATGGTTCGTGAGTATGAAGAGATTATTGTGCATACGTATGAAATGCCAGATTTAAGTGATAAGATATTAACTAATATCGATCGGTTTGATGTTTTTATTGCTATAAGCGATAAATACGATTTAGGTATTTCTATGGTTGATAAAGATGATTTTATTACTTTTGTAATGATAAATGACGATAAAGCTTGGATTTATACTATAGATAAACAATAATAAAGTGACAAGAATTGTGTAAACTACTTTGTTTACATGATTTTTTTATGTTATAATCGATATGGTGAATAGTTTATGGAAGATGTACTAAAGAGAATACAAGATTATAGCCTAGAAGAAATAATGGGAGATCGTTTTGGTAAATACTCTAAATATATTATTCAAGATCGTGCTATACCGGATGTAAGAGATGGGTTAAAACCTGTCCAAAGAAGAATCTTGTATGCTATGTATAAAAATAAAAATACATTTGAAAAGAAAACTGTTAAATCTGCTCAAACAGTTGGGGAAGTTATTGGTAAATATCATCCACATGGGGATACTTCAGTTTATGATGCAATGATTCGGATGAGTCAAGATTGGAAACAAAGAGAACCGTATATAATTATACAAGGTAATAATGGTTCGATTGATGGAGATTGTGCTGCTGCTTATCGTTATACAGAAGCTAAATTATCAAAGATCAGTAATGAAATGCTTCGTGATATCGAAAAAGATGCTGTAGAAATGGTTTTAACTTTTGATGATTCTAGATATGAACCAACAGTTCTTCCAGCTAAATATCCTAATTTACTTGTAAATGGTAGTACAGGTATTAGTGCTGGGTATGCAACAAATATTCCCACACATAATTTAGGAGAAGTTATAGATGCAACAATTAAAAGATTAGATAGTCCTAATTGTAAATTAGATACAATTATGGAAATAATTAAAGGACCTGATTTTCCAACTGGTGGTATAGTTGAAGGTATTGATGGAATAAGACAAGCATACGAAACTGGTCGTGGAAAAATAAACATTGTTTCTAAATACGAAATTGTAAAGAATAAAGGAAAGCAATCAATTGTTATTACAGAGATTCCTTATGAAGTAACAATATCTCAAATTGTTAAAAAGATTGAAGATATTCGTATTGATAAGAAAATTGATGGGATTGCAGAAACAAGAAATGAAACAGGTAATGAAGGTTTAAGAATAGTTATTGAATTAAAAGCTGGTGCAGATCCTAATTTCGTTGTTAATTATTTACTTAAAAATACTGATATGCAAATATCATATAATTTTAATATGGTTGCAATAGTAAATAGAAGACCTAAATTATTAGGTATAATGCCAATGCTAGATGCTTATATAGCTCATCAAAAAGAAGTTATTACAAGAAAGACTAAGTTTGATTTAGATACCGCAAATCGAGAATTTCATATTACAGAAGGATTAGTTAAGGCTTTATCAATTCTTGATGATGTTATTAGAGTAATTAGAGCTAGTAAAAATAAGAGTGATGCTGAACAAAATCTAGTTAAAGAGTTTGGATTTACTGAGGAACAAGCTAGAGCTATTGTTACATTACAATTATATCGTTTAACTAATTTTGATGTAGTTGAATTACAAAATAGAATGGAAGATTTAAAGAAGATTATTGCATTTTTAACTAGTATTCTAGAAGATGAAAATGTTTTAATCAAAGTATTTAAAGATGATCTAAAAAAGATTAAAAAGGAATATGGTAATCCTCGTCGTTCTGTTATAAAAGATGAAATTACAGAGATTAAGATTGATGAAAAACAAATGTTACCAAAAGAAAATGTTATAGTAGTTATTACTAATGAAGGGTATGTAAAAAGAGTTAGTTCAAAATCTTATGCAGCTGCAAAAGACGAAGCAACATTGCTAAAACCAGGCGATTATATAACGGGATTGTATGAATTAAATACTTTAGATACGATTTTATTATTTACGAATATGGGGCGTTATTTATATGTTCCAGTTTATGCTATACCAGAAGTTAAATGGAAAGAATTAGGTAAACATATTACAAACGTTATTCAAATTGCTCCTGATGAAAAAATAATTTCTTCAATTGTTTATGAAAAAACTGATGATAATTTAGTAATGTTTACAAAGAATGGCCAAGTAAAGAGAAGTACATTGAAAGAATTTGAAGTAAGTCGTTATTCAAAGGCTATGACAGCATTTAAATTAAAAGATGATGATGATGAACTTGTAAGTGTAGTTAAGGAAACTGATAAAGTATTATGTATTACAAAAAATGGTTATTATCTAATGTTTAATAGTAACGAGATTCCAGTAGTTGGTATTAAAGCTTCGGGAGTTAAAGGAATTAATTTAAAAGATGATAGTTTAGTAGCTGGAATAACTATTAAAGAAGATAAGGATTACATTAATATATTTACAAATAATAAAACAGCAAAACGAATTAAGATATCTGATTTAGAGTTAAGTAATCGTAGTAAGAGAGGTTCGACTCTTATGAAGAAAGTTAAGAGTTTTGATTATCAAGTTTTAAGTGCTTATGATGCTAGTGCAAAAGATATAATTTGTATTAAAGCTGATAGTGAAATTAGAGAAGAAAAAAATAGTGAAATCCCTATTATGGATTTAGCAAGTACTGGTTCTAATATATCTAAATACAATATTGATAAATCTTTTGTTAGAACTGAAATGGTTAGCTATTTAAAGAAAAAAACATCTAAAGAAGAACAGGAAGAAATTAAAGATAAGACAACTGAAAAAGTTGAACCACAAGAATTAACAATAGATGATTTTATAGATGATTTTAAACTATAGAATATATCACCTAATTATACATAAAGTATAATAGGTGATTTTTTATGGATAAAAAGGAACAATTTCGTGAGTTTGCAAGGAATCATAGTAATTTAGCTAGTTATGTTAAAGATGGTTCAATGACTTGGCAAAAATTTTATGAGTTATATGATATCTATGGGGAAGATGAAAGTATTTGGAAAGAATATAAAAAACAAAATAAAGATAGTGATAATTCAATTAAGAATATCGTTAAAAACTTAGATGTCGATAAAATTGAAGAACATTTACAAAGTGCATCAAAAGCATTAGATTTGATTGCAGAATTAACAAAGAAAGATACAGCTAGTAGTGTTGTAAGTAATGTAAATCCAAGACCTATTACTAATTTCTTTAAGGATTAAGTATGGAAAAGAGTATTGTTATTTATTTAAAAAGTAAAAAGAATTACTATGAATATTTTAAAGAAAATAGTTTTTGGATAAAAACTTTAAATAGAGGAGTTAATGTTAAAGAATTAGAGAATTTTATTAAGAATAAATATCGTCTCAAAACAACGGATAGAATAAGTGAGGTTATTGATAATTTAGATTTGATTAATACTATGTTAAGTAACTTAAACTAAAAAAATGCTTGTTGCAAATATAATTATTCTATTATATAATAAATAATAGAGTAAAGGTATGATGCTTATGAAAAAGAATAATAGTGGTTTTACATTGATTGAATTGTTAGCAGTTATAGTAATATTGGCTGTACTTGTTTTAATGGCTATGCCTAGAGTGCTACAATTTATGGAAAATGCTAGACGTGATACGTTTAAAGTTGAAGTTCAAAATATTCTTAATAAAATGGAGTCTGTATATGCAGATAAAATGCTAAATGGAGGATTAGCCTCTATTACTGAAACAGTTGATGGAAGCAAAATTCCTACTAAATATATGTGTTTAACTTTACAAGATTTATATAAAGATGGTTATATGAGTAAAAATTTTGATTCTGCTGGATATAGTGGAATAATTGAAGTTTTTATTCCATCTAAAGGTGATGTTGTATATGGTATCAATATTACAAATGGTTCTTATTCATATCGTTTAGCAACTCCTGATAAATTGGCTACTGATAGTAATAATGATGGTATGGGAAATGAAACTAAGAATGATAATAGTTTTCCAGTTGCATGTGATGGTAATAAACCGATTTATACGTATGCACAATATAAAAAAGCTGGATTTACACCTTAATAAAAGGCTTTTTTTATGCTATAATTTTGGGTAGGTGGTAGTATGTTAATTATAGGTAGCCATGTATCTTATGGAAAAGATCAATTATTAGGCAGTGTAAAAGAAGCTATTAGTTATGGAGCTAATACATTTATGTTTTATACCGGAGCTCCTACTAATACAGTTAGAAAAGATATTAGTGATGATTTAACAATGCAAGCTTATAGCTTAATGAAAGAAAATGGTATTAATCTAGAAAATGTTATTTGTCATGCCCCATATATTATTAATCTTGCAAATGCTAGTAGTGAAGATAAATATAAGTTTAGTATAGATTTTTTAAAAAGAGAATTAAATAGATGTGAATTACTAGGTATTAAATATTTAGTTTTACATCCTGGTAGCGCTGTAGGTATTACACCTACAATGGGTATTGATAATATTATTTCTGCACTCAATCAGATTATTACCAAAGATACAAAGTGTATGATTTTACTTGAAACAATGGCTGGTAAAGGTAGTGAAGTTGGTAGAACAATCGAAGAAATTAAAGAGATTATTGATGGAATTAATGAAAAAAATATGATTGGAGTGTGTGTAGACACTTGTCATATTAATGATGCTGGATATGATTTGAATGATTTTGAAAGTTATTTGGAGAAATTCAATCAATTGATTGGAATAGATAAAATTCATTGTATTCATATTAATGATAGCAAAAATGAAAAGGGGTCTTTTAAAGATCGTCATGCTAATATTGGTTTTGGGACTATTGGATTTGATAAATTAATGAAAATAATTAACCATGAGAAACTAGAAAATGTTCCAAAAATATTAGAAACTCCTTATATAGGAAATAGTGATGATGATAAAGAAAGGTTATATCCACCATATAAATTTGAAATTGAAATGATTAGAAATGGAATATTTAATGCCAATATTATGAACGAAATAAGAATGCAATATAAAAAGGATTAATAAATCCTTTTTTAAATGTATCGACTATATTTAGTAGCATATTCTTTAATAAGTTTTTTAATTTTAGTAAAGTTTTCTTCACTAAAATTGCCTTTATATCTATCTATATCAAAATTACCATGATTACTCAATATTGTCTGCCAATTCTTTTTAACAAATTGATATGTAAAATCTAGTTCACTTTCAGAAAGATTAACATTATTACTGATTGCAAACTTTAGAACATCTTCTTTTGTTAATTTACTCATATATCTTTCAATTAATCCAAACATAAAATCACCTAATATATTGTATGAATTACTAAAAAAGAAAAATACTAATAATGGTGGTTTTATGTTAAATAAACTAGGAAAATTTTTAGTAATAATTTTATTTGCCATTATTATAGGTAGGGTTAGTTACTTATATTTTTTTAAACATGATGAATATTATCGAGAGTATTTAAATTATACTAATAAAATTGTATATGGTTTATCCAAAGCAAGAGGAAGAATATTAGATGTAAATGGAAATGTTATTGTTGATAATAAAGAAGTGTATAATATTGTTTATCGTCATTTAAAAGGCAATTATGTTGAAAATGCTTATGAAATAGCTAAATATATTAAAATAGATAATGATTTAAGTGAAGATGAATTAAAAGATTTTTATTTATTAAATCAAGATTTTTTTTATTTGATTACAGATGAAGAACAAGATTTGTATGCTGAAAGAAAGCTAAGTTACAATGAGTTACGGGATTTAAAAAGAAAACGTATTACAAATGAGACAGAAATTTATGATGAAGATGATTTAAATGCCATAGCTATATATTATAAAATTGTTAATGGATACTCTTATGATAATAAAATTGTAAAAGCTAAAGATGTTACAAAGAATGAATGTGCTTTAGTAAGCGAAGCTAAAATACCTGGTTTAACTTGTGAAATAGCTTATGAAAGATCTTATAATTATGAAAATATTACATCGATTATGGGAGAGATTGGAAGTATTCCTAAAGAAGAAGCTAGCGAATATAAAAATAAAGGTTACGATTTAAATGATAAAGTTGGGCTTAGTTATTTAGAAAAGGAATATGAAAGTTATTTAAAAGGAACAAAAGATGAGTATATTGTTAATGAAGATAATACTTTGACAAAAATAAGTAATGGACGTAATGGTTATGATTTATATTTATCAATTGATGTTAATTTACAACAAAGGATTAATGAGGCAATGAAAGAGGTAATGAGAAAAGCTAAGACAATGAAAAATACTTCTTTATATAATAGAAGTTATATTATTGTTAGTGATCCTAATGATGGAAGTATTATTACTGCAACAGGTTTAAGTTATTATGATGATGAGTTTTATGATGTTACAAGCGACATTATTTTTTCATCATTTACTGTTGGTTCGGTTGTAAAAGGAGCAACAATTTCTGTAGGATATCAAAATAATTTAATTGAAGTAGGTAAAAAGATAAATGATTCATGCATAAAACTTAATTTAGTTCCTGAAAAATGTTCTTATAAAAGATGGGGAATGATAGATGATGTAACTGCTTTAAGAACATCTAGTAATTACTATCAATTCTTGCTTGCTATAAAGTTAACTGGCCTTGAGTATAAAAGAAACATGATTTTACCAGTGTCAGAAAGAGAATTTGATATTTATCGTAATACTTTAGCTAGTTTTGGATTAGGTTCAAAAACAGGTATAGATTTACCAGGTGAAACAACGGGAATTAAAGGCAATATAATAGCACCAGATTTATTGCTTAATTTGTCAATAGGACAATATGATACTTATACGCCATTACAGCTTAGTCAATATATAAATACGATAGCTATGGATGGTGTAAGGAATCAACTTTCTTTAATGAATAAGATAGTTGATAATAAAGGAAATATTATAAAACAAAAAGAAAATGTTGTTCTATCTAGAACTGAAAGTAGATTTGATCGTATTAAAGAAGGAATGCGTCAGGTATTAGATGGTGGAACTGGTAGAGGCTATGTAAAGACAAAATATAAACCAGCTGGAAAAACTGGAACTTCAGAAGTTTATTATGATGCTAATAGTATGACTATTAATCAATCTTTTGTAATGTTTGCACCTCTTGATAATCCAAAGTATTCAATAACAATTGTAAGTCCTAATGTTTCTGTAAGTAAAGTTAATGAAGAAAATGATTATACAGCACCAATTAACTATATGTTATCAAGAGAAATAACGGAAATAGTATATAATAAATGATAAAATATGTTTGAAAAATAATAATTATTTGATATAATTATACAGAGCTTGAAAAAAGGAGATGAATAGTATGGCAAAAAATGAAAATAGAAATCAAGTTAGTTTAGTATGTACTGAATGTAAAAGTGAGAATTATAATACAAGTAAGAACAAAAAAAATACTACAGATAGATTAGAATTAAATAAATTCTGTCCAAAGTGTAATAAAAGTACTTTACATAGAGAAAAGAAATAATAGATGAAAAATTATTATCCGATGGTAAAAGGACAATTAAATTCTTACTATGATTATAATAAAATTATTGCATTGCAAAGACTTAATGTAGAAGGAAAAATGAAAATTGATTCACCAAAAAAATCAAAAAGTGATGCAAAGATAAAAACACATTCTTCAGGGCCTTCTCTGATTCTTAGAAGAAGTCCAAGAAGTACTAACAGGGGCAAATAGAGGTGGAATTATGAATATTAATATTAATGATATTAAAAATGGTATGACAGTAATCATTGATGGTAATTTATGTATGATTACAGAATTTCAACATGTAAAACCAGGAAAAGGCTCAGCATTTGCTAGAATTAAACTTAAAAATTTAAGAACTGGTGCAATTGTTGAAAACACATATAATACAAATATTAAAATTGAAAAAGCACATGTTGATAAAAAGAATATGCAATATTTATACAATGATGGTGCAAACTATGTATTTATGGATTTAGAAACATATGAACAATTAGAGATTTCTGCTGACAAATTAAAAGAAGAATCTAAGTGGTTAAAAGAAAATATGGAGTTAATGATTAATTCATATGAAGGAGAAATCCTAGGAGTTCAATTGCCAGAAAAAGTTGAGTACGAAATTATTGAAACTACTGATGCAGTTAAAGGTAATACAACAAATAATGCGACTAAAGATGCAACTATTGAAACTGGTACTGTAATTAGAGTTCCATTGTTTATTTCTCAAGGAGAAAAAGTTGTTGTTACGACATCTGATGGTAAATACGCTGGTCGTGCTTAATAATTAAAATATTACGAGAAATCGTAATTTTTATTTGATAAAAATGTCAATAATAAGTAAAGTATTTAGCATATACATTTAATATAGTTTATAATAAGAGTAAAGTTATATTTAGAGGGGATTACTTGGAGGTTTTGTTATGTTTAAATATGAGAATATTAATATTAATTATCAGTTTACTAATAACAATAAAAAACTAACTTTAATATATCTACATGGGTGGGGTCAAAATATCGCAATGATGGAACCGATTGCTAAATCTCATTCTAATTGTAATACTTTAATAATTGATTTACCTGGCCATGGACAAAGTGAAGAACCAAAAAGAGTATGGAGTTTAGAAGATTTTGCTGATATGGTTAATTCTTTAGTTAAAGAATTAAAACTAAAAGATGTTGTTTTAATAGGTCATTCTTTTGGTGGAAAGATTAGTATTATTTATGCTTCTAAGTATGAAGTGAAAAAATTAGTACTTTTAGCAAGCCCTTATAAAATAAAAATTAAGAAGCCTTCTTTTAAAGTGAGAGTGTTAAAAAAATTAGCTAAAGTACCAATATTAGGTGGTATTGCCAATAGTATGAAAGTAAGAATGGGCTCTTTAGATTATCGAAATGCAACTCCAATGATGCGTAATATCTTAGTTAAACATGTAAATACAGATACAACAGAATTGTGTAAAAAAATAAAATGCCCAACAATTATTATTTGGGGAGATAATGATACTACGGTAAGTATTGATGATGCATATGAAATAGAAAAATTAATTAAGGATAGTGCTGTTATTGTTTATCCAAATGGTTCTCATTTTGCGTATTTAGAAGATGTTAATAAAACAAATAGAATAATAGATTCTTTTGTTAGTTAGGTGGTAAATATATGAAATATATATTTTTAATATCAATTATTTTATATGTTGTAACATTTATTTTAAAAACTAATAAATCATTACAAATGTTGCAACAAAATAGATATAATCGTGGGAATAAGTATTTAAAATGGTTAAAAGATAATTTATCTAGAAATTATTTGACTATTGATTTGATATTTTTTAGCATATTTTTCTTTGTATCATTTAGAAATGTTGTATTATGTTTGGTATTTAACACGATTTATTTTATTATTTCATTTGTCTTACTAAGACAAATGAGAAAAGAGCAAAAAAAGTTGCCTTTAAAATATACCGGAAGAATAATTCGTTTATATATAACTACATGTTTTATATATCTTATTCCAATAATTTTACTTTGTATTTTCTTTAATGAAAATAATTTATTAGTTTATTATTCACTTTTATTTTTAATGGAATATTTGAATAATATTATTGTAGTTTTAGCAAATATAATAAATGTTCCTATTGAAAAAATAATTGGTAATCATTTTAAAAAAAGAGCATTGAATAAATTAAATTCAATGACAAATATGGATGTTATTGGTATTACAGGTAGCTATGGTAAAACTAGTAGTAAAAACATAGTTAATGATATTTTAAATGTTAAGTATAATGCGTTTAAGACTCCACAAAATTATAATACGCCATTTGGTTTGATGATTACAATAAATAATTATCTCGATAAATTTAATGATTATTTTATTGCCGAAATGGGAGCTTGTCGTGTTGGGGAAATAAAAGAATTATGTGATCTAGTCCATCCTAAGTATGGAATAATTACGAAAATAGGTGTTGCGCATTTAGAAACATTTGGAAGTGAAGAAAATATAATTAAGACTAAGTTTGAATTAATTGAATCTTTACCTAGTGATGGAATAGGGATTTTAAATGCAGATGATCCAAAACAAGTTGGATACAAAATTAAAAATGATTGTAAAATTGTGTGGATAGGTATTGATAATAAAAATGCTTTTGTTAATGCAACAAATATTAAGTTAACAAAAGAGGGAACTGTATTTGATTGTAAATTTAAAGGCGATAAAAAGACTTATCAATTTGAAACTAAATTGTTAGGAAATGCCAATGTATATAATATTTTGGCGGGTATTGCTTTAGGATATAATTTAGGAATTGGGATTGATGATTTAATTAAAGGAGTAAAGAAAATAACTCCTGTCGAACATCGATTAGAACTAAAAAGATATTATGATATGTATATGATAGATGATTGTTATAACGCTAATCCAGAAGGATGTAAAATGGCGTTAGATGTTCTTAAAATGATGAAAGGAAATAAAATAGTTATTTCTTCAGGAATGATAGAATTAGGTAATAAGTCATATGAACTTAATTATGAATTAGGATGTTATATGGCAGATGTTTGTGATTATGTTATATTAATTGGGGAAGAACAAACAAAACCAATTGTTGATGGATTAAAAAAGAAGAAATTTAAAGATGATAAAATTTATGTTTTAAACAATATTATGAATGCTTTTGATTTAATTCATGCATTAAAAGATAAAGAAACTT
Organism: Bacilli bacterium; assembly: GCA_051872535.1. GTDB lineage: Bacteria > Bacillota_I > Bacilli_A > RF39 > UBA660 > CAOJBM01. The sequence goes on along the minus strand of JBJEDY010000002.1, from coordinate 7,808 downwards.
ATATATTATTACAAAGTGATTTACCTGATATTTTTAATGAGAAATAGGAGTGAGATTATGAAAATAAAAGTTGGTGTAATTTTTGGAGGTAATTCTGTTGAACATGAAGTAAGTATTATTACAGCTGTTCAAGCAATGGAGTATATTGATAGAAATAAATATGATGTAGTACCAATATATATCGATAAAAATCGAAATTGGTATACTGGGGATTCATTATTTAAAATGGAAACATATAAGAATCTGGATGAAGTTAAACATGTTGCTACAAGTATTTGTTTAACGAAGAATGATGATGAATTTGTTTTAATGAGAACTAATGGATTATTTAAAAAGATTGTTAATACGATAGATGTTGCTTTTCCAATTGTTCATGGCAAAGGTGTTGAAGATGGGTCTTTAGCAGGTTATTTAGATTCTTTAGGAATACCTTATGTAGGATGTGATGTTTTAGCAGCTTCTTTAGGACAAGATAAAGTTGTCCAAAAGCAAGTACTTCAAAGTGAAGGAATACCGGTTGTTAATTATGTTTGGTTTTATGAAAATGAATTTTTTGAAAATAAAAAAGAAATATTATCATCAATAAAAAAATTAGGGTATCCAGTAATAGTTAAACCTGCTAGATTAGGTAGTAGTATTGGTATAACTTATGTTGCTGATGAAAATGATATTGAAGAAGCTATTGAAGAAGCAATTAGTTATGATGAAAAGATTGTTGTTGAGGAAACAGTAAAGAATCTTATGGAAGTTGATTGTGCTGTTGTTGGTAATCATGAACATATGGAAACTAGTTTGATAGGAGAAATGATTACAGATAATAATATTTTAACTTTTGAAGATAAGTATTTAGCTGAAGGTGGTAAAAAAGGTTCGTCTAAAAAGGTTTCTGGAGAATCTAATACAGGATTTAAAATACCAGCAAAATTAGATAAAAAAATTGAAAATGATATTTATGATTTATCTAAAAAAGCATTTAGAGCATTGAACTTAAAAGGCGTAACAAGATTTGATTTCTTAGTTGATAAAAAAGAAAAAAAAGTATATGTCAATGAACCAAATACCATACCTGGTTGTTTAGCATTTTTCTTCTTTACTCCAAAAGGAAAAAAGTATGGAATGTTATTGGACGAATTAATTGCTATTACGATTAAGGATTATAAAAATAATATGAAAAAAATATCGTCTTTTGATTCTAATGTCTTATCTACTTATAGTGGTAGTAAGGGCGCAAAAGGAAAAATGTCATTATAGAGTGTTTTAACACTCTTTTTAGTTTATCTTTTAAATAATTATGATATAATTTTAAGAGGTGATGCATTATGGCAATAAAAATAAAAGATATTACTAGCCGTGATCAAGATTTTGCACAATGGTATACTGACGTTGTAAAAAAGGCTGATTTAGTTGATTATTCTTCTATAAAAGGGAGTATGATTATTCGTCCATATGGGTATGCAATATGGGAAAGTATGGTAAATGTTTTAGATAAAATGTTTAAAAAATGTGGTGTAAAGAACTTACAAATGCCAATGTTTATTCCTGAATCATTATTAAATGTGGAAAAAGAGCATGTTGAAGGATTTGCGCCAGAAGTAGCTTGGGTTACACATGGTGGCAGTGAAGAATTAGAAGAAAGAATGTGTGTAAGACCAACAAGTGAAGTATTATTCTGTGATCATTTTAAGAAAATAATTAAATCATATCGTGATTTACCACTTTTATATAATCAATGGTGTACAATTGTTAGATGGGAAAAGACTACAAGACCTTTCTTAAGAAGTAGAGAAATATTATGGCAAGAGGGTCATACGATGCATGCTACAAAAGAAGAAGCTCGAGAAATGACTTTAAAAATGTTAAGTGTGTATGAAGATTTCCAAAGAAATTATTTAGGAATTCCTGTATTTGTTGGACCTAAAACCGATAAAGAAAAATTTGCAGGTGCAGATGAAACATATACATTAGAAGCAATGATGTATGATGGTGTAGCATTACAAAATGGGACAAGTCATTATTTTGGTAATCATTTTGCAAAAGCTTTTGGAATTGAGTATTTAAGTAAAGAAAATAAACTTGAAACACCATATCAAACAAGTTGGGGAGTTACAACAAGAATGATAGGAGCCTTAATCATGGTTCATAGTGATGATAATGGTTTAGTTTTGCCACCAAAGATTGCTCCGACTAAAGTATGTATAATTCCAATTGGAGAAGTTAGTGAAGCATTAGAAAATATTAAAAAACAATTAGAAGATAAAGATATAACTTATGTAGTTGATAATACGGATAAATCACCAGGATTTAAGTTTGCCGAAGCTGAAGTTAAAGGTTATCCAATTCGTATAGAGTTAGGTGCTAGAGATCTGGAAAATGGTATTATTACATTGGTTAGAAGAGATACTTTAGAAAAAATTGCAATAGATAATATTGATTTGATAAGTGACAAGATAAATGAATTGATGGATGTAATACAAAACGATATGTATAATAAGGCTTTAGATAGAAGAAATTCGATGGTTTATGAAGCTTTAGAATATCAAGAATTCTGTGATATAGCCAAGAGTAAGAATGGTTTTATTAAAGTAAATTGGTGTGGTAATGTCGAATGTGAAGATAAAATAAAAGAAGATACTGGTTTGAAATCAAGATGTATTATTCCAGAAGAAAGTGTAACTGGCAAATGTGTGTGCTGTGGTAAAGATGCTAAACATCGTATATTCTTTGGTAAACAATATTAATAAACATGTGTAAAATACGAGAAATCGTATTTTTTTCTTGGATAAAAAAAGGAAATAGATGATTTTTCTATAAAATATAAGTAGAGGAAGAAAAAAATAGATAAAATATGACAAAATATATAGATGGATATTGTTATAGTAATATTAGGTGATTGTATGAAAAAATATATTTTAACTATTGTGATGGCTATCTTAGTTGGTGTTGTATTTGGTTTATGGTATTTTAAGGATGTTAAAGAAGAAGTAGCAAGTGCATTATCAATAAGTAGTACTGCTAATGCTTTTCAAGTAGGAGTTTATCAAAAATATGAAAATGCTGTAAAAGAGAAGGAAAAGTATGATTATGCCATTATAATACCAGATGGAGAATTTTTTAGAGTTTATATTGGTTTAAGCAAAGAGGGAGAAGCAACAGAATTTTTGAAAAATTATTTTGATAGTAAAGGATATTTATATTATTTGAAGCAAATAGTAATTCCTGATGCTTTTAGTGATGACTTTAATAATTATCAAGAAGTTTTAATGAATGCAGAAGAAATAGATTTAATGAATAAAAAAATATTAGAGGAGTATAGTAAGAGTTTAAATGGAGTATACGATTAAAGAATTAGCTTATAATGAGCGACCTAGAGAAAAATTAGTAACTTATGGTAGTAATACCTTAAATAATGAAGAATTAATGGCAATAGTATTAAGAAGTGGTATTAAAAATACGAATGTTTTATCAATTGCAAAAGAGATTCTTATGCAATATGATTTAACAGAATTAGATGACAATAAAATATGGGAATTATCCAAAATAAAAGGAGTTGGAAAGACAAAAGCTATTACTTTAATAGCAGCTATAGAATTGGGAAGAAGAAGTATGAGTTCTAATAAAAATAAAATCCAAATTAGATGTAGTGAAGATATTTATAATCATTTTGGAAGTGATATTATCTATGCTAAACAAGAACATTTAAAAACTATATTTTTAGATACAAAGAAGTATGTTATTAAAGTTAAGACAATGTTTGTTGGTACAGTTAATGCAAGTACAGTTCATCCAAGAGATATATTTAGAGAAGCAGTTTGTTGTAATGCAGTAGGAATTATTTTGATACATAACCATCCTACTGGAGATGTAACACCAAGTTTAAATGACGATACTTTTACAAGCAAAATGATAAGTGCTAGTAAATTAATGGGAATTCAAGTTATAGATCATTTAATAGTTGGGAATAATAAATATTATAGTTATAGAGAAAAGTGGGATACTAATGAAAAATAAAATTATCTTGTTTTTTATATCTTTTGTTTTATTAAGTATTTATACATTAGTAAATATGTATTTAATGGAAAATACTGGAAAAAGTGAAATAGTAAGTAATTATCTATATGAAGATTTAAAGAAAGATATGGATATTTTATTAAATGAAAAAAACATTAAATATGATGGGTATAAAATATTAGGAGCGACAATGATTGAAAGAAACATATATAGTTTTTTTGATCAAATAATTATAAATAGAGGAAGAGAAGATGGGGTATCTAAAAATGATGCAGTTGTATCAGAAGATGGATTAGTAGGAATAGTTAGTGAAGTAGAAGATAGTTACTGTAAAGTAATGCTAGTTACTAATAATGATATTAATTTATCAGTAAAGATAGGAGAAAGTTATGCTGTTTACAATAATGGAATAATTGATAATGTAATTGATTATTATTTAATAAACGAAAAAGATAAAGTTTATACTTCTGGTCTTACAAATATACCCGAAGGTATTTATGTTGGTGAAGTTAAAGAACTAGATAAAGATAATGCTAAAGCAAGAATTGATTTAGTAAGTTTAAAAAACTTAAAATATGTATATATAATAATAGGTGAATAATATGATACTTTACTTTTTATTAGATTTTATGATATACAACAATATTAAAATTTTATCTTTTTTTCTTTTAAATAATATTAAAAATAATGAACTATGGGAAGTTTTAGTTACTTCTTTGATTCTTTATTTCATAACAAATAGTTTAATAGCTTCTTTAGTAATTATTTTTCTATATATAATAAATGGTTATGTTAAATATAATAAAAAATTAAAGTATAATTTACTAATTAATTTTATAAATTACTTCATTTTTATTTTAGTATTATCAATATACTATAAAAAGGATTTAATTTTAATATTATTTAAGTCTTTACCAATCAATCTAATATTTTGGCTACTTAGTTATATAATAAATATAAAGAACATATATAATAATGGGTGATTATATATGGATGAAGTATACTCTAGTAAATTTATGAAGAAAAAAACAACATTTAATAGTAAAAAATATGTAAGTAAATTGTTAAATCGTATTTTATTTAGTATTGTAATTTATTTAGTTGCTATGATTTTTATTAATTCTAGTGAATCAAATAAAGAGTTATTTCAGACATATGTTTTAGAAAAAAATTTTAATTTTAGTGGAATAACTAGTACTTATAATAAGTATTTTGGCGATGTTTTGCCAATTGAAGTACCAGAAGAAAAGATGGTATTTAATGAAAGTTTAACTTATAAAGACATTACTGAATATAAAGATGGGTTTTCTTTAAATGTTGGAAAAAATTATTTAATGCCAACCTTAAAAAGTGGATTAATTGTTTTTGTTGGGGAGAAAGAAGATTATGGTAATACTATTATTATTCAAGGAATAGATGGAGTTAATATTTGGTATTCACATATTAATTTAGTAGATTATTCATTATATGATTATGTTGAAGAAGGAACATTCTTAGGGGAAGCTACAGAAGATAATATTTATTTAGTTTTTTCTAAAGATGGAAATTATATAGGTTATGAAGAGTACTTTGATTAAAATTGATATAACTACCTATTTTTTTCTTTTAATAGCACTTTTAGCTGGTTATATGAAAAGTACTTTTTTAATTCTATTAATTGTTTTAACTCATGAACTTGGTCATGTCTTTTTCTTTGTTTTATTTAAAATTCCTGTAAAAAAGATAATTATTTATCCTTTTGGAGGAATTACTTATATCGACAAAAAGATTCATGAAAGAATTTATAAAGATGTTATCTGCTCGTTTGGAGGAATTATATTTCAGATCATTTTACTCTTTCTTTTTAAAATGTTATTTGCCAATAATTTAATAGTTAATTCAACTTTTAAACTATTTTGCTTTTACAATAAAACAATAATATTTTTTAACTTATTACCAATTATTCCTTTAGATGGAAGTAAAATTTTATTTGCTGTTTTGACTAAATATATGCCATTTAAAACTAGTTATTTTATGATGCTATTTGTTAGTATTATATCTTTAGTGTTATTTTTTATAAATAATTTTGTTTTAAAGATAAATGATATTACAATTTATTTGTTTTTATTAATAGAACTTTATACAACTTATAAATCATTTAAATATATCTATAATCGATTTTTACTTGAAAGAGTAATGTATGATCATTACTATGATAAGATTATTAATAAAGATTTAACATATGATAAATTTATGTTAAATAAATATTATTATATAAAAAGAGGAAATACATATAAAAATGAAAAAAAATATTTAAAAGAATCTTATTTTTATAATTGCTCAAAATGATAATTATAGTATAATAACTATGTGGAAGTGAATATTATGGGGAAAAGAGTTCAAGTAATTATTTCGATAATAATGGTTATTTTAATATGTATAGTCCTTGTTTTTTTAGGATTTGAATTATTTAAAAATAGAAATGATTATTTTGATAATGTAGTTGATATTGATGATATTACTGTAGTTGATTATGAAGATGGTATGATTAGAATAAAAATAAAACCTAGTAATAATCAGTTTAAATGTTCAATTGTAAAATCTATTCCAAATAATATAGAAGAACTTAACTTTAATAAGATTTATGATGATCAATGTACAGGAATTATAAATCCTAATAATAATTATGTTTATTTTCAAAATTCTTTAGGAATTACATCTGAACCTATACTAATTTCTGATTATGTTTATGATGTTGATCTTGCTAAAGTTTATTATTTACCAATTGCAGGTACAATTGATTTTAATAAACAAATAAAATCTTTTGGAGCTGCAAATTATAAGTATGAATTTGATGGTGACTTCATCGAAATAAAAAATAATATTTTAACTGGTTTAAAAGATGGTAATTCCGACTTAAAAATATATTATAAAGATAATTTAATAGCTGAAACTAAGGTGTATGTTACAAAGGGCATTGTTACTATGCCAAAAGAATTTGATTATAATAAAAAACATATGTCTTGTAATATTTATAGTGAAGATGATGCTCGTTTAATGGATGAAATATTAGAGTATCGTATTAGTACAGCAGGTTATGGCACAAGAGCAGGTGTTGTAGCTGCAGGAAGATTTTTAACTTTAGAGTTTCCTTATCGTATTCATTATTTCTTTGAAAATGGTCGTATTCATGAAAGCAGTCCACATTATTGTGATGCTGAAGGTAGATATTATCATAAGGGACTTTATTTACATAAGTATAAATATAAAGATGTAGAAAAGTCAGTTGCAGGTCCAGCAACTTGGGGATGCAATATTACTAATTATGAGCCATATCCACCAAGATATACTCCACTTACTAAGATGCCAAACGGATTAGATTGTAGTGGATTTGTATCTTGGGCATTATTAAATGGTGGTTTTGATGTTGGTGATATTGGAGCTGGAGAAAGTGCCTATAAACATCAATTAACCGATCGTGGGGAATATACACCTTTAACAAAAGAACTTATTAAGTCAGGAACAATTAAAACTGGAGATTTATTTAATTATAGTGGACATATTGCTCTTTTAATTGGTCAAGATGAAAAAAACTATTACATTGCTGAATCATTGCCAGGATTAAATGGTTTAGTAGCTAAAACTTATCCTAAAGACAAAGTTACTAAAACATTTACACATGTTGTTTTAATGGATGTATTATATAAAGAGGATGGAAATTTAACTGATATGTGGTATTAATTAGATGTATGTAGTCACATAATTTAGGGTTCTATAATTTCTAGTGGGGAGTAATAAACTCCCTTTTAGAATTTTTAGTG
>JBJEDY010000001.1:0-23524 GCA_051872535.1 Bacilli bacterium | reverse complement strand
AAAATAAAATTTCTAAGATTAAAGAAGATGGAGTTTTAGATAAAGAAAAATATAACTTATATAATAACAGATTTAAAGAAGCCCTAAGTGATGATCTAAATACACCAAATGCTCTTACCGTATTATATGATTTACTTAAAGATGAAAATGTTAATGGTATTACTAAATTACAATTAATAAGAGATTTTGATCAAGTATTGGCAGTGTCCTTAATAAATGAGGAAATAATAATAGAAAATGAGGATGTTATATTGGAATTAATTGCTAAGAGAAATGAAGCTAAAAAAAATAAAGATTTTGATTATGCAGATGAAATTCGAAATAAGTTATTAAAGGATGGTATAGTACTAATTGATACAAGAGAAGGTACTACATATAAAAAAGTTGATTAAACATAATAGTTAATAGGAGATGTTTTATGGATTTATTATTATTAATACTTATACTTATTATTCCTACTATTGCTCAAATAGGTATAAGTTTAAATTATAAAAAATATAAACAAATAAAAAATGATCATGGTTTATCTGGTCAAGAAGTAGCAAGACAAATTCTTGATGCTCATGGTTTAAATGATGTTTATGTTGTTGAAACAAAAGGAGAATTAAGTGATCATTATGATTCTTCTCGAAAAGTAGTTAGACTTTCTTCAGATATTTTTCATAGTGAAACAATAGCTGCTATATCTGTTGCTGCTCATGAATGTGGACATGCTATACAAGATAAAGAAGGATATTTTATGATGAGAGTTCGTTCATTAATATTTCCAATAGTTAAAATAGGTACTAGTTTATCATATTTTATAATTTTTATTGGTATTCTATTGCAAGCATTTGATTTGGTAATGCTTGGAATTGCCTTAACTGGTTTAGGACTATTATTTCAATTGGTTACTTTACCAGTTGAGTTTGATGCTAGTAAAAGAGCCTTAAAAATTTTAGAAGATAATGGTTATGTAACAGACTCTGAACATATTGGTTGTGAAAGCATGCTTAAGAGTGCTGCGATGACCTATGTAGCTGGAGTTATTGCTAGTGCATTACAAATACTAAGATTAGTTTTAGCATTTAGTAGGGATAGAGATTAGAAACTTTGCAGTTTCTTTTTTTTTAATGTATAATTAACTAGAGGTTAGGGAAATGATAACAGAATTAAATAAGTATTATGATGAATTGCAGTTAAAATATGGGGCAAAAGAACTTCATTCAATTTACAATGGAGGATGTATAGATAATCCAGATGTTTGTTTTGTTTTTATGAATCCTACTGGCAAAAATATTGCTTCGTTACCAAAATGGAAAGGTATACATGCTCCTTGGATAGGAACAAAAGTAATTTGGGGTTTGTTCTATGAATTAAATCTATTAGATAAAGAAGTATATTTAGAAATAAGAAACAGAAAAGGAGCAGAATGGGATGAAGAATTTGCGTCATATGTTTATGATAATATAGCCAAACATAAAGTATTTATTACTAATTTAGGTAAATGTACTCAAATTGATGCAAGACCACTTCCTGATTCGACTTACAAAGAATACTTAGATTTATTATATAAAGAATTTAGTATTATAAAGCCTAAAGTAATTATATTATTTGGAAATCAAGTTAGTAGTATTGTTTTAAATGAAAAAATATCTGTTTCACAATGTCGAAAAAAAGAATTTATTAAATTAATTGATAATAATGAATATAAATTGTATTCTGTTTTTTATCCAGTAGGTAATGGTAGGTTTAATATTGATAAATCAATAGAGGACATAAAATATATAATTAATAATGTAAAATAAATGTTTAAATTCTATAAACTAATTTGAAAAAATAAATATATGAGCTATAATAATTAAAAATAATAGTATTAAGGAAGGGTATGAATATTATGAATGTTAAATTTAGAACTGCAACTTATGAAGATGTCCCAGAAATAATTAAACTTTGTGATATTTGTTTTGATGAAAAAACAAATTTAGATTACGCTAAAAAAGTATTTAAAGAAACAGAAAATGACAAAAATCAATTATATTTAGTAGGAGAATATAATGGTGAGATTATAGCCCATACTAAGATAACTATTATTCCAACAATATATGAAGATATGAATACATTTGCAATACTAAATCACGTTTGTGTTAAACCGGAATATCGACGTCATAAAATAGCAACATTTATGTTGAATGAAGTAAAAAAAATATGTAAAGAAATGAATTGTAAAACAATTGAATTATGGAGCAAGAATTTTAGACAAGCTGCTCATGCCTGTTATATTGAACATGGTTTTGAAATAATGGATGCTAAATTTTTTATAGAATATATTTAAGATTTGAGGAATGTATATGAAAATAGATAACATTTATGTAGGTGGATGGTTTCAAAGAACAATGCTACAATTATCAGAAGTATATGATTTTTTAAGAATGTGCAAATCAGAACTTGATTTAGATAAAGAAAAATTAAAAGAATATCGTAAGAATTTAGAAATAGGTCGAATTGAGTATGGCGTTGCTGGAGAAGAATATATTCTTTTTACAACTGCTCAAAATATAACAGTTAAAATATTTGAAGATGGACTTATAACTCTTAATAACAATAATGTTAGTAATGATACTTTATTTGCAGATATTGATAAAGTTACAGACTATTATGAAAACAAATTATCTCCTGCTTTAAGTTATTTATTTAGTTTAGGAGCACCAGTACCAAAAGAATTAGCTAATATTGAGACTGTATATCCTTACTTTGTTATTTGCGAAAATGCTAGTAAAGATGAAATATCAGAATTATTAGCACGAACTGAAAAACAAAAATATTTTGAATTTTCAAACAGTAAATATGATGTTGTTCGTGGTGATAAGTATTATTTTATTAATAATAAAAAGACTGATTTGGCTACTATTGAAAGATATATTGAAGAACAAATTTTTATTCGTGAATTTAAAGGACAATTACATAGATACTTAAATTTACATAGAATTATTTGGGAAAAAATTGATGTAGTTAAAGAAAACGCTCATATTAAAGGATCTGAAATTGTTAAGTTTACTACGAAGTTAGAAGGATATGCTAAGACAGTTAACCTAATTGATGGAAGAATTAAACAAATGAGTACATATATTTCAACTAGAGAAAAAATTGCTAAGAATGATGAAGATTTATCAGAATTTTTATCAATATCTGGATATAGATATGAAACATTAAGGGATACTCTAGAATATATCAAACATTTATGGGATATGACTAAAAATTATGTTAGTTCAGCTCAAAAATTATTTGCTGGAATAAAACAAGATGTTACATCTAGTTCTATAGATAGTTTAACTATAGTTACATCAATGAGTGCTGGAGCTGCAATGCTTGGATTATTTACTAATAGCGCTCCACAATTTGAAGTGTTTGGGTTTGTTTATTTCTTTATTTTAGCTATATTAGGATGGTTATCTAATAAGATATTATCTGCTATTAATAATAAGAGAAAGTACGATATAGAAGATATCGAATATGATAAAAATATAGATTAGTATGAAAAGGTATTATAATATATTTAAAAATTTGTTAAGCATCGCTAATAAAAGAGTTTGGATAATTATTCAAATGTTTGTTAGTTGTGGATTAAACAATATATCTAGTTTATTGCCTCCGATTGCAACATCAGGAATTATTGCGGTAATTACTAATAAAGATTTTAATGGTATTTGGTTATATGTTTTCTTATATCTTCTTTTCTATGTTATATATTATGCAAGCTTATATTGGAACTATTATACTTATACTATTTTAGCTGATTATTATCATTTAGAAGTTCAAAAGTTGTTAATGGAAAAAGTTGCTTCTAATGATGAAATTTTTAATAAAATAAGTAAAGGAAAAATAATTGAAACTTGTAGTGATGATATAAGATATTTAGTAGATGTAATTGATTGTGTTGTAAAAGCATCAATGACTATTCTTAAATTAATAATAATATTTGGTATATTTATGTACTATAACGTAATAGTAGCAACTTTTGTACTGATTTTAGATATTTTATATTTGTATTTAATGAATGATAATTCTAAAAAAGTGTCTAAATATTATGAAGGTACAAGAAAGTATGAAGATAAGGTAATTGATGTTTTAAATCAAATGTTAATTAATTTAAGACAAGTTAAAACATTGAATATGATGCCTAAGTTAAATGTTAATTTAGATAAAACTAGAAAAAGATGGAAAGAACAATATAAGAATAAAAGGAAATGTTTATCAGAGCGATATTGTTTTATACCATATATAGTTTATTTTGGAAAAATACTATTATATATTTTCTTAGCTTATTTAGTTATAATAGATACTATGACATTAGATAAGCTTATATTACTAATTAGTTACTTTGAAATGACAATTACTTGTACTGATACTATGCTTGATAATTTATTAAATTTAAGTAACTATGGAGTAAGAGTTAATCGTATAAAAAATATTTTAGATTATACACCACAAAAACAAATTGATTTTGGTGATGTTGATAATGACTATATAAATGGAGTTGTTGAATTTAAAAATGTTTGTTATGAAATAAAAGACAAAAAGATTTTAAATAAAGTATCATTTAAGGCTTATCCAAATGAAATTAATACAATTGTTGGTCATAGTGGAAGTGGGAAAACAACCATTATGAATTTGTTGTATCGTTTAAAAAGGGTAAAATCAGGAGAAATATTAATTGATAATGAAAGTATTTACAATTATACAAAAAAAGTATATTCAACAAATGTTTCTGGAGTATTTCAAAAACCTTTTGTATTTGAAATGAGTATAAAAGATAATTTATCTTTAATTAATCCTAATATAAATGCACAAAAAGAAGCATGTAAAAGAGTTGGTATACACGATTTTATAGAGAACTTACCTAAGGGATATAATACTATAATTTCTTTAGAAGATAATGTCTTTACTGATGGACAAAGACAATTATTAGCTATTGCAAGATCTTTACTTTCTAATGCTGAGATATTATTATTTGATGAAGTTACAAGTAATATAGATCCATCTGCTACTGGAGAAATTGCCGAACTGTTACAAGAACTAAAGAAAGATCATACTATAATAGTGATTACTCATAAACCTGAAATTATGGCTATATCAGATCGAATAATAGTCTTAGATAAGGGTAAAGTTGTTGCAAAAGGAAAAAATAAAGAAGTTCTAAATAGATCACCATTGTATAAAGAACTTATTAATCGTGTTTTTGCAAGTATTAGTAAAGATGATATAGAATAGAAGTATTTATATTTATATACTTCTTTTTTTTGAAAAAAAATAGAATAATCATAAAATTCTATTATTATTTTATCCATTCAATATTTTTAAATATATATTCACTTATCTTTTCTTGTAGATCTTCAGGGAGTGGACTTCCACCTGCATGTTTATGTCCACCTCCTCCATAAGGTTTAGCAATAACATTAACATCAACCTCATCTTTATCAGCACGATAACTAACTGATTTATCAACGTTGATGATAATAGCGATATCTATATCTGATATTATTTCAGTCATTGTATGGCCAAGAAGACTACGTTTTTTTTCTGCAAAAACTATACCAACTGGAATACCATCAATTTTAGCTTTGATAACATGTTTTAATTTTTCTTCAATATATCTTTTTGTTCGTTCGCTTTCAATTTCATGAAGTATTATTTCTGTGTCGGTAAAATAAAAATAATTATTTTTTTCAATAAATTCACTATAATTATTAATAAATCTATCTCGTCCATATATATCATATAACTCTGCTAATTGATTTGCTTTTTCTTTGTTTTCTTCAAGAAAATCGTAAGTATCATTTTCTCTGATTAGTTCAACAAGTTCAATAACAGCATTGTTCATAAGTATAGAGTTATCAACAGTATTTTTTAGACAATTATAAAATAATGAAGTACCAGATTCTTTTCGACCATTCTGAGAACTAATGATATTAATAAAAGGATAGATATTTTGATGCTCTCTACTTTGGTGATGATCATATATTTGAATTTTATTTCTTAATATTTCATCTTTATTAATATATTGTGCCATTTCATCGCTAACACTTAAATCAACAATATAAATTGTTTCATAATCTTCATAATGTGTTATAACTTGCTTTAATGTATCATCAACTTCATCGATTTCGCAAGAAAAGTCATCCACATTTTCGAAAACTTTTTTAGCAAGTATGATAGGAAAAGCTCCATCCATATCAGCAGCATGTGTTATTAAACATATTTTTTTCACCTAAATCACTTCCAAAATAATTGTACCATAAAGATATTGCATATTTTTACAAAATTTAATAATATTGTAAGAAAGATGTTGATTATGACAAATTTTAAGGCTTTAGAAAATAAAGAATTATTTAGAAAAAATAAGGAAATAATATAAGAGTAAAATGATTTAGAAAGTACTGATACAAATGAAAGTATATCATTCTTTAAAACCAATATATGATAAAAACTCTAAAGTATTAATTTTAGGTACAATGCCTTCTGTAAAATCTAGAGAAGTTGGTTTTTATTATGCACATCCTAAGAATAGATTTTGGAAAACTTTAGAAAAAGTTTATGAGAAAGAAATTGGAAATACTATAGAAGAAAGAACAAGTTTTCTTTTAGAACATCATATTGCTTTATTTGATGTTTTAAAAAGTTGTGATATTGATTTTTCATCGGATAAGTCTATAAAAAATATTGAAGTTAATGATTTATCAGAAATTTTAAGTAATTCTAAGATTGATGCTATTTTTACAACAGGAAGAAAAGCTTTTGATTTATATTGTAAATATATTTATCCACAAACAAAGATTGAAGCAAAATATTTACCTAGTACATCGCCAGCAAATTGCCCAAAAGGGATAGATGAACAATTATTGAATTCATATAAAGAAATTAAAAAAATATGTGACTAATAAACTGCAACATTTTTTATAACGTAGAATATAATATTTAAGACTATGAACAAAGTATTTTTAACAGGGGGGATTATAGTGCATAATTATAATATAAAAATATCGGTGTTCACAAAAGATGAAAGTTTAATTAGAATAATTGAATCAATTAAACCTTATGATAGGTTTTTTTATAAAATTCAAAAGTATGAAATAATTGATTATAATGCTGTCATAGAAAGTGATGTATTGGTTTTTGACTGTGTAGTAGATTTAAACGAAATTAAAAAAAATTGTAAGAATAATGCAAAAATTGTTTTGTGTACAGATGAACCAGTAAATCATATAGACCAATTATTAACTAATGAAATAATAAGAAAATCTTTGGATAAAAATTTTATTAAATATCGTATGCAAAATTTATTAGAAAGATTTTGTTTAGAAGTTGAATTAAATTTGCAAAAAGAATGTTTGATTTCTAAAAGTGATATTTTTTTTGAAAAAGGACCTTATCCAGTTTTAATTAAAGATATTAACGGATTAATTACTAACGTTAATTCTCAATTTGAAATTTTATTTTGTGTTACTAAAGATAGTGTTGTTGGAACTTTTTATGAAGATTGGTCCAAAATGAATTTTTATCCACATAGAGAAACAAATCGAAGTGGATTTATAGAAGGTAAAACTAAACCAATAAATGGAGAAGAAAAAATATTAGAATTAAGGATTATTGATATAACTGATCCGTTAGATAGAGTATATGGACAAATGTGTATATTTAGAGATTTTACGCTAGAAAGATATATAGAAAATCAAACTTATCAAGATTCGCGAACGGATTTAATGACAGGTTTATATAATAGAAGATATTTTAATGAATATATGGAAAATCGTGTTGGTAATATTACTTTTTTGTCAGTAGATTTAGATCACTTTAAAGAAGTGAATGATAATTATGGTCATGATTATGGTGATGCAGCAATAGTTCTTACAGCTGATACATTAAAAAAATCATTTCCACAAGATACCATTATAAGAATGGGTGGAGATGAATTTTTAGTAATTAAAGTTATTAATAAAGAATTAAATGATATTAAAAAAGAAATTGAAGATTTTTTGCTTTTGTTAAGATGTGGATTAAAAGAATCTTGGGAATTTAATGGATTATCAGCTAGTATTGGTGTTGCTCAAGGTTATGTTAATAATAATTATCAAACATTATTAAAACGTAGTGATAGAGCATTATATCAAGCAAAAGAAAATGGTCGTGCAGGTTATTGGATTGATGATAATGATGGTTATTCATTAAAAAAAGTAAAAGATAATTAGTAAAATAGTACGATTAATTGGATGTACATTCTTTTGATTATATTATATAATGTAATTATAACAATAGGAAGTGAATATGTATGGATAAATTTTCAGTAATACAACAACTTAAAGAATATTTTTTATCTAAAGAAGAAATACTAAAACATCAAAGAATGCAAAAATTTTTAGAATTTGCAATTCGTTTTAATGATAAAGATTCTATTGATAAATTATTAAAAAACGGTGCAAGTATTCAGGAATTAGATAATAAGTTTTCAACTATTAAAATGGCTTTAAATGGTTTTCAAACAAAAATATTTAATCTACAACAAAAGGATATAATGAATAAGTATGAAAATGTAGACGAATACTATCATGCATATAATAAAGCAAAGTTTAGTGAATTAAGCAAATATATGCAAAAAATTATTGTTAATTATACTAAAGATGCTATATCAACAATTGAATATTTGTATCAAAAAGGAGCAAATATAAATCATAATACATTTGTTAATGATGGTGATATAGTGGAAGGATATTCTGTCTTTGATGAAATATTATCAAGTTTTTCACATAGTAAACAACTAATTTTTATAGAGTGGATTCTTAGCAAACCTGAGTTGGATTTATCAAAAATATTTGGAAAAGGTTTTATAACTGCATTATCAAATGATCTTAATCCTGAAGCGATTAAAGCAGTTGAATTATTATTACAAAAAGGAGTTCCAATTGATGAAGAAATTGATATATCAAAGTCTACTGGAATAACTCATAATTCTCTTACTTCTTTATTATGTAGAGATGATTTACCAGATCGAATTGATAGATTTAAAATATTATGGAAGTATTCTTCCTCTCAACAAAGAATGCAATTTGCTAAAGAATTTAATCTTGAATTGATTGAAAATGCTGAAGTTGATGCTAAAGTACCAAAAATGTAATAATATTATTACATTTTTTTATGTCAACTGTGATAGAATAATGTTTATATTAGTCTTTTAAAGAAGGGATATTAGTATTTTATAATAGAAAAGGATGATTAGATGATTAAAAAAAATAATCGAGGAACACTAATAGTAATATCAGCACCATCTGGTTGCGGAAAAGGAAGTGTTATTTCTGGTCTTTTAAAAAATGATTCTAAAAATAGATGGCTTTCTGTATCTACAACATCAAGAGAACCACGTAGTAATGATATTCCAGGAGTTACTTATAACTTTGTATCCAAAGAAGAATTTGAAAAGAAAATAGAGGAAGGATATTTCTTAGAGTATACAAATTATGTTGGTAATTATTATGGAACACCAAAAGAAAATATTAGTGAAAAATTGAAAAATGGAATTGATGTAATTTTAGAAATTGAAATTGAAGGTGCAAATAACATAAAAAAATTAATTCCAGAAGCTTTATTTATTTTTATTATGCCACCTTCATTAAAAGTTATGGTAGAAAGACTTAAAAAGAGAGGGACAGATAGTAAAGAAAAAATATTAGAAAGATTTCATACAGCATATAAAGAAATAAATGAAGTTACTAAATATAATTATGTAATTGTTAATGATGATTTAGAAGAAGCTATTAATAAAGTAGAAGCTATCATTAAAGCAGAGAAATGCCGTGTAGATCGTATTGAAGAAGTTTATTTAGATACGAAAGAAGAGGAAATACATGAAATATTAATGGATGATAAAGAGTTCATAAATAAAGATATAGATATTTCTTGAATAAGTACAGAATTCTATACTTTTTTAGTTCAAAATAAACATTGGCAGGTACACTAGATAAAATTAGAAATTAGAGAATAAATATGTGGTCAAGATTCGTGTCTATTAAACAATTGAAAATAATAATATGATATATTATTATGAAATAAAAAAGAACTTTTCAAGAAAAATTAGGATTTAATGATAAGAGGGTGATTATATGGTTAAGTATTATAAAGAATTAGAACATAGATTGAATTATTATTTACCATTAGTTGATATTGAAGATAAAGGAAAAAAAGTCTTATTTGATTATGTAATACCATATTCATTTATAGAAAAATATGCAAATTTATTTAAAAATAGTGAGTCCTTAATTAATATTTATAAAAATTTTAATATTCATGAATGGTTTGAAAAGAATATATACATTGATTATGAAAAGGCCTGTTCTGTTTCTAGTGAATTTGAAAGTATTGACGAAGAAATGTATTGGATATTAGATGAATATAAAAAAATAGATTTTTCTTCTAAAGCAATAGAAAATTATTTATACTTAATCAAAAGATTATCATTTATTTATATAGATTTATTTCCAAATAACAAAGAATATTATACATCACTTAATAAAAAAAATATAGAAGCAATAGATGAATTAAAAAAATATATGACTATTCAATATGTGCCTAATAAAAAAGATGATGTATACCAACCTGATGCATGGTATATAACGCCTAACGGATATTTATATAATGTGGGAAAATGTGGACATAAAGGCCGAGATTTATCTTTTAATTATAATAGAATAAAATATTCTATAAATGATAATGAAAATATATTAAAAACTCATAATACTTCTAATGGATATTTAAATATGTCAAAAAAAATAAAAGAAAAAGGTTATATAACTGCTGGACAATTTAAATTATTTTTAAATTATATAAGTCAACCTGCATATTTAGAATATATTAATGGAATACCAGTAACTAGAGAAAGACATATAATTGAATTAATTTTAGGTATAATTAATGCTAAAGCATGTTTTTATAGATTTTTTGAAGATTTATATATATATACAGAAAGTCCCCAAAATGAAATTGAAAAAATAATAAATTGGACAAACGATGATATTGGAGATGTATTAGTTAGATGTTGTGGGTTCCATAAAATTGAATCTATGCAAGAAAAAACTATTACAACAAGTTGTGTAAATTATGAAAAAGAATTAGAAGAATATATTAAAAATGGATGGAATGTAGTATTTATACCACCATTTATTATTGATAAAGATAATCATTGTATAAAACAATATCCAGAAGATTTTTTAGTTATAAAAAAATTGCTAAAAAAATAATGTTTAATAATGTATAAGGAAGTACACCGTGCCTTCCTTGTTTTATTGTAAAATAGGTGTTAAAATATGCTAGAATGCAATTTTATGGATGATATAAGTCATAATAAGGAGGTAATTATGTTTAATTTAGTATCAAAATATAAACCTAGTGGAGACCAACCACAGGCAATAGAAAAATTAGTACAAGGAATAAATAATGGTGAAAAACATCAGGTATTACTTGGTGCAACAGGTACAGGTAAAACTTTTACTATTGCAAATGTTATTCAAAAAGTGAACAAACCTACTTTAGTACTTGCCCATAATAAGACATTGGCTGGGCAATTATATTCTGAGTTTAAAGAGTTATTTCCTAATAATCATGTCGAGTACTTTGTATCATACTACGATTATTATCAACCAGAAGCATATGTTCCCCAAAGTGATACTTATATTGAAAAAGATAGTAGTATCAATGATGAGATAGATGAGTTAAGACATGGAGCTACAAGTGCTTTAATTAATAATCGTGATGTTATTGTTGTGGCTTCTGTTTCTTGTATTTATGGTATTGGCGAAAAAGAAGAATATATTAATAAAATGCTTACTGTGACAGTTGGGGAAGAAATAAAGAGAAATGATATTATTAATAAACTTGTTGATATGACTTATGAAAGAACTGATATTGATTTTCATCGAGGAACATTTCGTGTTCGCGGAGATATTATTGATATTATTCCGATTAACGAAAAGAGTCATGGAATTAAAATTGAATTATTTGGTGATGAAGTTGAAAGAATTAGTACTTTTGATCCTTTGACAGGGGCTTTAATTCAAAATAAGAAAACTATTAGCATTTTTCCAGCATCACACTTTGTTACAAGTGATGAGAAAACACAAGAGGCGATTAGAAGAATAGAAGCTGAATTAGAAGAAAGAAGACAATATTTTATTGATAATAATAAATTATTGGAAGAAGAAAGAATTAGAGAAAGAACTAAGTATGATTTAGAAATGTTAAAAGAAACTGGATTCTGTAGTGGTATTGAAAACTATTCAAGACATTTAGCATTACGTTCTGAAGGCGAAACTCCATCTTGTTTAATTGATTTCTTTCCGGATGATTTTTTGCTTATTGTTGATGAATCACACGTAACGTTACCACAAGTAAGAGGTATGTATAATGGCGATAGAGCTCGTAAGCAAACTTTAGTTGATTATGGATTTAGATTACCTAGCGCTTTAGACAATCGACCACTTCGTTTTGAAGAATTTGAAAGTAAGATTAATCAAGTAATATATGTTTCAGCTACACCAGGCGATTATGAAAAAGATTGTGTAAGTAATCATTATGTTGAACAAATTATTAGACCAACTGGATTGCTTGATCCAACTATTGAAGTAAAAGAAACTGAAGGTCAAATTGATGATATTATTGAACAAATTAATATACGTAAAGATAAAAATGAAAGAGTTCTTATTACAACTTTAACTATTCGTATGGCAGAAGAATTAACTAACTATTTAAAAGAATTGGGTATTAATGTTGCTTATCTTCATAATGAAGTTAAAACTTTTGAAAGATTAAAAATAATTCAAGAATTAAGAAAAGGTAAGTACGATGTAGTAGTTGGTATTAACTTATTAAGGGAAGGTATTGATATCCCAGAAGTAAGTTTAATATGCATTATGGATGCTGATAAACAAGGTTTCTTAAGAAGTACAAGAAGTTTGATACAAACAATAGGTAGATGTGCTAGAAATGCCAATGGACATGTAATTATGTATGCTGATATGGTTAGTGAATCAATGGCAGAAGCAATTAAAGAAACCCAAAGAAGAAGATCTATTCAAGATAAGTATAATCAAGAACATGGTATTATACCAAAAACAATTATTAAAGAAATACATGAACTTATTTCTAATGAAATATCCGATAAAATTGAAAAAACAGAAGAAAAACTTAGCCCTAAAGAAAGAAAAGATATTATAAATCGAATTGAGGAAGAAATGAAAACTGCAGCTAATAATCTGGATTTTGAAAGAGCTATGGAATTAAGAGATATTTTATTTGAAATGAAAAGTAATTAGTGCTATAATAAATCCCGCATTAGAGGGGATTTTTTTATGGAAAGTTTTATTAGTGATTTAATAAAATCAAAAGATTATAGTAAAAAAATTAATGACTTAATGAGTAGACCAAATACAAAAAGTGAGTGCGAAAATCTATTAAATGATGAAATTTTTTTTATTTTGAATGACAATATTTTACTAATGAATTTTTTATGTGAATGTGATTGGGCAAAAGATTATTTAAAAGATAATTTTGATCGCTTTGTATGTAACGATTATTATACATCTACAGTTTACACAATTACTAAATGGGCAGTTAGGTTTGGTGCACAAGATATTTTAGATATGTTAGCTTATCACATGAATTTAAATGTAAGAGCAGAATTTATGAAGACAATATTTTTAGAGTATCGTAGTTTAATTGAAAAGTTCTATAAAGATGATATTTGTTCTTATTTTGTTAATAAAGATTCATCTGGTGTAGTAGAAAAAATGCAAGAAAAAGATTTAAGTATGATTGCATATAGTTTATTTGATTATTGTTTTAATGATAAATTGTATACAGATATTAAAGAGTTTATTTTTGAAAACTATGAAACTAATCATTTGTCACAATATATTATGGATTTATTAGCAGAAAATGATTTTGAACCAGATATCTTTCATTGTTATGAGGAACTAATGAAAGATATTAATCGTTATTTTAAAACAGCAGATAACTATAAATATGAACTTATTAAAAGATTTGGAGATAATATTACAACACCAGAAAAAGATGAATATCTATTTGTTTATAATTATGTTTTTTATGAAATGAAATGTGATATTGAAGGAAAAATAATGGTATTAAATCTTTTGTTATGTAATTTAAGAGATCGATATTTACAATTAGTTAATAAGTATTATAAACAAAGTCAATCGAAAAATATAATATTTAAAGGAGCGGGTAGCACATCTTTTTCTATTCAAATTGATGATAAAATATTAAAGTTTTCAAATATGAAATATATATCAAAATATAATGTTCCAGAAGTATTTTTAATTATTAAGAATTATGAGTATTATGAAATAAGAGATATTGAAGGAATTAAGGAAACTATCGAAGTTCAACAATGTCTAACCAAACCATTTGTTGAACATGATGATGAAATGGAAATATATTTTCGCACAGAATTATATAATATGGGTTATATCCTAGAAGATTATTTATATCGTAATGGAAAAGCAAATTGTTTTTATCTAGATGATTATCATGATGCAAACTGTTCAAATCCAGAAGATTTACCAGAATGGTTTAAAGAAAGACCATTAGTATTGGTTGATCGTGATTTAGTTATACCAATTGAAGCAAGAAAAGAATATGAAGCTAATATAAAATTAAGAAAGAGTTTAATTTAACTATTTCTTTTTTTTGTGATATAATGAGTTAGAATTGGGAGTTGGTTAGGATGCAGACGACTTATATTTTTGGCCATAAAAAACCAGATACTGATTCGGTAACCGCATGTATTGCTCTTTCTTATTTAAAAAATATGTTAGGTGAAGATACTGAACCACGTCTTTTAGGAACAATTAATAAAGAAACTGCATTTGTTTTAAATTATTTTAATGTTGAAGAACCACGTTTTTTAAGCGATGTTAAAGTACAAATGCGTAATATGAAGTTTAATCAAGATGCTAAAATATTAGAGAATGCCTCTATAGATGATACCTTTAAAAAGATGAATGAATTAGGCGTTACGGGATTACCTCTTATTGATAAAAGTAATGTTTTAACTGGATATGCCAATTTAAAAGAAATTGCAAGATATTTAATTGAAGGTAATGTTGGAGATTTATACACTTCATATGATAATATTGTTAAAACTTTAAATGGTCGTAAGGTATTAAAGTTTGATGATGAAATTAAAGGTAGTATTTTAGCTGCTTCTTATCGTAGTACTACTTTTTTGGAAAGAGTTAAACTTACAAAAGAACAAGTTTTAATTGTTGGAGATCGTGAACCTATTCAGGAGTATGCGATTTTAAGTAAAGTTAAATTAATGATTATTGTTGGTGGAAATACATTAAATCAAAGACTTTATGTTATGGCTAAAGAAAATCATATTAATGTTATTGAGACTGGATACACAACGTATAAAACAGCTAATATTTTAAAAATAAGCAATTATATTAAAATGATAAATATTAATAAAGATCCAATTAAATTTTATTTACATGATTATCGTAAAGATTTTTTAGAAATAGCTAATAAATATGGACATACAAATTATCCAATTGTTAATAAAAAGAATGAATGTTTAGGTATGATTCAATTAATTGATGCTAACAATTATGAAAAGAAAAAAGTTATTTTAGTTGATCATAATCAACTTGATCAAACTGTTGATGGAATTGAAGAAGCAGAAATTTTGGAAATAATTGATCATCATAATCTTGGAAATATTGCAACTAATTCACCAATAAACTTTCGTATTATGCCTGTAGGTTGTACTAGTACAATACTTTATAAAATGTTTAAGGAAAATCATATTGAAATACCTAAAAATATTGCTGGTCTAATGGCTAGTGCGATAATATCTGATACATTACTATTTAAATCACCAACGACTACTAATTATGATAAAGAAGTATGTTTAGCATTATGTGAAATAGCTGGAATAGATCCTGAAAAGTATGGTATGGAAATGTTTAAATCTGGTTCTTCAATAAGAGGAATGACAGTACAAGAAATCTTTAATCAAGATTTTAAAACATATAAAGCTTATGATAGTTCTAACTTAGGAATTAGTCAGGTATTTACAATGGATTTTGATAGTATTGAAAAAGATAAGAATGAATATATTGAATTATTAAATAGCATGCATGATATGTATAATTATAAAGTTGCTGTATTATGCGTAACTGATATTATTAGAAATGGTTCATATTTATTTTATAATGAAGAAGCAAAAGAACTACTTCAAGATAGTTATAATTTAAAAGATATTTATCAAGGTATTTATATTGATAATTTAGTATCAAGAAAGAAGCAAATGCTCCCTTTAATACTTGAAAGTATTGCAAGAAGAGCTTAGCTTCTTTTTTATAATTTTTTTTATTTTGTGTTACAATAAAAATGGGTGATAAGATGAAAGCTTTAATAACAGGTGCAAGTAGTGGAATAGGTAGAGATATGTCTTACTATTTAAGTGAGTTGGGTTATGATTTAATAATAGTTGCAAGAGATAAAAAGGCTTTAGAAGAAGTAGCTAAAAAATGTCAGACTGAAGTTAAGGTAATAGCTATGGATTTAAGCGTTACTAGTAATTGCTTTAAGTTATATGATACTGTTAAAGATGAAGATATTGACATTTTAATAAATGGTGCTGGTTTTGGATTATTTGGAATGACTGTTAAGACT
This sequence comes from Bacilli bacterium, assembly GCA_051872535.1. Lineage (GTDB taxonomy): Bacteria > Bacillota_I > Bacilli_A > RF39 > UBA660 > CAOJBM01. The sequence continues at coordinate 6,805 of JBJEDY010000001.1, read as the reverse complement.
GATTTAGAACGAGAATTAGAGATGATTGACTTAAATATTAAAGCTGTACATATCTTAACAAAATTATTTCTAAAAAAATTTGTGCAAAGAGATCGTGGGTATATAATGAATATAGCAAGTAGTGCTGGTTTTTTAGCAGGACCAAGATTAAATACTTATTATGCAACAAAAAATTATGTTGCCAAATGGACTATGGCGATTTATGAAGAATTAAGAAGAGATAAAAGTAATGTTCATATTTGTACTTTATGTCCTGGTCCTGTTAGAACTAATTTTAATAAAGTAGCTGGTGGAACTTTTGCTATCAAAGAAGCTACTAGTGAATATGTTGCTAAATATGGAATAGATAAAATGTTTAAAAATAAACTTATTATTATCCCTAAATTTAGTGTTAAATTGGGAACTTTTCTAAATAGATTTATTCCATGGAAATTAAGCTTAAGAATAGTCTATAGAATTCAAAAAAGAAAATCGAAGTAAGGTGTTTTAGATGGCAAATTTTAAAGGTGTTTTAAATAATGTTGGTAATTTAGTAAATAATAGTGTTACAAAAATGGTTCAAAATATTCCATTAGAGTATGCATACATTGGGTACAAAGTTAGTAAAGGATTAGTTATTGAAAATACTAATATTAATGGTGTTCAATATCGTGATTTATATCTAAATACTTATCTTTCTATTGATCCGGTTGTTATTGTTTTAATGGAAGATGGTAATTATAAGGATTTTGAAACAGGTCTTAAAGCTCCTAAATTAGAATATGGTTATTTAGTAAGTAAACATTTAGCGCGTGGAAATAATATTAATATAGCTAATTATCCTTCTTATAGCAAAAGTAATGTTTTAGGTTATTTTAATCTTAAGAAATTTGAAGATGTAGTAAAAGCAGTTATTGAGATAGAAAATTCAACTTCTGTAATTAGTTTAAATAATACAACTCTAAAGAATTCTTATACATTTTCACAAATGAATATTATTCTTAAAAAGTACTTAAATAAGAAAAATGATAATTCTCTAATTAAAACTTTTGTTGTACCGCCGGTATTAATTGATGAATTAGATGATATTAGAACAGTTTATACTTTAGAAAGTAAGTTTTTATATGAATATTATGGTAAAAGTGATGAAGAAATATTTAATGATATAAAGCAAAAAAGTGAAGAGTACGAAAGTATAAAAAATAGTAATTAATAGTATTTTTGTATTGCACAAACAAGTGTTTGCTGATATAATGTTTTTGGTGAAAGTAATGTTTAAAAAAATTTATGTAGAAATAACTAATATCTGTAATTTAAATTGTTCTTTTTGTCCTAATCATAAAAGGGATAAAAAGTTTTTGAGTGTAGAAGATTTTAAAACATTGCTTAATAAAATAGAAAAACATACTAAGTATTTGTACTTTCATATTATGGGAGAACCTTTAATGCACCCATATATAAATGATTTAATCAATGAAGCTAGTAAGAAATTTAAAGTAAATATTACAACTAACGGGTATCTAATAAAGAAAATAGAAAATAATAAAAATATAAGACAAATAAATATATCATTACATAGCTATAATGAAAATAATGGCAAATCACTAGATGATTATATGCAAGATATTTTTGATGTAGCTGATAAAATAAGCAAAAATACATATATTAATTATCGATTATGGACAAATTTTTCAGAGAAAAATGCAATTGTTAATAAGTTAAGAAATAAATATATGGCTGAAATTACTAATAGTCATATAAAACTAGATGATAATATTTATTTAGATTTTGACGAAGCATTTATTTGGCCGTCATTAGATAATGAAGATTATGGTGAGAAAGGGACTTGTCTTGGAACAAGAAATCATATTGGTATTTTAGTTGATGGTACTATTGTTCCTTGTTGTTTAGATAATAATGGAATAATTAATTTAGGAAATATTTACAAACAAAATTTAGATGATATAATATCTAGCAAGCAATTTTTAAATATTAGAAACGGATTTTTAAATAACAAGAAAGTATGCGAATTATGTAGAAAATGTTGTTTTTATAAATAGCAAGAGGTGGATTTATGGATAAGATAATTATTAAAGGTGCCAGAGAAAACAATTTAAAAAATATTGACCTAGAATTACCTAAAAATTCTTTAATTGTTATGACAGGTGTAAGTGGTTCTGGAAAGAGTTCGTTAGCTTTTGATACAATTTACGCAGAGGGGCAAAGAAGATATGTTGAAAGCTTATCAGCTTATGCAAGACAATTTTTAGGTGGAACTAGTAAACCAGATGTTGATTCTATTGAAGGATTAAGTCCAAGTATAAGTATTGATCAGAAAAGTACTAATAATAATCCTCGTAGTACAGTCGGAACTATTACAGAGATTTATGATTATTTAAGACTTTTATTTGCAAGAATTGGAATTCCTTATTGTCCAAATCATAAAGAACCTATTAAAAGCCAAAGTATTGAAGAAATGACTAATCGAATTTTAGAATTGGATATAGGTACTAAAGTTGAAATAATGGCTCCAATTGTAAGAGGAGAAAAAGGTAGTCATATTCAAGTTTTGGAAGATTTGAGAAAAAAAGGATATAGTCGTGTAAGAGTAAATGGTACTATAATGGATTTAACCGATGATATTAATTTAGAAAAGAATAAGAAAGATACAATTGAAGTAATAGTTGATAGAGTAGTTGTAAAAAAAGAAGATCGTAGTAGAATTTTTGAAGCTATTGAAAATAGTACTAAGTTAGCTAATGGAATGGTTTTATTTATTATTAATGGAGAAGAATTATTAATGAGTGAAAACTATGCATGTGTACATTGTAATTATTCATTACCTCCTCTAGAAACAAGAATGTTTTCATTTAACTCCCCATTTGGTGCTTGCCCAGAATGTAATGGTTTAGGAATGAAGATGCAAGTGTCCGAAGAATTATTAATTCCTAATCGCAATAAGAGTATAAGAGATGGTGGAATTGCCGTTTTGTCAGAAGATCAAAATACTACTTTTACAGAAGTGGATACAGTAGCTGAACATTATGGTATAGATTTAGATATGCCTATAAAAGATATACCTCGAGAGAAATTAGATATAATCTTATATGGTTCCCATGATGCTTTAGAGTTTAAGTATTATTCCAAAAATGGAAACTTTCGAACAAAGACAGATTTCTTTGAAGGAATTGTTAATAACTTAGAGAGAAGACAAATTGAAACTAATTCGGGCTGGATTAGAGAATGGATTGAAGGTTTTATGATTGAAACTGAATGTCCATTATGTCATGGAACAAGATTAAAAAGTGATGTTTTAAATGTTTATATTAATAAAAAGAATATTTATGATATGACATCTTTATCAATTGCAGAATTATATAAATTTATGCAAAATTTAAAACTAACAGAAGAACAAAAACAAATAAGTGAATTATTAGTTAAAGAAATATGTAATCGATTAGAATTTTTAAATAATGTTGGTTTAGGATATATTACTCTAAATAGAAACGCCGGAACTCTATCAGGAGGAGAAGCACAAAGAATAAGACTTGCTACACAAATAGGAAGTAAATTGAGTGGTGTTCTTTACGTATTAGATGAACCAAGTATAGGGTTACATCAAAGAGATAATGCAAAATTAATTGAATCATTAAAAGAAATGCGTGATTTAGGTAATACTTTAATTGTAGTAGAACATGATACAGATACAATGCTAGAAAGTGATTTTTTAGTTGATATTGGTCCTGGGGCAGGAGATTTTGGTGGAGAATTAATGGCTTGTGGGACACCGGAAGAAGTAATGAAAAATCCTAATTCTTTAACTGGTAAATATTTAAGTGGGAAAGAAGTTATTGAAATACCTAAGAAAAGAAGAAAAGGTAATGGTTTATATTTGGAAGTTAAAGGAGCAAAAGAACATAATTTAAAAAACATAAATGTAAAATTTCCTCTGGGTAAATTTGTTTGTGTAACAGGTGTATCAGGAAGTGGAAAGAGTACATTAGTTAATGATATATTATTTAATGCATTAACTAAAAAAGTTTATAAATCCAAAGTTGTTGTTGGAGATTGTAAAGAAGTTAAAGGGTTAGATTATATTGATAAAGTTGTCCATATTACTCAAGATCCAATTGGTCGAACTCCAAGAAGTAACCCTGCAACTTATGTAGGAGTATTTGATGATATTCGTGATGTTTTTGCGAATATGAAAGAATCAAAGATTCGTGGATATGGGAAAAATAGATTTTCATTTAATGTTAAAGGTGGAAGATGCGAAGCTTGTTGGGGAGATGGAGTTAAGAAGATCGAAATGAACTTCTTACCAGATGTATATGTACCTTGTGAAGTTTGTCATGGAACTCGTTATAATAAAGAAACATTAGATGTTAAATTTAAAGATAAGAATATTTCTGATATATTACATATGCGTGTATCTGAAGCACTAGATTTCTTTGATAGCATACCTAAAGTAAAAAATAAATTACAAGTAATGCAAGATGTGGGACTTTCCTATATTGAGCTTGGTCAAAGTGCTCCAACTTTATCTGGTGGTGAAGCAGGACGCGTTAAATTAGCTAAAGAATTACAAAAAAAAGCTACAGGAAAAAGTGTTTTTATATTAGATGAACCAACTACTGGACTTCATATGGATGACATAAAAAAACTGTTAGTAATATTACAAAGAATAGTTGATAATGGTGATACAGTAATAGTTATTGAACATAACTTGGATGTTATTAAAGTTGCAGATTATATAATAGATTTAGGGCCAGAAGGTGGATGTGATGGTGGAACAATCGTAGCTACTGGTACTCCTGAAGAAATTGCTAAAGTTAAAGAATCATATACAGGACAATTCTTAAAAAAAATGTTATCTTCAAAGAATTAATTTTAGATACATTTTAAAAAGTTACCCTGTATTTTTTCTTTTACAATTTTAACTAATAAGATATGACTTGTGATATAATATTAAAAATGTAGGAGGGATAAAATGAATCCAGTATTATTTACAATAGGTAATTTTGCAATTAGATGGTATTCTGTATTAATCTTAATAGCTGTAACGATTGGTATTAAACTAGCGCAAATGGAAGCTAAAAAGTTTAATATTCCAGCTGAATTAATTTTTAATTTAGCTTTTTGGATGGTTATATTTGGGTTAATAGGAGCTCGTGCTTATTACGTAATCTTTAATTTTGCTGAATACCAAGATAGTTTAATGTCAATTTTTAAAATATGGGAAGGTGGTCTTGCCATTCATGGGGGAATTATTGGTGGATTTTTAGTAGTTTTATTCTATTCTAAAAAATATAATATTCGATTAGCAAAACTTACAGATATTATTGTTGTATCTTTGATATTAGGTCAAGCAATTGGAAGATGGGGTAACTTTTTTAATGGTGAAGCACATGGTGCTGCTACTAATTTAGCAACACTAGAAAGTGTAAAAATAATACCGGACTTTGTAATTAGAGGAATGTTAATTGAAGGAGTTTATTATCAACCAACTTTCTATTATGAATCATTATGGTGTTTATTAGGATTTTTGATTTTAATTATAGTTAGAAGATTAAAATATATTAAAACTGGTCAATTAACTTCTATATATTTAGTATGGTATGGTATTGGAAGATTCTTTATTGAAACAAGTAGAACGGATTCATTAATGTTTGGTGGATTTAAAGTAGCTCAAGTAGTATCAATAATAATGGTTGTAACAGGACTTTTAATGTTCCTAGTTTTGGCTAAGAAAGGTCATTTTGAAGATTTATATTCAGAATCTGATAAAGTGGAAATAAGATGGTAATAATATGAAATATGATGTAATAATAATCGGACTTGGACCAGCTGGTATTACAGCAGCAATATATGCTAAAAGAAGTGGATTAAATGTTTTATGTTTAGAGAAAAATATGCCCGGAGGAATGCTAAATTATATGAGTGATATAGATAATTTTCCTGGAGAGAAAAATATATCTGGGTCGGATTTAGCTTTTAAAATGTTTGAACATTTAAGAAGTTTAGATATTGATTATAAAATTAAAGCAGTAGAAAGAATTATATTAGAAAATAATTGTAAGAAAGTAATTGTTTCAGATGATGAATACTATTATACAAAAAGAATTATAATAGCAACTGGAAGAACACCTAAATTGCTGGGACTTCCTAATGAAAAAGAATTATTAGGTAGAGGTTTAAGTACTTGTGCTATTTGTGATGGACATTTATTTAAAGATCAAGATGTTTGTGTAGTAGGTGGCGGTGATAGTGCTATATCAGAAGCTACATATTTAAGTAACATTTGTAATAAAGTTTATTTAATTCATCGAAGAGATGAATTTAGAGCAAGCGAAGATTTAATATCAGTATTGAAAAAGAAAAATAATGTTATTTATTTAATGAATAGTCAAGTTACACAGTTAAATGAAAAAGATGGGCATTTAGATAGTATAATTATAAATAATACAGATGAAATTAAAGTAAGTGCTATGTTTACTTATATTGGTTTTACACCTTCAACTTCATTTGTAGATAATTTAGGTATTTTAGATGAATTTGGATATGTTGAAGTTGACTCCAATTTAGAAAGTAAAATTAAAGGAATATATGCTGTTGGTGATATAACTAATAAAGATAATATTTATCAAGTTATAACATCTTGTGGAGAAGGTGCTATAGCAGCTATAAATGTCACAAGAAGTTTAGAAAAAGAGTAAAAGCATAAATGCTTTTTTTGGTTACGTTGACCTGTAGCCGACAACAAAATGTCAACTTGACAAAGGTCCGGGGGGGGGTACAATACCAGTAGAAAATGTAAAGTAGAGGT